>JAYUFU010000454.1:0-28851 GCA_043738505.1 Fimbriiglobus sp. | reverse complement strand
CTGGGAGCCGAGTGGTTCTCGGACTGGCTGCGGAAGGAACTGACGCGGATCGGCGGCGAGCAATCGGGGAGGATCGTGGTGCGGGCCGCGGCACCGTGAGTGGCTGGCGCGGCTCCTGAAGTCGCCGCGAAGACCAGATGGTCCTTTCCTCCCGCCAAGCTGCTCGGATACACTCGTCGGTATGACTCGAACTCTCCCGCTCGCGCTTCTGCTGCTCCCCGCCGTTGCTTTCGGCGCGGAGCCGACGCTGTGGTCGCTCAAGCCCGTCACACCCGTGACGGTGCCGGCGAACGCCGGGGCGACGCCCATCGACCGCTTCCTGCTGGCGAAGCTGGCCGAGAAGAAGCTGGCGTTCAGCAAACCGGCCGACGCGCGAACGCAGGTCCGCCGGCTGTACTTCGACCTCATCGGCCTGCCCCCGCCGCCGGCCGTCCTCGAAGCGTTCGCCAAGGACCCGACCGACGCCGCATACGAGAAGCTGGTGGACGACCTGCTCGCCAGCCCGCACTTCGGCGAACGGTGGGCGCGGCACTGGCTCGACCTCGTGCGCTACGGCGAGAGCGACGGCTTCGAGCGCAACGCCCCACGCCCGACCGCCTGGCACTACCGCGACTGGGTGATTCGCGCCCTCAACGACGACATGCCCTACGACCGCTTCGCCAAATTGCAGATCGCCGGCGACGTGCTGGAACCGAATGAACCGAACTCGGCGAAGGCGACGGGGCTGCTCGTGGCCGGCATCCACAACACGGTGCTGGGGTCGAACAAGAAGGCCAACGACACCGCCCGGCAGGACGAACTCGAAGACATCATCGCCGGCGTCGGGCAGACCTTTTTGGGAGTCAGCGTGCAGTGCGCGCGGTGCCACGACCACAAGTTCGACCCCATCTCGCAGACCGACTACTACCGCCTGGCGGCGGCGCTCGGCGGGGTGACGCACGGCGAGCGCGCCGTCGTTGCGAAGCCCAGCCCGGAGCGGTGGAAGCACGAACTCGGGTTGAAGTTGGGCCTCCGCGAACTCGACCGCAAACTCGCCGCGTTCGACGCCGAAGCACGCAAGCGATTGAAGATCGACAAACCCGCGCTGGCGGTGAAGCCCGTCGCCCGCTGGTCGTTCGAGAAAGACGGCAGCGATTCCGTCGGCGGGATGACGGCCGACATCAAAGACGGCGCGACGGTCGCGCGCGGCCGGCTGATCCTCGACGGCAAGTCGGCGGTCGCGGTGTCGCTGCCGCTGACGGCCGACCTGACCGCGAAGACGCTGGAAGTGTGGGTGCAACTCGGCACCCTCGACCAGCGCGGCGGCGGGGTCATGACCGTCGAGACGAACACCGGGACGGTGTTCGACAGCGTCGTGTTCGCCGAGAACCAGCCGAAGCGGTGGATGGCCGGCAGCGAGTTCTTCCGCCGCACGAAGCCGTTGAACGGGCCGGACGAGACCGACGCCACCGGGCTGGTTCACCTCGCGCTGACGTACTCCGCCGACGGCAAAATCGCGGCCTACCGCAACGGCACACCCCACGGCGAGGCATACACCGCCGGTGACAAGCCGGTGTCATTCAAGGCCGGCGAAGCGCGCATCCTGTTCGGCCTGCGGCACACCGGCAGCGGAAACGGACAGTTCCACGGCGAACTCGACGAGGCCCGGCTGTACGACCGCGCGTTGACCGCCGAGGAGGTGGCCGCGTCATTCGCCGCCGGGCCGAACGCGGATGGCGTTTCGACCGAGAAGCTGCTGACGGCACTGACCGACGGCGAGCGGGCCGACCGCGAGACGTGGTTGGCGGAACGGAAACAACTCCTTGCCAAACTGCCGCCGCCGCTGGTGCCGGAGAAGGCGTTCGCCGTCGTCGGTCGCCAACCGGACGCGACGTTCCTGCTGAAGCGCGGCGACGTGGAGAAGAAGCACGCCGAAGTAACGGCGGGCGGCGTGGCCGCCGTGCCGGGGGACGCGGACTTCAAACTCAAGGCCGACGGCGGCGAAGGCGAACGGCGCAAGGCGCTCGCCGAGTGGGTCGCGCGGGCCGACAACCCGCTGTTCGCCCGCGTCATCGTCAACCGCCTCTGGCACCACCACTTCGGCGTCGGCCTCGTCGAGACGCCGAGCGACTTCGGCAACAACGGCGGCAAACCGAGCCACCCGGAACTGCTGGATTTCCTCGCGTCCGAGTTACTCCGCAACAAGTTCAGCCTGAAGGCAATCCACAAGCTCATCGTCACAACGGCCGCGTACCGACAGGCGTCCACGCCGAACGCCGACGCGCGGAAACTCGACGCCGAGAACCGGCTGCTGTGGCGGAAGTCGCCGACCCGCCTGGACGCCGAATCGCTCCGCGACGCGATGCTCGAGGTGGCCGGCAAGCTGAACCGTGCCGCCGGCGGGCCGGGCTTCCACGACGTTCGCACCTACGGCGACGCCGGCACCACCTTCTACGAACCGCTCGACCGCAGCGGCCCGGAGTTCGACCGCCGGACGATCTACCGCTTCAGCCCGCGCGGGGAACGCAGCGCGGTGCTGGAAACGTTCGACTGCCCGGACCCGTCCGCCGCCACCCCGCGCCGGCAGGTGACGACGACCCCGCTGCAAGCGCTCGCCCTGTGGAACAACGACCTCGTGCTACGGCTGGCGAAGGACTCGGCCGAGCGGGTGACGAAAACGCACGCCACCGACGACGCGCGAATCGCCGAGATGTACCGCCTCGCGTTCGGGCGCACGCCCACCGCCGACGAGGCGAAACTGTCCGCCGCGCTGGTGGTGAAGCACGGCCTCCCGGCCCTCGCGCGGGTGCTGTTCAACGCCAACGAGTTCGTCGTGATCGAGTAGGACTCGGATCAGAATTCCGACTAACCACAGAGACACAGAGGCACAGAGAAGAACAGAAGAGAGGAGGAGTATCTTTGATGAGTGCATTCTCTCTTATCATCTCTGTGTCTCTGTGTCTCTGTGGTTAGTCTTCTCTTCGTGCCGCAACCGGAGCTCGGGATGCCTACCCGCCGCGATTTCCTCTCGTTCGCCGCCTCCGGATTGGGCGCGGCGGCGTTCCTGCACCTGCTCGCCCGCGACGGCTCCGCCGCGCCGACGCCGCACCACGCGGCGAAGGCCAAGCGGGTCATCCACATCTGCCTGATCGGCGGCCTCAGCCACATCGACTCGTTCGACCCGAAGCCGGAGTTGGTGAAGCGGCACGGCAAATCGCTGGGCGCGAAGGAGATGCCCGACATCTTCTTCGGCCAGGTCGGGCTGCTCCGCAAGCCGGACTGGGCGTTCAAGCCGCGCGGCAAGTCCGGCCTCGAAGTCTCGGACCTGTTTCCACACATCGCCGGGCAGGCCGACAAACTCACCGTCATTCGGTCGATGGCGGCGGACTCGGCGAACCACACGCCGGCCCTGTACCTGCAAAACAGCGGCTTCCAGTTCAGCGGGTTCCCGTCGGTCGGGGCCTGGGCCAGCTACGGCTTGGGGTGCGAGACCGACGACCTGCCGGCCTACGTCGTGCTGCCCGACCCGCGCGGCCTGCCCAACGGCGGGGCCAGCATCTGGAGCAGCGGGTTCCTGCCGGCGGAACACCAGGGCACCGTCTTCGGCACCGGGGCCGTGCCCGTCCGCGACCTGTTCCCGAAGGAGAGGATCGCCGCGGCCGCCGACGCCGACAGCCGGGCGCTGCTGGCCAAGGTGAACGAGCTGCACCGCGCCCGCACCGGCGACGAACCGCTGCTGACGGCCCGGATGCGGAGCTACGAGCTGGCCGCGAAGATGCAGCTCGCCGTGCCCGTCGTCGCCGACATTTCCAAGGAAACCAAGGCCACGCACGCGCTGTACGGCCTGGACGACAAGACCACCGCGCCGTTCGGCCGCAACTGCCTGCTCGCCCGCCGAATGCTCGAACGGGGCGTGCGGTTCGTGCAACTGTTCAGCGGCGGCCCGGTCGCCGGCGCGCCCCGCGTCAGTTGGGACGCGCACGAGAACGTGAAGGAGAACCACACCCTGGAAGCCGCCCGCATCGACAAGCCCATCGCCGGGCTACTCGACGACCTCGCCCGCACGGGGATGCTGACGGACACGCTCGTGCTGTTCACCACCGAGTTCGGCCGCACGCCGTTCAGCCAGGCGGCCGGCACCGCCGTCGGCACCGGCCGCGACCACAACAAGTACGGGTTCAGCGTCTGGCTGGCCGGAGCCGGGTTGAAGGCCGGCACCGCCTATGGAGCGACGGACGAGGTGGGCTGGAAGGCGACCGAACACCCGGTCCAGTGGTATGACTTCCACGCCACGCTGCTGCACCTGCTCGGCCTCGATCACGAGAGACTGACCTTCTACCACAACGGCATCCACCGCCGCCTGACCAACGTCCACGGCGAAGTGGTGCGGGGGGTGCTGTCGTAAACCAACCCGCTCGCGTCATCGCCGCGGCGATGGGACCGTCATCGCCGCGACCAACGGGAGCGCCAGAGAGACATCACTTCGCCAGGTCGATCGCCACCAGCTCCTTGCCGTTGCGGACGTACATCGTCTTGTTGGCGAACGCCGGCTGGCACCACACCACCTTGCGGCCGCCGCCGGCGTCCGTCGGCTCGATCACCTTCTTCGCCCGGTCGATCTCCTCGTACTTCTCCTTGCTCAGCTTGCCGATGACCAGGTCGCCGGTCTCGGCGAAGAAGAAGAAGCGGTCGCCGTTCTTGACGATGAACGACGTGTCCGACCCCTTGGCGTACCCGATCACCGCGTCCGTCTCCCACAGCCGCTTGCCGGTGGCCACCTCGACGGCCATCAGCTTGCCGTCCTGGTCGTGCCCGTACATCGTCCCGTCCATGTAAAACGGCTGCACGTTCACCGCGTGAATCCCCTTCTTCTTGTCGTCCTTGAACACCACCGTCACCGCGTCCGCCTTCGTCTTGTCCAGCTTCACCAGCAGGTTCTTGTAGTTCCACCCGCCGAAGAACAGGTAGTCGCCGCTCAGCACCGGCGTCATGATGACCGACCCGTTGTCGGCGCTGTACGGGGTGGCCCAGATGCGCTTGCCGGTTTCCGGATCGAGCGCGCGGATGGCGTTCGGCACGACGGTCAGCAGTTGCCGCTTGCCGGCGTACTCGACGATGCTCGGCGGCACGTACCCGAAGCCCTCGTCGGTGCCGTTCTCCGCCTTCCACAGCTCCTTGCCGGTGGCCTTGTCCAGCGCGACGATCTGGCTGTCCGTGCCGCCGGCGACGACGATCAGCTTCTTGCCGTCCACCAGCGGGTGCGCCGCGTACCCCCAGATGGCCATGTTCGTCACCTTGTACTCGTCCTTCAGGTTCTTCTTCCAGATCACCTTGCCGTCGGCCTTGTTGAAGGCGTGCAGGTCGCCCATCGTGCCGAGGGTGTAGACGACTTCGCCGTCCACGGCCGGGGTGCAGCGGGGGCCGGCCGGGTACGACACCTTGTACTTCACCGCGTACTCGTGCTTCCAAACCTCCTTGCCGGTCTTGGCGCTCACGGCGAACACCCGCTCGATGCCGGTCTGCTCGGCCAGGTCCCAGTTCCCTTCCGGCACCTTGTCCTTGGTCAGGTAGTCGGTGACGTACACCATGTCGCCGACGACGGCCGGCCCGGCGTACCCGCCGGCGACGGGGAACGACCACACCTTCTTCGGCCCGCCAGCCGGGAACTTCTCCAGGATGCCGGCCTCGTTCCAGGTGTTGTCCCGCTTCGGCCCCATCCAGTGCGGCCAGTCGTCGCCGCGAACGGAGCCGGAAGCGCAAGCGACGGTGGCGGCGAGCAGAGCCAGACGGATCGTCATGGGAGACCCTCCGAGGGATCGCGGATGTGGGACAGGGGAAATGATAGCGACACTCGCGCCGGAATTGCGAGGTCGGTAGCTGTGTAACGAAACGGGGAAATCTTTCCCGGAATAAGTTTGACAGCCTTGGCCGGGTCAAGGACCATACCTCAAGTCCTCCAGTGGCTCCCTCAAGAGCGACGGACATGACCACTTCCCCACACATCCCCGCAACGCGGCGCGATACCACGGCGCACATCGTTGCCGTTAGCGTCGGGTTGCTGCTGCTCACGGCGGCCGGGTTGAAGTTGTACGGGTGGAACGTGTCCCCCTTCGCCCAATACGGCTGGCTGCTGTCGCCGTCCGTGCAAACCGCCGCCGTCGGCTGGGAACTGTTCCTCGGCGTCTGGCTCGTCAGCGGCACGGCCCGCCGGCTGTCGTGGCTGCTGGCGATGCTCACCTTCACCGCGTTCGCGGGCGTCAGCGGCTACCTCGGCGTCATCGGGCAGGCGAAGTGCGGTTGCTTCGGCGTCATCGAAGCCAGCCCGTGGGTGGCGTTCGGCGTCGATGTCGTGGTCGTCGCGCTGCTGGCGGTGGCCCGGCCGAACCCGGAGCCGAGCGGTACCGTGGGGCTTCGCTGGGTCGGTGGCGTGGGCGCGGTGCTGGCGGTGTTGTTCGCCGCGAGTCTGCTGCTGTTCGGATCGGCCGAGGCGGCGGTCGCCAAGCTCCGCGGCCAAACGCTGACGACCACGAGCCACTTGAATTTTGAAACCGGCACCGCTGGTGACGTGCGAACCACCACCGCGACCGTGCGGAACTGGACCGACGCCCCGCTGCGGCTGATCGGCGGCACTTCCGATTGCTCCTGCCTCGCCACCGAAGACTTGCCGATCACCATTCCGCCGAACGGCGGTGTCGAAGTCCGCGTCCGCCTGAAAATCCCGGCCGGCACGCCCGGCAACCTGACCCGCACGGTCGAGTTCCTGACCGACTGCCCGAAACACCCCCGCCTGCGGCTCACCGCCGGCGTTCTGGTGGAATGATGGCGTTCTTGCGAGCCGCGACCGCAAGGGAGCGGCATCTTCCCCAACGAGCGCACCCGTCAGGGCGCGTCTCACCCCAACGGAGGTTCTGACCATGGCCCGACTCCTCAACGCGACTGGCTACTTCTCCTCGATCCTCGCCGCCGTCTGCCTCTGCCTCGCGGTGCTGGCCGCCCCCATCGGCGAGGCGCGGGCGGATACCGATACATCGAGATACCTAGCTACGTGTCCTGCGAAACTGAACGATACTTGCGCGACCGCTAACACCAGGGGCATGTGTTCCGCGAGTGCGTGTACTAATGCTGATCCCGCTGGCGTCTGTAACTGTAGATGGACGATAACCGGAGCGAACCCTGAAACCGACGGCAATTGCAAGTGCCCTTAGGAGCGGCAGCGGCAAAAATCCGCATCGGGAGTCGGTGCCCGCTCTAGCGTTCACTCCGCCTGTCGGTTAGCCGCCTTCCCTCCTGACTTGTCTGCGGTCCAGAGGCCTTCTCATGACTACGAGTTCGCTTTGGCGAGCTTTCGGTGGCCTACTTCTTGTAGTGGGTGGCGCACTCGCGGGCGACCCACCACGGATCGATGCGACGTGGCTCCAGCGGGTAAAAACGGAAGGAGCCGAAGCCCTGGCCCGTTACCAACGGGCGGAGAACGGGATTGAATCCCGTCAATTGTGCCGCGGCCTGCAATTCCGTGGGGATGCTACCCAAGCGACCCTCGAATTCACCACGATCGAGTTGCAGGTCACGCTCGGCGATTCGATGCTCGACCAGATGGACATCGTGTTCCCCGACCCAAAGCGGCGTCCGATGTGCAAACTTCTCTGTAGGAACGAACGCTACTCGTTCGTCCTGCGTCGCAAAGATCCGACGGCCAGCCACTTCCTCGACCAGATGGCCGAGTTGCCCGAATTGGCGTTCACGGACCAGATCCGATCCTCCGCTGCGATTCGCCCAATAGTTGCGTTGATCTCTCTACTTGATGCCATTGCCGGAAAGGAAGGGGGCCGCCTCATCCGATTGGAGGCGGTTCCGGGAACGAACCGGATTCGTGCTGAATACCACACTACCGTTATGTTCAATCCTCCAAATAAAGAGACGCTGCACAACGATTGTGAACTCGACCCACACTCGAACTGGCGCTGCGTGTCGCAACAAGTCACCGGAACCACCAGAAAATATGCGATCAAAGACACCTATGGGTACGAGGTGGATGGTCTGAGTTATCCGAAGAGCAGCCGTTACGAAATGCCCCCAAAAGGGAACAAACCCGGCTACATCGAAGAGACCGATTTTGAATACGTGCGACGAACGACCCGGAGCCGGGCGGACTTCTATCTGACTACATTCGGCTTCCCCGAACCGCCCGGCATCGTTCCCCCATCTCGCCCCACGCCGACCTACGTCTGGCTTCTCCTCGGCGCAGGTGGCTTCGGCGCGATCGCATTGGCGTGCCGCTGGTTGCTGAAGCGTCGGGCGAAGGTCGCATTGCCGCCGCCGGTACCTCCGACCGCGTGACACCATGTTCTCCTTCGCCCGCATCGCCGGAGTTGTTGCCCTCGGCTGCCTGATCGCGGCCGGGGTGCTGTACGTCCGCGATTTGCCCGGCGAGCCTCAGCCGCCGTTCGAGGTGGACCCGACCGAAGTCACGCTGACCGGCGTCGAACCGGGCACGCACGATGTCGTCATCCGCTTCCACAACCCCGGCACCGTGGCCCGGCGGATCATCGGCCTGCAAGAAGCGTGAGGCTTGAACTGCTGCTTCAGTTCGAAGCACCGCGATCAGGTGAGCGTGCCGGCCGGGGCGACCTTCGAGTACCACTGCGAGCTGAGCCTGAAGAAGCCGGGCAAGTTCGACGGCGAGATGGACATCCACCTGGAAGACAACGGCATCCGCACCGTCCACGTCCGCGTGACCGGCACCGTCAAAGGGGAGATTCCCGATGCCCCGCCGCAAGAGTAACCCCGCGTTCACGTTGGTCGAACTGCTCGTCGTCATCGGCATCATCGGCATCCTGATGGCGCTCTTGCTGCCGGCGGTGCAGAAGGTGCGCGGGTCCGCCGCCCGGCTGGACTGCCAGAACCGCGTCAAGCAGCTCGCCCTCGCCCTGCACGCCCACCACGACGCCTTCCACCGCCTGCCGCCCGGCCACCGCTCGCCGGCCACGCCGGACAGATTGCCGTACACCGGGTGGACGCTGGACGTGTTGCCGTTCGTCGAGCAGC
This sequence comes from Fimbriiglobus sp., assembly GCA_043738505.1. Lineage (GTDB taxonomy): Bacteria > Planctomycetota > Planctomycetia > Gemmatales > Gemmataceae > JALHQU01. Next base: position 19,827 of record JAYUFU010000454.1, on the reverse strand, counting down.
AGGCGGTGTACGACCAGACGCGGCAGGCGTTCCGGGCGCAGCCGTACCCATTCGCCCCGCCGCATCCGGGCCTGGACGCGGTGGTGAAGGCGTTCGGCTGCCCGGCCGACTCGCGGGTCAGTTCGCCGCAGGTCTCCACGCGGACGAACAACCGCGTCGCCCTGACCAGCTACCTCGGCGTCAGCGGACGGGACTACAAGACCAAGGACGGCGTGCTGCACCAGGACTCGGCGGTGCGGTTCGGGGACGTGACGGACGGGCTGTCGAACACGCTGCTGCTGGGCGAGCGGCCGCCGAGCGCCGACCTGCAACTCGGCTGGTGGTACGCCGGCACCGGGCAACTCGGCACCGGGTCGGCGGAGATGATCCTGGGCGTCCGCGACCACAACCTGCTGCCGGTGGTGAGCGGGTCGGCGTGCGGGCCGGGGGCGTGGCCGTTCGTGGATGCCAGCGGCGTCCGCGACCCGTGCGGCACGTTCCACTACTGGAGTCCGCACGGCGGCGGGGCCAACTTCGCCTTCGCCGACGGGTCGGTGCGGTTCGTGCGGTACTCGGCGAACGACGTGCTGCCGGCGCTGGCCAGCCGCGCCGGCGGGGAAGTGGCCGCGCTGCCGGACTAACCCTCACACCGCCGCCGCGAAGACGGCGCGGACGATGTCCTTCAACTCCGGCTCCTCCAGGCGGGCGAGGGCCGCGTCCGGGGTCAGCCACTCCCGGTCCCGCTGGCCGAACTCCGGGAAGTCGTCGGTCTCGGCGTCCACCCGCATGACGAAGACGGTGACGTGGTGCAGCCGGCCCCGCTTCTCGTACCGGTAGGTGCCGACGGCCTCGCCCACCACGTCGCCCCGCAGGCCGGCCTCCTCCCACGCCTCGACGAGGCCGGCCTGCGCCGCCGTCTGGCGGGGTTCGATCCGCCCCTTCGGGAACACCCACCGCGCCCGGCTGCGGGACGTGACCAGGCAGACGCGACCGTCGCGGACGGGGATGACGGCGGCCTGCGGGATCAGCGGGGTCATGCACGGTGCCCTTCGCGGAGTGGGACAATTCTACTACACTTTGAGATCGCAAAGTGGCAAGGCGGATGGCCGCCCTTCTCCCCGCGTTCGCGAAGATTTCACCGTTCCCGCCCCGGACGCCCGCACCCGCCCATGACACCGCCCGAACTGACCGTCCGCCAGGTGATGCAGCCGAACCCGATCGCGGTGCCGCCCGGCTGCCCCATCGGCGAGGTGCTGGAACTGATGAACGCCCAGCGGATCGGGTCGGTGCTGGTCGAGGACGACGGCCGGCTGCTCGGCATCTTCACCGAGCGCGACCTGCTGCGGCGGGTGGCCGACGCCCCGCCCGGCTGGCGGCGGCTGCCGGTGGACGACTGGATGACGGCCGACCCGCTCACCATCGGGCCGGACGTCGGGTGGGACGAGGCGGTGACGGAGATGCAGCGGCGGCGGGTGCGGCACCTGCCGGTGGTGGAGTTCGGGCGGATCGTCGGGCTGCTGTCCACGCGGATGCTGATGGCCCGCCGGACCGAGTACCTGAACGGGCGAGTGGGCGAGCGCACCACGGACCTGCGGGCGGCGAACGAGCAGCTCATGGCCCGCGACTCCGAGAGCCGGTACAACCTGCGGACGGCCGGCAAGCTCCAGACGAAGCTGCTGCTGCCGCAGGCCCCGCCGGACTGGCCGGAACTGCGGTGGGCCATCCACTACGCGCCGCTCGACCACCTGGGCGGGGACTACTACGACTTCGCCACCCCCGCCCCGGACAAGCTCGGCTTCCTCATCGCCGACGCCAGCGGGCACAGCGTGGCCGCCGCCCTGGTGGCGGTGATGACGCGGTTCGCGTTCGGCGAGGTGGCGAACACCACCGCCAGCCCCGGCGCGGTGCTGACGGCCGTCAACCGGCGGCTGCACGGCGTCACCGACGAGCGGTTCGTGACGGCCTTCTACGGGGTGCTGGACCGCCGCACGCGGGTGCTGCGGTACGCCTCCGCCGGCCACCCGTACCCGCTGCACTACCAAGCGGCCACCGGCACCGTCAAGCCGGTCGTGTCGCAGGGCTTCCTGCTGGGCATCATCCCCGACGAGCGGTACACCGAGCGGGAAATCCAACTCGCCCCGGACGACCGCCTCTGCTTCTTCACCGACGGGTTGGTGGAAGCGCGGAACGAGATCGGCGAGCAGTTCGGCGAGGAGTCGCTGGCGACGTGCTTCGCCGACCACATCGGCCAGCGGGTGGAAGGCGTCCTGCAAGCCGTCCTCGCCAGCCAGCGGCGGTTCAGCTCCGCCGTCCCGCTGACGGACGACCTGACCCTGGCCGTGTGCCACCTGGGGTGACGGGTCGCCGCGGCGCGCGACGAAACCGGGCGGGATGGCTCCCGCCCGGTGTGGGGTGTACCGCTCACTCGTCCGACCGGCTCAGTAGCGGGCGATGAACCCGAAGTTCAGCCCGTGCAGCCAGTAGTCGGTCTGCTTGATGCTGTACGGCGCGGTCCCGACCGGCGTCGCCCCGTAGGTGCCGGAGGTCGGGATGAGCGACGGGTCCACCGCCCCGCTGAACTGGTTCGTCGGCCGGGCGACGGTGTTCAGGTGGATGAAGTTGTACCCGGCGGTGACGGTCAGGAAGCGGGTCACGTTGTACCCGACGGTGCCGTTCACGTCGGTCAGCACGCCGAACCGGTCGTCGCGGTAGGTGCCGATGTTGCTGGCGTTGGCGTACAGGCCGCCGAGCGTCTGGGTGCTGCTGCCGACGGCGACCGTCGGGTTGCTGCTGCCCGAGATGCCGTTGACGTGCACTTCCTGGTTGACCAGGCCCAGGCCCACCTTGGCGGTGACGCCGCCGTACCAGCGGCCGAGCGACATCTGCCACTGGAGGCCGAGCTGCCCGCCGTAGAACCGGTTGGTGGTGGTGAAGCTGTCCTGCACCAGCAGCGAGGTCGGGGCGGCCACCGTGATGCCGGCGTAGGGGGCCGTGTTGCCCGGCAGCAGTTGCGACTGCTGGCTGACCGTCAGCCCCTCTTCCAGGCTGGCGTAGCGGAAGCCGCCGACGACGTTCAGGCTGCACGCGCACATGCCGTCGGGCGAACTGCGGAACACGTTCCACACGGCGTTCGCCTCGATCCCCCAGAACTCGGACGTGGCCCGGCTGAGGACGCTGCCGGCGGTGAAGTTCGGGAACGACACGATGAGCGCGGCGTTCCGGCCGGTGGCCGTGTTGAAGTACGGCCGCGTCAGGACCGGCACGCCGTTGTTCGCCGACCGGCCGTAGAAGTCGTTCGACCCCGGCGACACGTACAGGCCCGTCACTTCCAGGCCGAGGCGGTGGTCCTGCGGGCGGAAGAAGCCGGCCGTCAGCCGGAACCCGCTCAGCGTGCCGAGACTCAGGTCGCTCCCGCCGTGCAGCGGGCTACTGGTGCCCGTGCCGATCACCCCGAGGCCGGCCGGCGCGCCGGTCGTCACGGTCGGGAAGCCGATCGGCAGCGACTTCGGGAACATCAGCAGGTATTGACCGTCGATCCAGACCGTCGGCGCGTTGGTGGGCTTGCCGCCCAGCCCGCCGAACAGCCCGGCCCGGTCCGCCGGCGGCTTCTGCCAGCTCTGCTCCATGTACGGCCCCTGCACCGGCCACTGCGGCTCGCCGCCCGGCCCGCCCGGCCCGCCCGGCCCCATGTCCGGTCCCCCCGCCATGCCCGGCGGTCCTCCCAGCCCGTCCGGCAAGCCGGAGGGCAGCCCGGCCCCGTCGGGCAGCCGCGGCGGGATCGGCGGGTTGTACTGGACCGGCCGCACGTCCCCGTCGCCCGCGCCGAACCGCCCCCCGGCGGGACCGCGCGTCGGCGATTGGGCCACCGCCCCCCCAGCCCCGGCCACCAGGGCCGCCATCGCACCGAGTAGTTTTTTCCGCATAACGCGCTCCTGAACCTGCCCGGCGTTGCGGCCCCGAAGCCGGCCCGTGCCGAACCCCGTGCCGCCCGACGGTGCGAGCGGTAAATCCCCGACGGCGTGTTCCCCCACGGCCACGCCGCCCGGAAGACGGTTGCTTCCTGCTGTCCGTTCAAATCGACACCGCGCATCCGGAACATGAGCGGGATTCCGCAAAGTCGTCCCAACCGGCCTTTCGGCAGGAATTGCCGAGATCGCCAAAGCTACCAAGGCCGGGGAGGGGGTTGCCCAGCTTGACCGGGCGAGACGGGATGCGCCGAAGTTTTCCGGCACTTCCCGGCGCACCCGGTATCGCACCTTTTCACCCGCCCGGATCAGTTCCGCGTTCGGCGGGCAAACCTCGGCGCGGCGCGGTACGATGACTCGCGTCCACTTTCACCCCATTCGGAGTGTCCCCTCATGTCGCACCGGTTCATCCCGTCCCGCCGCGAGTTCTTCGCCTCCAGCCTGGCCGTCGGGGCCGTCGCCCTGGCCGGGCGGAACGCCTTCGCCGACGAGTTGACCAAGACGCCGAGCCAGACCAAGGGGCCGTTCTACCCCGACAAGCTGCCGCTCGACACCGACAACGACCTGATCGTGGTGAACGACGGCATCACCCCGGCCGTCGGCGACATCACCCACCTGACCGGCAAGGTGATGGGGCCGGACGGCAAGTCGCTGCCCGGCCTGATGGTCGAAATCTGGCAGTGCGACGCCAAGGGCGTCTACCTGCACACCGCCGACAGCGGCCAGAAGAAGGACCAGCAGGACAAGCACTTCCAGGGGTTCGGCCGGTGCCTGACGGCCCGCAGCGGCGGCTACTACTTCCGCACCATCCAGCCGGTGCCGTACCCCGGCCGCACGCCGCACATCCACGTCGCCGTCAAGCGGGGGAAGAAGGAACTGCTCGTCACGCAACTATACATCGCCGGCCACGCGCAGAACGAGAAGGACTTCGTCTGGCTGGGGGTGAAGGACAAGAAGCAGCGGGACTCGATCACCGTCGAGTTCGCCAAGCTGAAGGACTCGAAGATCGGCGAACTGGCCGCCACCTTCGACATCATCCTGGGCAAGACGCCGGAAGTGGACTGAAGCCGAAGCCGAGCCGTTGGGCCGTTGCGGGAAAAAAGGCTCCCGCGGGTGTCGGTCGTCCGTCTTGTATTCGGGTGGGGGACGTGAGCAGGTCTGTTCAGAGATGTCAGTGGGGAAGAGTTTTTCACCACGAAGGACACGAAGGACACGAAGAAGAGGGGAGAAATCCCGGCCATTTCTTCCCTTCGTGGTCTTGGTGTCCTTCGTGGTTCCTTCCTTATCTTCATTCTCTGAGCAGCCCTGAGTGCGTGAGGCTTTGCGAGAAAATGGTTCCGGCGGAAAACTTCCGCGACACTTGGACGCCGGAGCCGGGTTAAGATGTCGCGTACCGTCGTCGAACTGTCCGATCCCACCACCTTTTCACTTTCACCGAGGCGACCCATGCGCTCCATGCTGCTGGCCGGAGTGTTCGCGCTGGCGTTCCTGGCCACCGCCGGGCTGAGCGGGCAGGATCCGAAGGGCGACCCGAAAGCCAAGGCCGACCCGAAGGTCGAGCCGAAGGGGAAGGAAGCCAAGGGCAAGGGCCAACTGCCGCAGAACTGGTCGCAACTGGGCCTCACCGCCGACCAGAAGGACAAGGTGTACAAGCTGCAAGGGAAGTACGGCGCGGACATCGACAAGCTCGACGCCGAGATCAAGGAATTCAAGGCGAAGTTGACGAAGGAGCGGTTCGAGATCCTCACCGCCGAGCAGAAGAAGGCGCTCGAGGACATCCTCAAGAAGAAGTCCGGCGGCCAGTGATCCCGAATCGGGTTGAGGGGGTGGCGGACTTGTCAGCCCGCCGCGGCGGGCTGACACGAACACCGCGACACCACCCCGAAGTCCGCTCTAACATTCCTCCGCACACAATCCGGCGAAATGCGGCGCGAGGAGCGCCCCTTTCGACCCCAGGCCGTTGAAGAAGCCGAGGCGGGGGAACTCGGCACTCCAGAGTACGACCGGGTGGCGGTCGCCGATGATCGGCCGCACCGCCGCCGCGTGGCCCACCACTTCGACCGGCAGCTTCAGGAACGTGCGAAGGCGGGTCAGGATTTCCTCGCGGCCAGCGGCGGTCGGCTCGCAGTCCAGCGGATCCCAACTGTACGTCGCCCCGGCGCGGAACAACTCCCCGCCTTCGGGCGCGAGCCACACGCCCCGGTTCACCACCCGCGTTTCGGCCAAGCCGGGGATGCGGAGCGTCAGGATTTCCCCCTTCGCCGCGTTGAAGGTCACGGCCGGGAAGTACGGGTTCGCCGCGCCGTCGAACCCCTGGCAGAACACCAGTCGGGACGCGGACACGTCCAGCGGGAGCAGCGTCACCCCGTCCGCTGACACCGCGATGTCACTGGCCACGTCCACGGTCGCGCGGCGGTAGCAGCCGAGTTCGGCGAAGTGGTCGCGGCTGGCATCCAGATAAGTTCGCGTGTCCAGCCGCGCGGCGGTCGGCATCTGGAACCCGCCGCGCGGCGCGTCGAACCAGTCGGCGTCGAGCGGCGGGTCGGGTTCGCACACCAGCGCGGCGAACTCGTCCGCGCTCTTGGCGTACTGTTTCAACTCGATTTCGTAGGCGAACAGCCGGACGCACGGCAGCGCGTGGAAGAACCACACGCCGAGGCGGGCTTCGATGTCGCGGTAGAAGGCGGTGGCGACGGGGAGGAGTTCGTCGAACTGCCGGGAAATCGCCAGCCGCTTGCCGGTGATCGGCGTGACGAGGCCGGCGGCGATGCGGGACGACGTGACCAGCGGCTCGCGGTCCACGACGAGAACCGAGTGGCCCCGGCGGAGCAGTTGCCAAGCCAGCGCCGTGCCCGCTAGCCCCTGCCCGACGACGATGACATCCACGCGATCCATGTCGTGTGTTGTAGTCGCTTGCGAGCTACCACCACGAGTGAGCGGAACCGGGAAAGTGTTCAATTTCGAGGAACACGGATGACACGGATGAAAGGCAGGATCAAAGCCGGGATTAAACCCAGATTTTGTCCTTTCGGATCCTCTTCATCCCGGCTTTGATCCGTGTCATCCGTGTTCCTCATTTTGAACGTTTCTTCCACTCTACTCTCGCCAAACTTCACCCGAAGAACTTGACCGCGAACCACGCGGCCGTGGCCACCGCCGCGCCGACCGCGCCACACAGCAGGTCGCGGGCGACCCGCGACTTCGGCCGCACGGCGGCCAGCAGGAAGCCCCACTTCGCCTGCGCCTCCTTCGGCCAGTCCTTCGCCCGCGCGTCGATGGCGTCGAGCAGCTTGTGCCCGCCGCGCTTGGCCGCGTCCGAGGCGATGGCGAAGGCGTGCCCGTCGAGGCCGTCCAGTTTGCCCGCCAGCTCCGGCGTCACCGTCGCGCCGAGGGCCACCGCCAGGAAGGCGTGGACCGCGTTCGCCTGCGAGCCGAAGCGGGGGTCGAGCACGCGGCGGTCGCGGAGCAGGTTCTCGAACAGGTCGGTCGGGTCGGTCGCCAGCGCCGCGCCGAAGTGCGCCACCACCGTCTCCAGGTCGGTTTGCAGCGCGTCCGTCTCGTCCCGCGCGAACAGCTCGACCGTAACGGCCGCGAACACGTCCGCTTTGGCGGTCGGCGGCACGGCGGCCGGAGTGATCGCCAGCGCGGCGGCCACCGGGCGGATCGCATCGGCGGTGAAGGTGGGCGCGTCCAGGAAGCGGCGGATGGCCGTCACCGCGTCGATGCGGGCTTTCAGTTCGTCGGTCAGGCTCGGCTGGTCGCGGAGGGCCGTCAGGAAGCCGAGGACGGTGCGGTTGGTCAGTACGTCGGCCGGCGGCGTGGCGAGGAACTTCGTGCCCAGATGGTCCAGACCGGTCTGCCCGGCGAACAGGTCCAGCAGTCGGGTTCCCTGCGTGCGGACGAGCCGGTCGGCGTCCAGTTTGCCGCCGGCCAGCGTGACTTCGAAGAACCGGCTGAGCAGTGCGGCCGGGTAGTCAGCGTGCTTGCCCAGCACCGTCTCGAGCCACGGCGAACCGGGCAGTTCGGCCAGCAGCGTCTCGTACAGTGACACCGCTTTGTCAGCGGACGAGTACGCCGGCTGGAGCAGCGTCAGCACGAGGGCCGGGTGCTTCGCCAGCGTGTGCGCGAGGGCCGGCGTCGGCTCGTCGGCGCGGGCCAGGGCCACGCGGCCGGCGTCCAGTTGGTACGGCCGGGGCAGGTCGAGCGCGAGCAGCTCGCCCAGGCGGTCGGTCGGCACGGCCAGCCAGCGGGTGAACAGCGGATCGACGCCGGACCCGCCGCCCTGCTGCTGCTTGAACCGGACGAACCGGGGCAGCAGGTACCACCGCATCTCCCACGGCAGCACGTCGGGGTCGGTGATCTGCGCCAGCAGCTCGCCCCACACGGCGTTGGCCTTGGTCGGGGCCACCATCGGCAGCACCACTTCCAGCGCGTTGGCGGTGCGGGTGTGGTCGCCGTCCTTCAGCGCCGCCAAGCCCTTCTCGCGGACGGTCTGGGCCAGCTTCGCCGACACGTCGGCCTTCTGGCGGATCGTCTGCACGGCCCGGCTGAACGACGCGGTGGCGAACTCGCGGTCGTCCAGCGCCCACTCCAGGAACTGCTTGAGGGCGTCGGAGCGGGTGGAGATGTAGGCCGCCAGCGGCGGGTGTTGCAGGGCGGCGGCGGCTTCGGTTTTCGTCAGCGTGCCGGTGCCCCGCGCCATGCGGTACACCAGGTCGAACGACTTCGCGTCCTTCAGCCCCAGCCGCTGCCACGTCGCCTTCACGTCCTCCAGCGGGCCGAACTCGCCGCCGCTCAGCGCGGCCACCGCGAACGCGGCGAACGGCACCTCGGCGAGCAGGTCCGACCGCTTGCCGGTGGCGACGTTCATGGCCACGCCGGCGCTCCGGTAACACTCGGCCGGCAGGTCGGTTTCCGGGCCGCCATCGAACCCGATCAGCCGCGCGCCGCACGCCAGCGGGTCGGCCTCGTGGGTGCTGAAGGTGAAGTCGTCGAGCAGGCCGGACGGCAGCGCGCGGGTGAGGGCGAACACCACCTTGGCCGCGTCGTCGGCGGTCGCGGCGAGGAACACCCGGCCCGTCGTGCCGAGGACCGCGGTGACGGCGAATTCCAGCAGTTCCCGCTTGTCCGGGGCGGCCAGCCAGTCTTTCAGCGCGGCGTCATCCAGGGCGTCGCCGACCGGCAGGTACGGCAGTTCGGGCAGGTCGGCGGCCGACTCCGGGTCGCTCCGCTGCCACAGCGGGCTGCCCCACGTCTGGATGGCCAGATGCGCGTCGGCCGTCTCCGGCACGTTCAACAGCGTGTGGGCGAAGTACGTCTGGCCGTTCGGCACGGCGTGCGTGAGGACGCGGCCGGCGTGGGTCTTCAGCAGTGCCAGCCGCACCGGCAACGGGCGGTCGGATTGCGCGGCGGAATACAGCGTCGCCGGCAGCGCGGCGGACAACTGGTCGGCGGCGATCCCGGCGGAGCTGGCCCGCACCGCCGGCAACTGGAGCGACCGGCCCGGCATCGGCGTATCGACGGTCGGACCGAACGCGGGCGACGAGACGGCGAGCGACCCGGTGGCGTAGAGCTGCTTCATCGCGTGTGTCCTGGTGCATACGAGGGGAGCGGCGGCCTCCGTCCCTCGCACCATAGCACGCGATTCGCTTCGTTAGCGCCCGCGGCGGCACGCGGCCGCTTTCTGACCTACACTTCGGCACGCCCCCCTCGCCCGCCGCACGGGACCGCCATGGCCGCACAGACGCAACTCCGCCCGGTGATCGACGACTGGGACACCAACCCGGCCCCGGAGGCCCCGATCTCGCCGGAGTCGCTCAAGGAGGCGGGCCTGCCCCTGCCGTTCCTGTGCGACATGGTGCTGCGGACCATCTACGCGCGGGGGCCGCAGCTCGGCCGCGACCTGGGCCAGTTCCTCTGCCTGCCGTTCAAACTGGTGAAAGAGCCGCTCAAGCACCTGAAGGACGAGAAGTGCATCCAGGTGGACGGCGGCGACCTCGTCGGCGAGGTCAGCTACCGGTTCAGCCTGACCGACCTGGGCCGCGGCCGCGCGCACGACGTGATGAAGCAGTGCGCCTACGTCGGCCCGGCCCCCGTGCCGCTGGACGACTACGTCGAGCAGTGCTACCGCCAGACGGTGTCCGGCCTGAGCTGCTACCCGGAGGTGCTGAAGGCCCCGTTCCGCCACCTGGTCATCAAGGAGGAGATGTTCAACGCCATCGGCCCGGCCGTCATCAGCGGGCGGAGCGTGTTCATCTACGGGCCGCCGGGCAACGGCAAGACGGCCATCGCCCGCAGCATCGGCGAGTTCATGAACTCGGTCGGCGGCAGCATCTACATCCCGCACGCCTTCGTCGCCGACGGCAACATCGTGACCGTGTTCGACCCGTCCCTGCACGTCGTCGACGACGGCCCGGCCGACTTCGGCGAGGACGGCGACACGACCATCCGCCGGCTGCTGTCGGACGGCACGGTGGACCCGCGGTGGGTGAAGATCCGCCGCCCGGTCATCGTCACCGGCGGCGAGCTGACCCTGGCGATGCTCGACCTGCGGTTCAACGCCGAGGCCAACTTCTACCAGGCCCCCATCCACTTCAAGGCGAACGGCGGGGTGTTCCTGATCGACGACTTCGGCCGCCAGCTGTGCAGCCCGAAGGAGCTGCTGAACCGGTGGATTCTGCCGCTGGAGGACCGGCACGACTTCCTCACCGTGTCCAGCGGGAAGAAGTTCCAGGTGCCGTTCGAGCAGCTCATCATCTTCAGCACCAACCTGGACCCGAAGGACCTGGTGGACGACGCCTTCCTCCGCCGCATCCGGCACAAGGTGGGCATCACCGCGCCGGCCCGCGACGTGTACGAGAAGATTTTCGCGTCGGTGTGCAAGCGGCTGGACATGGCGTTCAGCGTGGACGCCGTGGACTACCTGTACGAACGCTATTACTCCCAGGGTCGCGTGCCGCGGGCGTCCGACTGCCGCGATTTGCTGGAAATCGTCCAGTCCATCTGTCGATACAGACGGCAGCCCGTGCATCTGACGCGCGGCCTGATCGCGGAAGCGGCGGCCAGCTTCATCGCCGAGTTCTAACCGACCCGGCGGCCGAAGGTCCGTCGCGCCGTCCGGCCGATTCCCCCACCGCACGGGACGAGAGATCACCGCCATGGACGGCGTTCGCATTCGCACGCTCCTGTTGTCCGCTCTGGCCGTCGGCGGGTTGGCCGCCACCGGCTGCCGGACGACCAAGGAGCCACTCCCCTCGGCCACCCTGCCGGTGCCGGGACAGCACAAGTCCGGCGGCTTCCTCGGCATGGGCCGTTCGACCCCGCAGTTCGGCCCGCCGGTCGAGCAGGTGGCCACCAAACCGCTGCGGAAGTCGGGCAAGGGCGTGAAGCCCGAAACGGAAGTCGCCTGGGCCGACACGGAGGTGGACGCCGCCCTGCAAGAGGGCCGCACCGACGACGAGAAGAACAAGCTGTTCGACAACGCCCGCGCCAAGTACCAGAAGGCGCTGGCGGCCGAGCCGAAGAACAAGGCGGCGCTCGTCGGCCTCGCCCGGCTGTACGCCAAGGCCGGCGACCGCGAGCGGGCCGTGCAGACGTTCACCCAGGCCATGCACGTCGATCCGAAGGACCACGAGACGGCGATGAAGCTGGCCAAGGCGCAGACGCAGTTCGGCGACTGGGCCGGGGCCTGCCGGTCGTGCGAGTACGCCCTCGCCCTGGACCCGGAGAACCGCGGCTACCGCAAGACCTACGGGTTCTGCCTGGCCAACGGCGAGAAGTGGGAGGACGCCTTCGGCGCGCTCATGCACAAGAACGTCATGTCCGAGGCCGACGCCCGCTACTTCCTGGGCCGCGTGCTGTTCGACAAGGACCGCCTGCAAGACGGCCAGGCGCAGCTGGAGCTGGCGCTGAAGGCCGACCCGTCGCACCTCGCCGCCCGCGCCGTGCTGGACGACATGACGAACCCCAACCCGACGCCGGCCGACGCCGACGCGAACTCGGTGCGGACCACCGGCGGGTACGGCCAGTGACGGCGAGTCGGTTCGCCGCGCGCGTCGGCCGACGCGCGCGGCGGCGCGTTCCCGTCACAGCCGCCGGTGCATGACGAACACGTCCACGAAGCCGAGTGCGGCGTGGCGGAAGGCATCCGGCAGCGTGGCGACGACCTCAAACCCGTGCTTCTTCCACGTCCGCACGGCGGCCTCGTTCGACGACACCACGAAGTTGAACTGCATCGCCCGGTAGCCGAGCCGGGTGGCGGTTTCCAGCGAGTGTTCGCACATCTTCGACGCCAGTCCCTTGCCCCGCGCGGCCTCGGCGACGATGTAGCCCGCGTTGGCGACGTGGTCGCCCCGCCCCGGCTGGTTCGGCCGAAGGAAGTAGGTGCCGAGAATCCGCCCGTCCACTTCGGCGACGAACCCCCGCGCCGGCGAGTCGAACCACAGCTTCCGGGCGACCGCCTCCGGCGTGGCGGCGTCGTAGGCGAAGGCGTCCCCGGCGGCGGCCACCGGGCGGAACAGCTCCCAAATCGCGGGCCAGTCGGCCTCCGTCGCGGGGCGGATCGCAATCGACCCGAAGTCCTTGTTGATGGCGTGGTCTCCTGGTAACGTGGGCGAAGTCACATCCATTCGGAGGAGCCATGAGACCCCCCCTTCTCGTTTTCGTCCTATCGGTGGCGTTCGTCGATGGGCTGGCGCGCGGCGGCGACCCGCCGCTCCGCCCGGTGTCGGACGAGGCCGCCTGGGAGCGCCTTCAGCCGAAGGCTCCGCCGCTGCCGGCGTGGGCGAGATCGCTGGTGACGGCCCTGCCGAAGACGACCGGTGCGATGCTCGACCTGGACCGCATCCACCGGGCCGAGAACCCGCTGGGCGCGGCGCTGGCGGCGAAACTCCGCTGGCTGGCCGCCGACACCCTCGGCTGTGAGTCCGCCAAGCGGTCCACCGAAGCCGACCTGAAACGGGCCGGTCTGACCGACGCGGAAGTGGACGAGTTCACCCTCGCCACCCGGCCGACCGTCGCCGAGAAGCCGCTGTTCCTCTTCGCCCGCAAGCTGTCGCGGGCGGCGTACACGGTGACGGACGCCGAGTTCGCGGCCGTGCTGAAAGCCCAGGGGCCGGAGAAGACGTGCGCGGTCGTCCACACCCTCGCCTTCGCCAACTTCCACTTCCGCATCCTCCAGGCCTTGGGCATTCCGGCGGACGCCGACCCCACGTTGCCGCCGCTGACTGTCGCGTTCGACCCGGCGCTGCGGGCGAAGCTGGAAACTCCCGCGCGGCCGGAATGGGCGGCGCTGGCGGAGGCGAAACAGCCCCGCGTGCCGGTGCTGCACCGCTGGACCGACGACGACGACGAACTGCCGGACGTGTTCGCGGCGATGGACCGCCAGAAGGAGCGGAAGCCCCGCATCCCGCTGCCGGACAAGGCGAAGTTCGCCGACCTGCCGCCGCCGGCCAAGTTCCAGGCCGAGAACATCGCCTGGATGACCGTCAGCCAGGGCTACCAGCCGAAGATGACCGAAGCGTGGTTCCTCGCGCTGCGGGCGTTCCAGAGCGAGGCCAAGTTCGGCCGCGTCTTCTCGAACTCGGTGTTCTGGGTGGTGACGCGGACGAACGAATGCTTCTATTGAATGGGCCACTCCCAAATGACGCTCGCGGTCGCGGGCCTCAACGACAGTGAAGTGACGGCACGGGCGAAGCTGCTCGCAAGCGGCGATTGGTCCACGCTGCCCGCTTACGAACGGCTCGGCTACCGGTTCGCGGCGAAGCTGACGCGCGACCCGGCGGCGGTGACGCCGCAGGACGTGGCGGCGGTGGCCGACACGTTCGGCCCGCTGCGGACGGCCGACCTGATCTGGTACACCGCCTGGTGCAACTACATGACGCGGGTGGCGGACGCCTTCCAGTTGCCGCTGGAGCGGGAGAACGTGTTCGCCCCACGACCGGCGGGGAAGCCGCCGACGCCCGACAAGAAGTGACCGGCTTGCCGGGCCGGGGCGGTTTTCCTCGCCCCGGGCGCGCGGGCGCGGGGCGCTGGTGTCTCCTGTCACGCCGGCGAAATGGCGGACCAGATGTCGGCGGGGAAGAAGCGGGCGAGGTGGCGGACGTTGGTGGTGGCGATGATCGAGTCGGGAAGCTGAAGCGATTGCGCTTGGCCGATCAGAATCATGTCGGCGTCGATGGTGTCGTCGCCGGCGGTCGGCTGGCCGGTCTGCCGGGCGTGTGCCCACAACTCCGCCGCCCGTCGCATTGCATCAGTGGTGATGGGGAGGTACTCCGCCGTCAGGCCAAGGATGTCGAGCAATCCGAGCTGTTTGCCCGCACCTCGACGAATCAGGTCACGCCGGACCTCGTAGTCGATGATCTCGGGCAGGATGACCCGGACGCCGGCGTGGAACAGCCCGGCCAACCAGCGCTGTGCCGCTTGGGTGGCCGGTCGCCATTCGGGGCCACAAATCTCACCGGCGGGGCCGGAGTCGAGGAACACGACGCGGCTCACGACCGCTCCTCCGCGAAGGCGTGTTCGAACAGCTTCTGCCCCGGCGGGCGATGGGAGTCGATCCCGCGCAGCACCTCGTAGTACTTGTCGTCGTCTTCCTCCGTCCAGTGCTTCCGCATCTCGTCCATCAGCGCCAAGAGGCGGAGCCGAGCAGCCAGCTTCTCCGCCGCCGGCGTGTCCGGGTCGCGCACCCGCGCGCCCAGCGCCTGCGACTCGGCACGGATTTCCTCCATCGTGCGCGGCGGGGTAGTCTCGGTGTCGGCGTCCGGTGGCGCAGCGGCGGGTGGGTCGAGCAGTTCAGGCATGGGATTCCTCCACGAAGCGGGAGATGCTATTTTATCGGCAACCCGATCAGGCGACAGGCGGTTCCGCCGTTTCAAGCGAACATCAGGTATCGGTCAAGTGTCGCTTGGTTGTGCGTTTCCCCTTCTCGCTTGCCAGATGGCCGGAACGGCGTCACAATGAAACTTGGGGATCGCCCCCCACACGCCGTCTGTTCACTCATCACGCTCCCGCGAGTACTCCACATGTCCTCCTCGTTCTACCTGCTCCAACTCGTAAGCGTTGGTCGGAACTCTGCGACGTTCGGAGTTTTCTCAGGTTGGGTGCGGGGCGCCAGTGACACGGAAGTGCGCCGCCCTTCGCTGGTCGATCCTGACACGACAAAAAAAGCGATGGATTCGCTTGATAAGGCTACCGCACTCATCGATAACTGGACCGACTTCTATGCCTGGCTCGGCCGTGGAAAAGGCTGGGCAACGTTTACTCCTGAGAGCGCCGCCGAACTCGTACCCACTTGGCTATCCCAGTCCGTCGAGTTCACCTGTGTGAAATTTGAAGACCTGATTCCTTGGGTGAGGTACGTGGAGGATCCTACACACTTAACGATGCTGGCCGCACTTCGGACCAGAGTCTACGGTCGTGGCACTGACGACCAGGCTTACAGGAACCTCGTCGAGTTGGCAGATAATCTGGTGCTCGTGACCCGTCCGATATTCCCTTCCAACTGAGCTTCTCGCCACTTGCTGTCGCACGATGTGACTTGAATCTCTTCTCCCCTGAGTTCCCGCCCCATGCTCCCGCCGCTCTCCCGCCGTCAGTTGCTCGCCCGGTGTGGGGCGGGGTTCGGATCGCTCGCGCTCGCGGACCTGATGTCCCGCAACGGGCTGCTCGCGGCCGACGTACCGAAGGCGGTGAACCCGCTCGCGGCCAAGAAGCCACACTTCCCGGCCAAGGCGAAGGCGGTCATCTGGATCTTCGTCAACGGCGGCCACAGCCAGGTGGACACCTGGGACTACAAGCCGGAACTGGCCAAGTACGACGGCAAGCCGCTGCCGAACTTCGACAAGACGACCGGCTTCTTCCCCGGTGCCGTCGGCCCGCTGATGAAGTCGCCGTTCGAGTGGAAACAACACGGGCAGTCCGGCAAGTGGGTGTCGTCGCTGTTCCCGCACCTCGCCAAGCACGTCGATAGCATGGCGTTCGTCCACAGCCTGTGGAGCGAGTCGAACAACCACAGCCCGGCCCTGTTCATGATGAACAGCGGCCTGCCGCGGATGGGGTTCCCGTGCGTCGGCTCGTGGGCCACTTACGGCCTCGGCAGCGAGAACGAGAACCTGCCGGGGTTCGTGGTCATGTCCGATCCGAAGGGGCGGGGACTGCCCAAGGGCCACTCGTCGAACTGGAGCAGCGGGTTCCTGCCGGGCGTGTACCAGGGCACTTGGCTGAAGCCGACCGGCGACGCCATCGACAACCTGAAGCCCGGATCGAAGCCGGACGAGCAGCAGGCGCAACTCGAGTTGATGACGAAGTTGAACAAGCTGCAACTCGAAACGAGTGGCCCGGATCGGGAACTGGAAGCCCGCATCAAGAGCTTCGAGCTGGCGTTCCGGATGCAGTCGGCCGCGCCGGAGGCGATGGACTTGACGAAGGAGTCGAAGGCGACGCAGGAGCTGTACGGCGTCGGCCGGAAGGAGTGCGACCACTTCGCCCGCCAGTGCCTGATGGCCCGGCGGATGGTCGAGCGCGGCGTCCGGTTCGTGCAGATCTACAGCGGCGGCATGGACAACCAGCTGAGCTGGGACGGGCACATCGACATCAAGGGCAACCACACCGAGTTCGCCGGCGAGACCGACCAGCCGGTCGCGGCGCTGCTGACGGACCTCAAGGCGAAGGGGTTACTCGACTCGACGCTGGTCGTGTGGGCCGGGGAGTTCGGGCGGCTGCCGATCTCGCAGCCGGGGCCGAAGCCGGGCCGCGACCACAACCCGCACGCCAACACGGTGTGGCTGGCCGGGGCCGGGGTGAAGGGCGGCGTCAGCCACGGCGCGACGGACGAGTTCGGCTTCAAGGCGGCGGTGGACCGGCACGACACGCACGACTTCCACGCCACGCTGCTGCACCTGCTCGGCTTCGACCACGAGAAGTTGACGTACTTCCACAACGGCCGCAACTACCGGCTGACCGACGTGGCCGGCAAGGTCATCAAGGACGTGCTGGCGTGAGCGGCGACCGTTCGCCGACCGCCGTCACTTCCCGTCCATTTCCACCAGCACGCGGAAGCCCTGGTTCGAGTAGACCGGTGGGCCGGTCGCGCCGGGCCGCGCCTGCGGCTCCAGGAGGAGGGCGTCGGCATAGGAACCGCCACAGGTCATCCGGCCGATGCCGTCCGGCGGGCCGGTCGGATCGACCGCGCGGCCGGCCGGCCAATAGCCGATGACGTACTTGTCCCGCACGACCTCCTCCACGTTGCCGATCATGTCGTGCAGTCCCCAGGCGTTCGGCGTCAGCCTGCCGACGGGCTGCGGCCGATCCGCGCCGGCGTTCCGCGTCCAGGCGTACTTGCGGGAATCGGGGACGACCTTCCCATCGCCGTTGTCCCAGTAGCAGCCGGCGACGGTCCCCGCCTTGCACGCCCACACCCACTCGGCCCGCGTCGGCAGCCGGTACGTCTTCCCTTCCTTCGCCGACAGCCACACCAGGAAAGCGTCCACGTCCTCCCACGTCACGAAGCCGATGGGCTGGTCGTCGTCGTACTTGCCCCACCCCGGCGACAGGCGGTGGACGGGGTCTTGCGGGAACGGGAACTCCTTCAGGTTCCGCCACGTCTGGAACCGCGCGCCGACCTTCCGCCGTTCCGCCGCCGTCTTGTGCCCGGTGACCGCCGCGAACTGATCGTACTGGGCGAACGTCACCTCGGTGGCGGCCAGGCGGAACGGTCGGGTCAGCGTCACCTGATAGATCGGGGACAGGGCGAACTCGCCCGGCGGGATGAGCGGCAGGTCCATGCCCAGCGTGTTCTTCACCACCACGGGCTGCCCCAAATGGTCCGCCCACTCCTTCTGCAACGCGACGGCTTCGGCCGCCGTCATCGGCAGTTGACCGGCCTTCGGCGGAGCCTTCGGGGGCGGGATTGCAACCACCGGAGCCGGTGACCGGAACGCGCCGGACAGCGCGGCCGCCGCCATCGCGCACCCGGCGACGACCAGCGCGACGGCCGCGACCCACGGCCACCGACGCTCGGCGACGGGCGCGGGTTCCTGCACCGCCTCCGACGCCGCGTCCACGGACGGGAACCGGTTCGCCGGGTCGTCCGCCAGAAATCGCTGCCACACTGCCGCATCCAGGTTGCCGGGCAGCGGATTCGTGGCCACGTCGCCGGGGCGCGGCGGGCGACCGACAAGGAGGAACCAGAGGGTACAGCCCAGCCCGTACACGTCGGCGCGGGCGTCCACGGCGTGCGGGTTCCGCTTCTGCTCCGGGGCCATGTAGTCCAGCGTGCCGAGGGTGTGGCTGGCGGACGTGAGGTCGGCATCCCCGTCGCCGTCGTCGGTGGAATCGCCTCCGGCCACACCGGCGACCCACTCCTCGACGGACAGGGCCAGCCCCAGGTCCAGCACCTTCACCGTCCCGTCGGCGGCCAGCATCAGGTTCGACGGCTTCACGTCGCGGTGAATGATGCCCGCGTCGTGCGCGCACTGGAGGCCGGCGGCGGCTTGGCGGAGGAGTGGGGCGGCCACGGCCAGCGGCAGCGGGCCGACCCGCCGGACGAGCGCCGACAGCGTTTCCCCGTCCACGAACTCCATGACCAGGAACGGCGTCCCGTCGGCGTCCCCGGCGTCCGTCGCCCGCACCACGTTCGGGTGGTCGAGTCGGCCGACCGCCTTCATCTCGCGCTCGAACCGGGCGACGGCGGACGGGTCTCGCCACCGCCGGCCGTCCAGCACCTTGACGGCGACCGTCTTGCCGAGTTTGACGTGGACGGCCCGGAAGACGGCCCCCATGCCGCCCCGCCCGACGAGGGCTTCGAGCCGGTAGTCCCGGAGCTGCTGGCCGACCGCCGGGTAACAGTCCGTCCGCTCGGTCGGGTGGTGCGCGACCGCCCGGTCCACGGCGGCACGGTACGCCGGGTCGTCCGGCGGCAGCGGCGGCGGGGTGTGGTGGCCCACGGGGACGGCGAGTGCCGTCATCCGCGCGACGCACGACGGACAGTCGCCGAGGTGCGACGCGATGCCGTCGAGTTCGTCGTCGCCCACATCTCCCCGGTCGAACGCCAGGAGCCGGTCGTCGGGCGGACAGAGAGACGCGGTCATGTCGGCCTCGGCGCGGAGTCGGGTGTCATCTTGATATAACGTCGGAGTCTGACACGAATCCGGAAGGGGTGGTTCAGGTCGGTTGGCCGGTGCCGCACGACCGACGGAAGGCAATTCGAGGTAGAGACCAGCCCGACGACGATTCCACCCGGAGGGGACCATGCCCGCTTCCGCCTCCCACGACTCCGCCGACACGTCGCCGTCGCTGCTGGCGCGCATCCGGGTCGCCGACCAGTCCGCGTGGGCGCGGCTGGTCCACGTCTACAGCCCGCTCGTGTACGCCTGGTGCCGCCGCGCGGGACTGTCGGCGGAGGACGCGGCCGACGTGATGCAGGACGTGTGGGCGGCGGTGTCGGTCGCGGTCCCCCGGTTCGACGCCACCGCCGGCGGGTCGTTCCGCGGCTGGCTGTACACCATCTGCCGGAACAAAGTGATCGACCTCCACCGCCGGCGATCCGGGCGGCCGCTCGCCGAAGGCGGCAGTACCGCCCTCGGCCGGCTGGCCGAGTTGCCGGACACCGAGCCGGACGAGTCGCTGTCCGACCCGCACACCGGCTCGACCGCCGTCCTGCACCGGGCGGTCGAGATCATTCGCGGGGACTTCGAGCCGACCACCTTCCGCGCCTTCTGGGCGACCGCCGTGGAGTGCCGGCCGGCGGCCGCCGTCGCCGCCGAACTGGGGGTGTCGGCGGCGGTCGTGTACCAGTCGAAGTCGCGCGTCCTGCGGCGGCTGAAGCAGGAGTTCGAGGGTCTGATGCGGGAGTGACGGGGCCACGGCGAGGCTCCTCGCCGCCGCG
>JAYUFU010000453.1:0-3604 GCA_043738505.1 Fimbriiglobus sp. | reverse complement strand
CTCTCCTGTCTTCTCTGTGTCTCTGTGCCTCTGTGGTTAGCTCTTCTCTGGTTCGCTTCTGCCCGCCGCTTCAGCTCTGGAGCAGCTGGTCGCACAGGACGAAGCTGGCCGGGTTGCGGGGGCCGGCGTCGATGTGCTGGATGCCCCGCAGGTACGTCAGGTCGTTCGCCATCGCCGTGTCGCCGTGGCCGGACGCCAGGAACTCCATCACCCCCAGCCGGGCGACGATCCAGTCCGGGAAGTAGCCGAGCAGGGTGTACGTCAGCGTCGTGCCGCTGCCCTTCGTCCGCGCCCCGCTGACCTGCGCCGACCGCACCACCGGCGTGCCGTACAGGTCGGTCGGCCGGTTGCTGCCGACCGACCGGTTGTCGCGGAACAGGAACGGCCCGCGGCTGTCGCTGGCCGTCACGGCGTCGGCCCGCCGGTTCATCAGCGCGGCGAACAGGCTCTTCCGCATCAGCCAGGCCGTCGGCGCGTCCACCCCGTCGGGCAGCTTGGCCTCCATCGCCGCCACGTCCTGCGGCTGGAAGGTGTCGCCGTTGGTGCCGGCGACGCCCGCCGCGTGCGTGCCGATGCCGCTGTAGGTGATGACGCCCTTGATCTGCGTGCCGCCGGACCCTTCCAGCATGGCCAGGTCGGCCTTCAGGGCGGCGGCGCGGGCCATGTCGAACCGCACCAGCCCCTCGGCGCTGGCGGACGCGAACCGCAGCAGCTCGTTGTTCAGCTTCACCAGCACGCCCAGCTTCTTGGCCTGCAACTCCAGGTTCCCCGTCGTCGGCTGCGTCTCCGTGATGGCCGTCCCCTCGCCGACCCAGTAGGCGGTGCTGGCGGCGGTCAGCTTGGGGAACTGGATGCGGCCGTTCGGCGGCAGGGCGACTTCCTGCGCGCCGGCCACCGCGAACGCCTCCATGCTCCGCTGCAGGTCGATCAGCTCGCCCAGCATGGGCAGCGACACCAGCGTCCCGCCGGCGGTGTCCGTCACCGTGCCCAGGGCCTTGCGGTGCGGGTTCAGCCGGCGGCCGATCCAGTCGGCCTCGTCCGGGTCGAACTTGCCGGCCTGCGCGGTCATCTTCTGCCGCAGCTCGGCCTGGAGCCGCTGGCCGTTCGCCTCGAACGCCGGCAGGTGCGCGGACGCCAGCGGCACCAGGAACGACTGCGCCCCGCCGTGCGGCAGGAAGCCGTACCCGGCGTACAGCTCCTGGAGCTGCTGGTGGGCGTGGATCTCCTCCTTGGCCTGGTCCGCGCCGACGTACCCGAGGGCGAAGGCGGCCGCCTTCAGCACCGAGTAGCCGACGGAGTCCTGGTACACCGGGCCGGACGTGACCCACGGCACCCGCCGGGCGGGGGCGGCGCGGGCCGCCTTCTCCACCGCCGCCGTCGTGTGGTCCTCGATGAACCGCACCAGCTCGTCGCGGGTCTGGAAGCGGTCAGCCGTCGCGTCGGTCGCGGTCGTCGTCGTCGTCATGGGAAGACTCCTGGGGAACAGTGGTCAGTGACCGGTGGCCAGTGACCGGAAAAGAAGGAAGACAGGCCCGCGTTCCAGGGGCTTCCGCCCCTGGAAACTCATCACGCCACCAGCTCCGTCATCACGTCGGGCGGGTAGGCGCGGACCACCTTGCCGCCGAGGTCGTCCGGCACGCGGGCCAGCCAGTCGCGGAGGGCCTGGTGCTTGACGAACCCCTTCTGGAGCGCCACCGTCAGCGCGCCGGGGTTCTCCGGGATGGGCACGGCCGAGTACTCGAGCAGCTCCCACTCGTCGATCCGCAGGGCCGCCCGCCCGCCGGGGCCGGGGATGCGGACCGCCTGGCGGGGCACGAACCCGATGGACCAGCCGCGCAGCACCTTCTGCTCGTACAGGCGGAACACGTCCTCCGCGAACGGCACCCCCTGGGCGAACCGCGTCTCGGCGACCACGCGGTTCGGCTGCACGTCCAGCCACTCGCACACCCCGATGGGCGGCACGGCGACGCGGTTGTGCGCCCACAGCACCACCGGGTTGAGCAGGAACTCGTCGGCGTTGCGGAGGCCGCGCGGGATCACCACGTCGCCGGCGCGGTCGGGGTCGGCGGTGGTGATGACGCTGCGGATCCGCATCCGCCCGGCGTCGGCGGTCAGCGTGCGGGCGCGGGGGTCCGCCCGGATCAGGGCCGGCATGGGAACACCTCGGTGAAAGGAAGAGAGAGAAGACGGGAGAGAAGAGCTAACCACAGAGGCACAGAGACACAGAGAAGACAAGACCAAGAGAGAGGAAGCGAGAAGAAGAGAGTTGTTCGGAAGAAAGATTTCTCTCTTCTCCCTCTTCCTCTTCTCTGTGCCTCTGTGTCTCTGTGGTTAGTCCTGCTTCATCCTGCTCGGCAGAATGGGCGCGTCGAACCGCGCGTCGGGGATCGGCTTCAGGCCGCGGCTCTTGCGGATTTCGTTGTACGTCCGCAGGCCCAGCCGCGCGTCCAGCTCGTCGTCGTGGCGGCGCTCGTCGGGGTTCCGCGGCGAGCAGTCGGGGAACGTCACCACCACATCCGGCCCGTACCGCCGCGCCAGGTCGCGGGTCAAGGACTGACCGATCAGTTCCAGCTTCGGCTGGATGGTGCCCTCGCAGAACATCACCCGCGCGCCGAGCCAGATGTTCGCGCCCAGGCCGGCGTTCTCGACGATGCCGGTGATCGGCGGCGGCACGCGGAACACGGCCAGGATTTCGTCGCGGGTCATCTTCGACGAATTCAGGAAGTCCATCTCGGCCGGCGTCAGCGTCCACGGCGACGCCTTCAGCCCCTGCTCCAGCACCATCGGCCGGTGCCAGTTCGCCCGCCCGGCGAACTTCGACTCCAGCTTCTCCTCCAGCCGCTGGACGGTCTGGTCGCTCAGGATCTGATCCGTCTGCAGCACCACGCCCGGCCGCGGCCCCGCCAGGAACGTCTGGTACCGCGACTTCAGCAGTTCGGTGTTGGCGTCCACCGTCAGCGCGTTCGCTTGCAGCGGCGACAGGCCGTAGTGCGGGTGCAGCGGGTTCGGGTACTTGAGGTGGATGATCTCGTGCGGGGCGAACGTCTCCACCCGCACGCCGGGCGCGGCGATCTGGTACGCCTTCACGAAGTGCGTGGCGTCGGGCACGATCCGCACCCACGGCGTCGGCACCACCCACAGTTCCACCGGCTGCCCGTCGTCGCCGGCGGCGACGTGCCAGAAGCAGTTGCCGGTGAGTTCCAAGGACACCACCGTCAGGTACCACAGTTCCCACGGCGTCAGCCACGGGTTCGGTGCGTCCAGGAGGCGGGCGAGCGGGTGCGTGTGCGGCAGCGGCGTGTGGTCGTGTTCGGCCACGCCTGTATTCAAGTACAGGTACGGCTTCTGGCGGGCGGTCTCCTGGGCGATGGCGTTCACGGCCGCGTACACCCACGACCGGTAGTTGCGGAGCTGCTCGGTCGGGTCGTCGTGCCACCAGCCGCCGGCGGGGGGCGTAGGGCGGGGTGAGCGCGGCGACGATCCGCGGCGCGGCCGGCGGCGCGGGCGGCGGCCGCTGCTTGAACCAGGAGCCGAGCCGGGATAGCAACGGCATGGCGGAACCCTCCGAGTGTGGGGAAGAGGAAGAATTAACCACAGAGACACA
>JAYUFU010000452.1:0-10836 GCA_043738505.1 Fimbriiglobus sp. | reverse complement strand
CGGTCGAGGTGGAGGTGTCGTACGCCATCACCAGCCTGTCCCCCGACGAGGCGACTGCGGACCGCCTGCCGGTGTTCGTGCGGGACCACGGGGCGATCGAGAGCACGACGTGCGGGACGTGACGCTCGGCGAGGACGCCTGCCGGGTGCGGACGGGGTCCGCCCCGCAGGTGCTGGCGGCGTTGCGGAATGCCGCCGTTCACCTGCTCGCGGGCGTGCCGGCGGACCGCCACCCGGCCGCCCTCGAACACCTGCAAGGAACCCCGACCTCGCGCACAAGCTCATCGACATCCCGACGAACCGATAACGGAATGGCCCTGCCCATCGCCACCCTCCTCGGATTGGCCTTGACGAGGGCCACCGCCATTTGCCACAACTACCACCCGCAAGGATTGCGCCCCCGCTCGCAGGATGCCCGCCATGGCCCCGGACTCGGCCTCCCCGTCCCCGCCCGCCGAATCGCCCCGCCGGAACCAGTGGCAGTTGCCGGCGTTCGCGGCCGGGCTGGCCGCCGCCGTTTCCGCCTGGGCGTACTTCCCGCCGCAATCGTCCGACCCGGCGGGGGCGCACAACCAACTGCTGGCGAAAGTCCGCAAGCACCTCGACCAGAAGCCGCCGGACCTGATCGCCCTCGACGACGCGGTGCGGCGGCTGGCCCCGAACGTGGACCGCTTCTCCGACGACGCCCCGCGCGCCCGCTTCCTGCTCGGCTCGGCCCGCGTCGCCGCCGCCGAGTACGGATCGCCCGTCCACGCGGCCGACAACTGGGCCGAGGCGAACAAGTTCTTCGCCGCCTGCGACCCGACGAAACTGGCGGACAAGGCGGACGCCGGGCGGTGCGTGTTCCGCGCCGCGAAGGCCGCCGCCGCCGCCGGGGTCGGCGACCCGAAGCTACTCATCCCCGCGCTGGCGGCCGTGCCGCAGGGCGAGGAACCCGGCGAGGTCCGCCGACTGCTCGCCGAGACCTGCCTCCGGCTGAACCCGCCGGACCTGAAGCGGGCGCGGGACGAACTGGCGGCGTACCTCGGTGGGAATCATCGCGCGTCCCCCGCCGCCGTCGCCAAACACAAGCTGAAACTCGGCGACCTGTGCCTCAGTCTGAACGAGCCGGACAAAGCGGAGGCGTGGCTGCAACAGATCGGCGGCACGGCCCCGCCCGAGGTCCAGGCGGTGGCGAAGGTGCAGCGGGCGCGGATGTTCGCCGCCAAGAACGACACGGCCAAGGCGGTGAAGCTGTTCGAGGAGGCGCAGAAGACGCCCGGCCTGCCGGCCGACCAGCGGGGCATGGTGCTGTACGAGACGGGCCGGGGCCTGCAAGCGCTGAACGACCTGCCGGAGGCGCGGAAGTACTTCCAACTGGCCCGCTCCGCCAACGGCACCGCCGGCATCGCCGCCAGCGTCCGGCTGGCCTCCCTCGCCGCCAAATCGCCGGAGCCGGGGCCGAACCCGCTGCACCCGGCGGAGCTGCTGGAGGGCGTCGTGCAGAACGTGAAGTCGGCCGGCGACTTCCAGAACCCGCACGTCGGCGTCGAGGAACTGCGGGCGACGTTCGAGGAAGTCATTCGGGCCGGGATGACCAAGGGGGAGTACGAATCGACCGTCCGCACGGTGGCCGCGTATGCCGTCGTCGCCCCGCCCGGCCGCGCCCGCCAGCGACAGGCGGAGGCGACCGCCGCCTGGGCCGCCAAGCTGGCCGCCGCCGGGGACGCGAAGGCCGTCGAGAAATTCCTGGCCGCCGCCGCCGACTTCAGCGCCGCCGCCGTCGAGCAGACCGACCCGGCCGCGAAAGCCGACCTGTTCCGCCAAGCCGCCGACTGCTTCACCCGCGGCGGGGACCGCGCCGCCGCCCTCGACCTGTACGACCGCTGGGGCAAGACGCCCGGCCTGACCGCCGCGCACGCCGCCCCGGCTCTGCTGGGCAAAGCAGACCTCTTACTGGCGGAGGGGAAGTTCGCCGACGCCGCAGACGCGCTGAAGCAGGCGGGTGCCGCCGGCGGGGTCGTCGCCGCCCGCGCCAACCTGCGGCTCGGCCGCGCCGAGATCGACGAGTCCGCCAAGCGGCTCCGCGCCAACCCGCCCGCCGCCGCCCGCCGCGAGGCCGAATCCTTGGCCGACCACGGCCGCGACCGGCTCGGCCAGGTGGCCAACCTGTCCGGCGAGGACGCGGGCGAGCGGGAGGTTCGGCAACAGGCCCTGTTCGAGTTGGGCAAGCACCTGCTCGGCCGCAACTTGGCCGACGCCGAGGTCCGCCTCCGCCAACTCATGCAGTCGAACCCGACCGGGCGACTGGCCGACGGCGGTCGGTTGTACCTCGGCACGGCACTTCTCATGCTGGCGCGGGGGGACAACAACGGCGGTCGCCCGCCGGTCGAGGCCGACCGCAAGCTGACCGAGGCGGTGGCGCTGTTCGAGGAGCTGTCGAAGTCGAAGGAGCCGTTCTACCGCGCGCACGGCGACATCCGGCTGGTGAACGCCGTCCTGCAACTGAAGAAGTACGACGAGCTGCCGGTTCTGTGCGACACCCTGGCCACCAGGTACAAGGACCGGCCGGAGGAACTCATCGTCCTGTCCATGCTGTACACCGGCCACACCCGCGCCGACCGCCCGGCCCTGGCCGAGCGGACCCTCGCCCGCATGACCGACGTGTTCGCCCGCGTCCCGCCGGCCGCGTACACGGGCGGGATGGAGGAGTTGACGCAGCCCTACTGGACGGCGTGGTTCGACAAGGCCCGCAAGCGGTAGTCGTGTGGGGCGCAGTGGCCGGGTTCTGGGAGCGTCGGCGACGATCTAACCCGCGACCAGCGGCGGGCGGCAAGAGTGGCGATCAGTGGAGGAACGCCCGCGCCATCGCGGCGTACTCGGCGGAGGCGTGTTGGGCGTCGGCGAGCGCGGCTTGGTGCTTGGCGATTTCGACCAGGATTTCCGGGTCATTCGGGAGTTTCAACAGCGCGTCCGCAAGTACCTTGATGGTGCTAACCCGATCTGCGAGATCGTTTAATCGCCCTTGCCGAACATCCAACAGTTCAGAGCGATTCAAACCCAACTCGTCGATGGTCCGTCTTCCCCGCCGGCTTCTCCGAACCGGGACCGCCGACGAGCCGACGAAGGTGATGAACTGGGTCGGGTCTTCTTGCCCCGGATGGATGAATACCGGTTGCTCGCGGGCAAGTGGGTCGGCGTGCGACCGGCAGCGGTCGCGCTCGACGCGAAGCGGGAACAGATTCTGCTTGTGCCGCTGGTTGCAGAGTTGACAGGCGAGAAGCAGGTTGTCCCAATCATACGCCAGCCAGAAGTACCCAGGCCGGATCAGCGGCCGACCCACCGCCCGACGGACGGCTCGCTTCGGGCGGAAGTGTTCCACGCCGCCGTAGGCGATGTGCGTCACCCGCGATTCGCAGAATGCGCACTTGCCGTGCTGGGCGGTGACGAGCGTGCTTTTGACCGGCGCATCGGCGTAGATGCACGCGTCGAACTCCGGGAATGACCTCGCGCCGGACTGATAGCCGGCCGGGTCCGCTTCGTAATCGTCGCGGAGTTGCCGGGTCGCGCTCGCGCCGGCGACGAGCAAGACGGCAGGCGCTGGCGGCTTGCGAATCCGAATCATTGCGCCAGTTTCCGCTTCAACAACTCCAGACTCTGACGGACATCTTGAATGGCGGATCGGTCGCCTTTCGTCTCCCCGAACGGCAGTTCCCGTAGTTGTTCCTCGATTCGACCGAGTTCGTCCTGTTCCACCTTTGACAACTTCGCCTTGTCGAGCAACTCTTGCTTGCGGGTGAACAGGACATCGACTTCGACGGGCCGCGCGGAGGCCATGCCGAACAAGTCGCTGGTCAAGATTTGGTCGAGCCGCCAGTTGCGGACATCCTCGGGGTTGTTCCTGATCTCGACGTAGTGGTTGCCGTCGGCGTCCTTTTCGGTCGAGCGGACGAGGACGGCGATGTTGGCATTCGCGCTGGCGGCGGCCTGCACCACCAGCGGGCTGTGCGCAGTCACGATGAACTGCGTGTTCGGGAACCGCTCGGACAGGTAGCCGATCACCTTCCGCTGCCACACCGGATGTAGATGCAAGTCAATCTCGTCCACGAGGCAGACCGCCGGTTCCGCCAGCGGGTTCTCGCTCTCCGGATACCGCTCCACCATGCGGCTGACGAAATCCACCACCCACGCGATCATCGTCTGGTAGCCGTGACCGAGTTGCCGGAGCGGCACCCAGCCATACGGGGTGAGGAACTCGACGCGCGGCTGAGGGAACACACCACTTCCACCGTCGAATCGCATTTCGTGGACATCGGGCAATACTCCAAGTAACAACTCCTGAACTTCCCCCAGAAGCTGATTTTGGCGCGCTTGAATGTTGGACTTCGAGGCCTTAGCGGAGTAATCGAGCAGCAACAGCCACTCTTGGCAATCTCGCAAGCCGTGCTGAGCGGACATCAATGTCCGAACGGCCGCACCGGTAGATTCGCCTACGTCCTTAGCGTTGACCTGCGAACGATTCGCACCGTATGCGGCGAACCCAAGCGCGTCGGCTTCTGGTCGTCTCCAATCTTGCGTCCAACGGTCGCCTTCAATCCTCCAACCAAGTGGGTAATTGATGGCGACAGTTCCGTTGTCGCGATGTGAACGAGCCCAAGTCAGTTCGCTCCAAGAAAGCAGCGATTCGGCCCGGCAGCTTACATGCCTTGGAAGGGCCCAGGTCGCAGCGTGGTACACGACCAACATCGGTAGCCGATCCGGTTCATTCATCTCGGCAGCAGGCAAACCGATGTTCGGGGTACGTTCGTGCAGAACAATCGCCTGCAACAGCGTCGATTTCCCCGTCCCGTTGTCGCCGAGGATCACGGTCCACTGGCGCGGGCGGTATTCGCCATCGGAGCAATCCAACGTCTGCTTCGGCCCGAAGCAGCGGATGTTCTCCACCGTCAACGACAGCACGTAGCAGCCGGGCGTGGGCTTCTTCGCGGAAGCCGGTCGCCCGTTGCCCTTCGGTTTCGTCGTCGGCTTCTTCTTGCCCATCGCGGTCGGCCCTCGGATGCTGTCATTCTACTTACGGCACTTCGGGTGGCGGAACGGCGGCCCCGGAATCGCACCCTCAAACAATCCCCAGTACCCGGCAGGTCTCTTCGTAGGCGGTTTCCAGCGGCAGCTCGACCCGCAACTCTTCGCTCAGCCAGATCGGGAGCGTGGGCAGCGGTTGACCGAATGTCATCGGGTAGAACCACGTTTCCAGGCGCGAGCGACCCTTCGGCGACTTGTGGGTGCGGAGCGTTGCCGCGTACAGGTACGGCGGCGGGTCGGCCAGTCGCGGGTCGGCCCCACCGTACATATGCACCAACTCGGCGTACAGATTCGCCTGCCGCACGCTCACCAGGTCCACTACCGACACGCACACCCCCTGGTTCAGCAGTGCCGCCGTTTTGCCGGTGAACAGGTCGCGGGTGCGGGGACGATCCTTGTTCGCCGGGCTTACGATCTCGATGGTCGCCACCAGCGTCCGACCCCGCTCGGTGTCGTAGATGCGGACCTCGTACTCGTCCTGGTCGGTCAGGTCGGCCTCCAGGGTGAACGTCGGAGCGGTGGCGGTGAGGGTGGCGGTCCCGCCGTCGCCGGAACCGAGTCCGGCGTCCGGATCGCGGTCATCCCGTTCGTAGGCACCGACATCGACCTCGAACG
This sequence comes from Fimbriiglobus sp., assembly GCA_043738505.1. Taxonomy (GTDB): domain Bacteria; phylum Planctomycetota; class Planctomycetia; order Gemmatales; family Gemmataceae; genus JALHQU01. Next base: position 5,161 of record JAYUFU010000452.1, on the reverse strand, counting down.
CCGAACCGAGGTGCACCTTCGGCGCGGCGCGGAAGCCCGGCGGCAAAATGGTGGTCAGGTGCCGGACGATTTCGCCCGGCCACTGGCCGTGGACCTCGTCCCACGAGTGGGTGTCGTTCACCGGCGAATGGAAGTGATCGCGGAGCGGCATGGGAATCCCCGGAACGGATACCTCGTCAGACCATTCTACTTGCGGCTCTTCGGGTGGCGGAAGGGCAGCCACGCGCCGTCCTTCGCGCTGCTCTCCACGCTGCGGGTGATGAACAGCATCCCCTCGACGCCGTCGTAGATGTTCGGGTACAGCGTGTTCACCGCCTCCACCGTGCCGCCGCCGGCCTTCTTGATGATCGCGTCGTAGGTGGCGGTGTAGATGTTGGCGAACGCCTCGAAGAACGCCTCCGGATGGCCGGCGGGCAGGCGGCTACTCGCCCCCGCCATCGCCCCCAGGTACGGGCCACCGTTGCGGGTGTAGACGCGGTGCGGTTCGCCGTTCTTCCGCACGATCAGCTTGTTCGGCTCCTCCTGGTGCCACTCCAGCGCCGCCTTCGTGCCGTCGATCTCGATGGACAGGTCGTTCTCGCGGCCGTGACTGATCTGCGACGCGGTGACGGTGCCGAACGCGCCGTTCTCGTAGCGGATGAGGGCGGTGCCGTAGTCGTCCAAGGCGCGACCCGGCTCGAACACCTTGAGATGGCAAGAGAGCTGCGTCGGCAGCAGCCCGGTCATGAACCGGCCGAGGTTGTAGGCGTGCGTGCCGATGTCGCCGAAGCAGCCGGCCGCGCCGCTCATCTTCGGGTCGGTGCGCCACTTGGCCTGCTTCTGGTCACTCTCTTCCAGCCGCGTCCGCAGCCAGCCCTGGATGTAGTTGGCACGGACGGCGTTGATCTCGCCGAGTTCGCCGTTCAGGATCATCTCGCGGGCCTGCCGTACCAGCGGGTAGCCGGTGTAGTTGTGCGTCACGGCGAACACGACACCGGTGCGCTCGACGACCTTCAGCAGCTCCTCCGCTTGTGCGAGGTCGAACGTCAGCGGCTTGTCGCAGATGACGTTGAACCCGGCCTCGGCGAACGTCTTGGCGATCTCGAAGTGGGTGTGGTTCGGGGTGGCGACGGACACGAAGTCCACGGGGTCGGCACGCTTCTTCTCGGCGACGGCCATCTCGGCGTAGCTGGTGTACGCGCGGTCGGCGGGGATGTCGTAGTCCGGCGCGGACGCCTTCGCCTTCGCGGGGTCGGACGACAGCGCGCCGGCGACGAGGGCGGCGCGGTTGTCCAGCACGGCGGCGGTGGCGTGGACGCGGCCGATGAACGACCCTTGCCCGCCGCCGATGAGGCCCATGCGGAGTTTGCGGTCGAGGGGAGAGTTGGTCGGCATGACTCGGACGACTCCGGGAGTGGGAGGAACGTCCGGAGATTGTAAGCGGGCGGCGCGGATTGTCCGCCGGCGTTCATTCCGTGTGGCCCGCACGCGGGGCGGGTCGTATCATCCCCGCACGACCCGAACCTTACCCCTCCCACATTCCCGAGTCGCCCCGCCATGAGCACGCCGACGGTCATCGACCGGCCCGGCCTGAACGAGAAGATCTTGTTCTGGGCCAGCTTCTTCACCCTGATCGCCGCCGGCATCGGGTTCTCCGTCCGCGGGTTCATCCTGAAGGACTGGGGCAGCCAGTTCGGGTTCACCCAGAGCGAACTCGGCGACATCAGCGGCGGCGGGCTGGTCGGGTTCGGCATCGCCATCATCTTCTTCAGCTTCTTCGCCGACCGGTTCGGGTACGGCAAGCTGATGCTGGTGGCGTTCCTGTTGCATGCCGCGTCCGCCGTGGTGACGCTGGCCGCCGGCAGCTTCACCGGCAACAAGCCGGCCGCGTACACCTGCCTGAACGTCGGCATGTGGCTGTTCGCGCTCGGGAATGGCACCTGCGAGGCGGTCATCAACCCGCTCACCGCCGCCCTGTTCCCGAACCGCAAGACGCACTGGCTGAACATCCTGCACGCCGGCTGGCCGCTCGGCCTCATCCTCGGCGCGGTCATCGGCCTCGGGTTCCAGCAACTGGAGCCGGGCACGGCGGTCAACCGGTGGGAGTTCAAGCTCGGCATCTTCCTCGTACCGGTGCTGATCTACGGCCTGCTCATGTGCAACCGCCGATTCCCCCGCTCGGAGGCGGACGTGGCCGGGGTGAGTATGTCGAGCATGATGGGGACGGTCGGCGGGGTCGGGTTTGCCGTCGCCGCCGGGCTGATCGGGGTGCTGCTCTCCGCCCTGGTGCCGTCTCTGCTGAAGCAGGCGGGCGTGGACAGCCCGCCGGCCTGGAGCGGGTGGGCGGCGGCGGGGGCGATCTGGCTCGTGTACGTGGCCGTGTGCGGATTCCGCTTCGGCAGCCTGCTCATCGCCTTCCTGTACGTCATGCACGCTCTGGTCGGCTACGTCGAACTGGGCACGGACAGTTGGATCACGAACATCACCGAGCGGGTGCTGAAGGACGAGCGGAGCGCCTTGCTGGCGTTCATCTGGACCAACCTGCTCATGTTCATCCTGCGGTTCTTCGCCGGCCCCATCGTCCACAAGATCAACCCGATCGGCCTCTTGTTCGTGAGCGCCCTGCTCGGCACGGCCGGCCTCGCCATGCTGGGCATGCCGTTCACCGACTCGGTCTGGCCGTGGGTGGCGGCGGTGACGGTGTACGGCATCGGCAAGACGTTCTACTGGCCGACGCTGCTCGGCGTCATCTCCGAGCGGTTCCCGAAAGGCGGCGCGCTCGCGCTGGGCATCAGCGGCGGCGTCGGCATGCTGTCGGCCGGTCTGCTCGGCACCCCCGGCATCGGATACAAGCAGGACTACGCGGCGGTGGACAAACTGGAGCAGACCGACGCGGGCAAGAAGATCCACGACCGGTATCTGAGCCGCAAGACCGAGGGCGACGACGCCGGCAAGCCCGATCTGAAAGGCTTCCCGGTGGTGTCCGACTTCCAGCCGAACCTGGCCCCGAAGATCGCCGGCCTGGACAACGGCAAGCTGAAAGTGTTCGACGACCACAAGAAGAACCTCGAGAAAGTGGCGGCGGCCGCGAAGACCCCGCCGACGGACGGCAAACCGGCTCCCAGGCTGCTGGACGTCAGTTTGACCGAGTACATCGGGCTGATGGACACCCACAAGAAGGCGGCCGACGCGGCGAAGGCCGCCGGGAAACCGTCCCCGGACGCCCCGAACTTCCTGCTCACCACCCTCCAGTCCGACTTGGTCACGCTGGCCCGCGAGAAGGCGGCCGAGAAGCCGGTGCCGGAGAAATTGGAGAAGAACCTGACCGGCCTCCGCGACTGGTGGGAGAAGGACGGACTGCCGAACTACTCCGCCGATCACGACACCCTCGAAGCCGCCCGGACCTACGGGGCCAAGCGGGGGCTGTTCCTCACCGCCGCCGTCCCCGCCGCGCTGGCCGTCGGGTTCCTTCTGCTCATCCTGTTCTTCGCCGCGACCGGCGGGTACAAGCAACTGCACCTGGACAAGACCGGCGAGCAGCACTAACCGCCGCCGACCGCTGATCCCGCGAAACCCCGGCGTGACCCGCCGGGGTTTCGTCGTAAAATGCCCGCATGACCCCATCGCCCCGCACCCTCATCGTCCTCGGCTCCGGCGGGTCCATCGGCGTCCCGGTCATCGGCTGCGAGTGCGCCGTCTGCACCTCCACCGATCCCAAGAACTCCCGCACCCGGCCGTCGGTGCTGCTGAACTTACCCGCCGGCAACGTCCTCATCGACACGTCGCCGGAACTCCGCATCCAACTGGTGCGCGAGCGGATTCCGCTCGTCCACGCCGTCCTGTACACGCACTACCACGTCGATCACCTGTTCGGCCTGGACGACGTGCGGCTGTTCCCCCGGAAGCTCGGCCACCCGCTGCCGCTGTACTGCACCGACGAAGTCGAGGAGGTGATCCGCCGCACGTTCAGCTACGCCTTCGATCCGCCGGCCGACCTGCACCCGGCGTACATCCTGCCGAAGCTGGACTTCCGCCGCATCGCCGCCGACCCGTTCGAGGTGCTGGGGCTGCCGATCACGCCGATCCCGCTGATCCACGGCCGGTTCCACTGCCTCGGCTTCCGCGTCGGCGACTTGGCCTACTGCACCGACGTGAGCGAGATCCCGGCCGACAGTTGGCCGCTCTTGCAAGGGCTGGACACGCTCATCCTGGACGCGGTGAGGCCCGGCCCCGACCTGCCGTCGCACTTCGGGCTGGAGTCCGCGCTGGAAGTGATCGACAAGTTGAAGCCGAAGCGGGCGTACCTGACGCACCTGTCGCACGGCATGGACCCGGCGAAGATCGCGCTGCCGCCCGGCGTGGAACTGGCGTGGGACGGGCTGCGAGTCGAGTTCTGATCTGAACCGAAGAAGAGCTAACCACAGAGACACAGAGACACAGAGAAAACAAGAGAGAGCAGAGTTTTGAAGAACTGCATCTCTCTTCCTCCTCTTCTCTGTGTCTCTGTGCCTCTGTGGTTAGCTCTTTTCTCTTCCTCGTCCGGTGTAGCTAGTAGTCTCGGTCAGCACTAGGTCCATGAACACGTCGTGGGACGCGACGGGGATGTCCGGGAACATCTGGCACTCGAAGGCCAGCGCCACCAGCGGGGCGTCCGGCCGGGCGCGGGACAGCAGCCGGTCGTAGTACCCTTTCCCCTGCCCCATCCGCGAGCCGTCCGGGGCGAACGCGGTGCCGGGCACCATAACCAGGTCGAGTTGTTCCGGCTCCACCCGCTTGGCGGACAGCGCCCGCAACTCGTCCTTCGGCTCCAGAATCTTGTAGGCTCCTTCCACCAGTTCGCTCATGTCTTCCAGCAGGAAGAGTTCGAGTTCGTTCGTCTCGACGATGCACCACGGCACCACCACCCGCTTGCCGTGCGTCAGGGCTTCGGGCAGCGTGTGGCGGGTGCGGACCTCGCTGCCGGCGTCCACGTACCACATCACCGTTTTCGCGGCGGCGTAGGCGGGCAGCGCCATGAACTTCGCGCAGATGGCGCGGCTGATGGCGTCCTTGTCCGTCTGGGCGACGCGGTTCTTGCGGGCCTGCTCGCGGATGGCGGCCTTGCGGGCCTGCGGGTCGTCGGGGGTCATCAACGGCTCCAAGTTAGCCCGACGCGCGAGCGAGGGCCGTGTGCGGTTCGGCC
>JAYUFU010000451.1:0-3605 GCA_043738505.1 Fimbriiglobus sp. | reverse complement strand
GAAGACCGCTCGCGGAGCGAGCTGAACACTGTGGAAAACCCGCCGCGCGGCGGGCGCGCGGGTGGCGCGCCGGAGCGCCAGTTGAATCGGCTTTTCGGGTTGTGACAACGCGGCCCTTTTGCGCGGCACGGCGCGCCCGACCACCAACACCCGCGCGCCGGCTTATCCACATTGGCCGTCTTGCCGTAACTGCTTGAATTCCCCGCAGTTCCTCGTCCGAACTCGTCGTGCGCGTCAGGGATTGGCTTCACCTTACTACTGCTACTGTGTTCTTAAATGATGGAAGAATCAAGAAGGAAGAGGCCGGCGAAGACGAATGGAAAGCGCCGGGGGAACTTGCAATAATATCCCCACTCCCGTCTCTCCCTTACGCCTCCCCATCGAGTCCCATCCCATGAAGGTGACTTGCCCCCGCGACGCCCTGCTCGCCGCCTGCCAACTGGTGCAAGGGGCCGTCGCCCCGCGCACGACCAAGCCGGTCCTCGCCAACATCAAGGCCATCGCGCAGGACGACGCCCTCATCCTCATGGCGACGGACACCGAGATCGGCATCCGGTACGAGTTGCGAGGCATCACCGTCAGCCGGGCCGGGGAAGCCATCCTGCCCGTCGCCCGGCTCATCAACATCCTCCGCGAAGCCACCGCCCCGGAGATCTCCATCGACTGCAAGGAGGAGACGCTCGTCCGCATCGGCACCGGCCGCTACGAGCTGCCCGGCGGCGATCCGCTGGAGTTCCCGGACATCCCCGTCTTCGACGCCGGCGGCCAGTACCACGAACTCACGGCCGGCGTGTTGCGGACGATGATCCGGCGGACGGCGTTCGCGGCGGACAAGAAGGAAGGCGCGCGCTGGGCCGTGACGGGCGTGCTCTGGGAGGCGCACGGTGGCACCGCCCGCTTCGTCGCCACCGACACCAAGCGGCTGGCCATGATCGAGTCCCCGGCCGACATCCGCGGCGAGGCCGAGGGCAAGCCGCAGTCGCACCTGATCCCGCTGAAGGCCATCACGCTGCTGGAGAAGAACCTGTCCGACGCCGGCGAACTCATCCGCGTGGCCCTGCGGCCGAACGCCGCCATGTTCCAGACCGAACGGGCGATGATCCACAGTCGGCTGGTGGAAGGGAAGTTCCCGCCGTACCAGCAGATCATCCCGAAGAAGCTGGTGAACCGTCTGACGCTGCCGGCCGCCGACTTCTTCTCGCGGGTTCGCCAGGCGGCGATCACCACCGACGAGGACAGCAAGCGGGTCGAGTTCCGCTTCGAGCCGGGGAAACTGACCCTGCGAGCGCGGGGGGCCGACGCCGGTTCGTCCGAGGTCGAGATGTCCCTGCCGGAGTACACCGGCGACGAGGTGCAGCTCGCCCTCGACCCGGCCTACGTCGGCGACATGTTCCGCGCCATCGACGGCGAGCCGACCATCGTCATGGAGTTCACCGACAACACCAAGCCGGTGCTGTTCCGCATCCCGGAGTCGTACTTGTACCTCGTCATGCCGCTGGGCGAACGGGGCGGATGAGCAGTGGTCGGTGAGCAGTGGTCGGTGGCCAGAGAAGCAGGAAACAGCCCCGCGAGAATTGCCGTTTTCGTTTCCGTCTTCACTGGGTTTTGACTGACCACTGGCCACCGAACACTGCCCACTCCTGGTGCCCAATGCCCGACCCCATGCCCGGCCCGCGGATCTACCGCGAGACGCATCCCGAACTCCTGTCCGATGTCCTCGGGAAGCTGTTCGTCGCGCGGGGGTGGGGCCGCAAGAGCGAGCGCGGCCGGCTGGAGGAAGCGTGGACGGAGGCCGTCGGCCCGGAGGCGAACCCGCACACGCGGGTCATGGCCCTGAAGCGCGGCGTGCTGGAGGTGGAAGTCCGCAGCTCGGTCCTGATGCAAGAGATGGCCCAGTTCCGCAAGCGGGCGCTGCTGACCGCCCTCCGTGCCAAGCTGACCGGCCAGACGATCACCGACATCAAGTTCCGCTCCGGCGCGTGGTGACTTGAAAGAAAGAATCCAAGAAGGGGAACACGGATGAAGAGGAAGAAAGCAGGGATGTGGAGGATCGGAAAGAGGGCATTTCTGATCTGATCCTCCTCATCCAGTCTTCAATCCGTGTCATCCGTGTTCCGGCTCGATTGGGAGTTTTGTCTTGTTCCGCGTTCCGGCTCGATTGGGAGTTTTGCCTTGTCTCGCACTGCAACCATCACCCGCACGACCGCCGAGACCGACATCGTGCTGTCGCTCACGCTGGACGGCACCGGCACCGCCGTCGCGAACACCGGGGTCGGCTTCTTCGACCACATGCTGACGCACGTCGCCAAACACGGGATGTTCGACCTGACCGTGAGTTGCACCGGCGACCTGCACATCGACGCCCATCACACCGTCGAGGACGTGGGCATCTGCTTCGGCAAGGCGCTGGTGCAAGCGCTCGGCGACAAGGCCGGCATCCGGCGCTACGGGGACGCCACGGTGCCGATGGACGAGGCGCTCGTCACCGCCGCCGTGGACCTGAGCGGCCGGCCGTTCCTGGTCTGGAAGGCCGACTTCCCGACCGAACTGCTCGGCACCTTCTCCTCGCAGCTCGCCGAGGAGTTCTGGCGGGCCGTCAGCAGCGCCGGGTTGCTGACGCTTCACGTCGTGCTGCACCACGGGAAGAACACGCACCACATCGTGGAGACGATCTTCAAGGCCGTCGCCCGCGCCCTCCGCGCGGCCGTCGAGGCGGACCCGCGCGCCACCGGGATACCGAGTACGAAAGGCGTGCTGTGAATCGCGTCCGGCCGCGACCGGCTTACCGCTTTTCGTTCCACTCCTTCGTGCCGAACTTCTCGGACGCGGTGCGCTCGCGGCCGGTCACTTCGGCCGCGGTCCAGGTGTCTTCGCTCAACCGCCAGCCGAAGGCGTCGCCGACCCGCTTCACGACATCCAATTGAAGCCGCAGAACATCGACGCGCTTGCCGGTCAACTCCGCGATGCCCGGCAGCTCCGGGGCGAGCGGCGAGCGGGACAGCAAGATGCTGCCATGCTGAAGGAGACAGCCGCGCAGCTTCCGCTGGGCGCTGCCGACGACCTTCGCGCCGTTCGCCATCAGGTCCGCCGCTGTTTGGTGGAGGAAGCACAGCACCGGGCCGAGTTTCCGCTCCTCGCCGCAGACGACCGCCCGCGTCTCGACGCCGAGCGTGCGGAAGCTGTCCTGCAACAGGTGGTGGAAGCGGCACAGCCAGGATTCGCCCACCGGCTGCCAGGCGTCGCCGGGCGGCAGCGCGAACGAGTAGGTGATCTCGTGCGCCGGGTCGTGCAGGATACCCGCGCCGCCGGTGGACCTCCGCACCCAAGCGGAGGGCGGGCGCGTCAGCCGATCCGCCGAGGGCTGGAAGTAGCCGAGGGAAAGCGTGGGTTCGGTCCAGGTGTAGAAGCGCAAGGACGCCACGCCGCGCGCGGCGGACTCCAGCATCGCTTCGTCGGCGGCCATGTTGCCGACGCCGGACAGGGATTCGAAGGGCAAGAGACGGACGGTGTTCATGCGGGAATTGTAGGCCGGCGTACAATGATCAAGTCCGTCGCGGTCACGCCCGGTCGCTGCGCTCCCGGCGACGACTATCGCATCGTCGTCG
>JAYUFU010000450.1:0-3606 GCA_043738505.1 Fimbriiglobus sp. | reverse complement strand
TGCGGCTGCTGGCCCTTGCTGCCGGGCTTGGCCACCTTCGGCATGTGCGACCGGCGGAGTTCGCCGATGGACGCGCCGAAGTCCTTGCACTCGTCGGTCATGGAGTCGCGGAGGGCGACCATGCCGGTGGACCCGCCGGCGGCGACGATGGAGCCGAGCATGATGTACTCGGTGGACAGGACGGCACCGGACTCGTCGGACCACAGGGTGCGAAGCAAGTTGACGAACATGGGGGCATCTCCGGGTGTAGGGGTGCGACCCGACGGGCGTGCGGCTCCGACCGCGACTGGGCGCGGGGGCGGCACGGGACCGGGGGCAATGACGGCGGAACGGGGGAGCCGGCGGCGGTGGCGCGGGGCCACGCCGGAGGCGTGCGGGAACGGTTGCGAGATTGGGGGGGATCGACCCGGAGGGAGTGGCCGCGTCTGTCCTAGTCGCGGCCGGGGATCGATCGGCTCGTCGCTCGGTTCACTCGCCAGCTACCTAGGTCGCGGCGCGGGGCGTGTCAACCGAACGGCTCGCATTGCCGCGGGGGGCGAAAATGCCGGGCCGGTGGAAGCGGCCGGAGTGCAGAACTGGCGGGCCGAGTGAAAGCGAACCGCCGACTGTAAACAGTCGGCGGCGCGGGTTGACAGTGGGAAAGGCGTTGGCGGTCAGTTCAGCTTCCGCTTGGCGATGGCCTGCTCGCGGAGCAGCTTCCGCTCGTCGTCGGGGATGCCGGGGATGGCCACCTCGCACAGCTTCACGACGACCTCGTACCGGGCCAGCGCCTTCGAGTTCTCGCCCAGGCCGGCGTGCGCCTCGGCCAGCCAGAAGTGCAGGCGGGGGTCGCCGGGGTAGCGGCGGACGGCGGCGTCGAACAGGTCCCGCATCTCCGGGTACTTGGCCTTGTTCGCCACCTTCGCGTAGACGACGCCGATGGTGTCGAGGAACTCGGGCCGCAGCCGCTCCGGGCCGATGGGCTTGTCCGCCCCCTTCCGCACCCGCGCCTTCTCCACCAGGGCCAGCGCCTCGGCCGGCCGGTTCTTCTTGGTGGCCAGCAGCCAGGCCAGGTTGTTGGCGGCGACGCCGTTGGCGTTGTCCTCGTCGAACAGCCCCTTGTACACCGTCACGGCCGCGTCCCAGTCCTGCTTGGCCAGGGCCAGATCGCCGGCCAGCATGCGGGTGGCGAGATCCTTCGGGGCGTCGGCCAGGGCGGCCGTCACGCGGGCGGCGGCCTCGTCGAACGCCTTGGCCCGGTAGTACGCCGTGGCGACCGCCCGGTTGGCCGTCGCGCGGGCGAGGGCGACCCGCTTCTCGACCGGCTCCCGCTTCGGGTCGGGCGGCTCGGCGGCGGCCGCCTTCTTCGCCTGCTCGGCCACCTTCTTCACCAGCGAATCGGCCTCGCGGGCGGCGGCCGGCTTGGCCCCCGTGACGTAGTACTGGTGGATCAGTTCCAGCACGGCGAAGTCGTTGTCCGGCTGCTTCTCGGTCCACTTCACGGCCCACTTCGCCGCCTGATCGGGCTTGCCGTCCGCCGTGGCCAGGCGGACGAGGTTGGCGTACCCGGTCGAGTCGGCCGGGAACAGCACCGTCATCCGGTCGAACACGACGGCCGCGCCCGCCGCATCGCCCGACCGCTCCTTCACGGCGGCGTCGAGGGCGAGCAGCCGCACCGAGTCCGGCGGAACGAGTTCGAAGGCGGCCTTCAGGTACTCCTTGGCTTTGGCCGGCTGCGGGTCGGGTTCGCTCAGGAACAGCTCGACGAGGACGAGCAGCAGCGGCACGTTCTCCTTGTTCTGGGAGACGAGGCGGACGCCCTCCTGGCGGGCGGTGACGGGCGCGCCGGCGAGCTGGTGGAACCGCATCCGGGTCAGCCCGGCCTCCAGCGGCGAGATGCCCGGTTTGCCCGGCCGGTCCAGGGCCAGTTGCTCCCACTTGTTGAGGGCGGCGTACATGGTCTTCGCCGCCGGCCAGACGTCCGCCGGCTGGCCGACCGCTTCGTTCAGCAGGGCGGTGAAGGCGAACCCGGCGTACACGGACGGCTCGTCCGGGGCCTCGGCGACGAGCTTGTCCAGGAAGGCGGTGGCCGCCTTCAGGTCGCGGTCGGCGTAGGCCACCACCGTCTGCTCGAGCAGGCGGCGGGCGTTGCGGCGGGCGGCCGTCTGATCGGTGAGCGTCAGCAGCCGGGCGGCGGCGGCCTCGAACTTGCCGTCGGCCAGCAAGGTGGCGGCCTCGTACAGTTGGAACTGGCCGTTGTTCTCGTACCGGCCGAGGGCCGACTTGAGGATGGCGTCCCGCTGGTCGCGGGTGGCGGCGGCGCGGATCAGCGCCAGGTCGATGTCCGGGGCGGCCGGCAGCGCGCCGAGGATTTTCGCCGCCTCGTCCCGCTCGCCCGACTGGAACAGCGCGCCGGCCAGCAGGCGGGACAGCACCTGGTCGGTCTGGTCCGGGAAGTGGACCGGGTTGCGGATGTACTCGACGGCCTCCTTGTCGCGGCCGGTGCGGATCAGCCACTCGGCCCAGTACAGTTTGCCGGCCCGCACGTCGGCGTTCTCGCGGACGAACCGCCGGATCAGGTCGTCGGCCTTGGCGCGGGGGTCCGCCTCCTTGCCGGCGAACAGCGCGTTGGCGCGGCTGATGAGGACTTCCACGCTGCGGGGGTAATCGACGGACAAGTCGGTCAACATCTTGTCGGCCTGCTCCGGGTCGCCGGTCAGCAGTCGGTAGCGGGCGATGGCCAGGCGGGCGGTGCGGTCGGGGGACGGCTTGTCCTTATCCGCCGACACGCGGAGAGTCTTGGCCAGCGCGGCGGCCGGCTTCAAGATGTCCTCGCGGAGCTGGGCGGGCAGCGCCTTGCCGGGGTTGTTCTTCTGCTCCCGCTCCAGCCGCAGGTAGCCGGTCCCCAGACTGGCCAGCACCTGGAACGCCGTCACTTCGTCGGCGCTGCCGAACCGCTGGTCGAGCAGGTCGCGGTCGGCACGGGACAGGGCGTCGTACCGCCGGTACGCCTCGGCCAGTTGCTGGAGGTGGAGGGTGGAGGCCCCCGGATCGCCCAGCAGTTGCGCCACCTCGGCCAGCCCGATGTGCGCGCGGAGGGCGAAGTCCGGCACCGACTTGTCCTTCAGCACCGCGTCGAACAGGACGCGGGCCTTCTCCAGCCGGCCGCGGCGGACGGCCAGATTGGCCTCGTACAGGCTGGCGACGGCTTTCGCCCGCGGCAGGTCGAACGCCTTCAGCGCGGCGATGTGCGGCTCCACCGCCTCCGGCTTCGTCCCTTCCATCCACTTCACCATCAGCAGCGCCTCGTGGTACTCGACCTGGGCCGGCACCTGCTTCTGCTCGGTGGCCGTCTTCAGCCCGGCGTCGAGCGCCGCCACCGCCTTGTCGTACAACTCCTTGGCGGCAACCGTGTCCCCCCGCTTGCGGGCGACGGCCGCCTCGTCGGCCGTCAGCAGGGACACCCGCACCGCCGCCGACCCGGTGACGGCCGTCGGGTGTTCGGCGAAGAAGTCGCGGGCCGACTTGCTCACCGTCTCCCAGTCCGACCGACCGCCCTTCGCGAGGGTGGGCGCGGCCAGTTGCACCACGTCGGCGATGGCCGCCCCGGCCAGCGGCAGGTTGCTC
>JAYUFU010000449.1:0-10879 GCA_043738505.1 Fimbriiglobus sp. | reverse complement strand
GAGACGATGGGCTACCTCGACCCGTACCTGGCGTTCACCACCGAGGAGCAGTTCGGCATCGTGACCGACGCCACCGGCCGCGACCGGCTGATCGGCGTCTGGTGGCAGAATTCGGCGGACAACTTCAAGACGTGGCCGGGCGGTCTGGGCATCGCGGCCGACCAGCCGAACCCGCTGTTCGTCGCGTTCGAGGCGGTTCGCGGCCTGCCCGGTGGGGGGACCGAGCGGTCCACCTTCTCGATGTCGATCGAACCGCTCAAGGGCCGCAAGAAGCAGCAGTGGGACGCGGCGCAGCGGTCGGTCGCCGTCCTGGAAAGCCTCGGCACGGCGGACGCGGTCGAAGTGCTGAAGCAGCTGGCCACGGGACACGAGGAAGTCATGCCCACCGTCGAAGCGAAGGCGGCCCTCAAGCGGCTGGGGAAGTGACGGCCGGCACTCCGCTCAAGACGTACCCGCCGGGCCAGTGAACATGCGATAACACGACCCCGCCGGGGAACGCTACGCACGAAAGGCACCGGTTATCGCGCGGCAACCTTAATGAGTCGAAAGAAACAGATACGCCGTCATCACCACCCCGAGGCCCGCCAGCAACAGGGTCAAGGCGACCCCGAGTGACCAGACAGTTGGTTGGTAAGGCTCGCCTCGCGCCAACCGCCGCAACAGTCGGATGTGTTGCACCACTGCCGCGACATTCACTACCACCCCGACGATAACCAAACTGCCACCGATCCAGACGGACAGCCCAGGCGAGGGGTAAGGCAGCGACTCCCGAGTCGCTGCAATGGCGCGAAGGAACAGCCCGAACTTGGCGACCACGAAACCGAACCCCATTAATGCCAGCCCGGTTCGGACCCATGCCAGGAGAGTTCGCTCGGCGGCAAGGCCGACGCGCGGGTCCATCGCCGGCAGTTGATCCGCGTCGCGGTTGGTCATGGTGCAACCCCAAGTCGTACGGAAGAACCGACACGGACACCGGGCTTTGTCGCCGTATCTCCGACGGTGGCTGACTTGCCCTGTCAGGACATCAGTACCACGGCGAGGCCACCGTCGACCAGCCCGCCGACCCACAGCCGCGGGCGTCACGGCCCGCCCGATGCCAGCCAGCGTCGCCAGCGGGCAATGTGGTCCGCCGTGATCTCGACGGTCACGGGGTCGGACGTGACCGACTTCACTTCGCCGTCCGCCGACAGGTACTCGAACACCGCGCGGACGGTGTACACGCCGGGCTTCGGGCCGCCGCCGGTGATCATCCCGAGTATGGCGAAGGGCTCCTCCACGGACTCGCCCGGCAGCAGGGTCTTCGTCTCCAGTTGGCGAACCGTCCCGGCATGATCCGCGACGGTTTCGGGGAAAAAGGACAGCGTACCAGGCTTGACGAAGCTCGTTGGTACGCCTGGCTCGTAGCGGAGGTCGGTTCGCACGATGCCGGCACGCGGTTTCGGCACGAAGGCGAAGAGCGTCGGCGGCAGCAGTCGCAACGTCAGCGGCGCGGTGGTGCGGTTGGTCAGGCGGGCGCGGGCGGTGCCGTGGATGAGCGGGTTGGCCCCGTCGGTGATCGGCGGCGGCGGGACCAGCGATTGGAAAGCGCCGGGTGGCGCGGGGTGATCGCCGAATGCCGCGTCGCCGAGAACCGACAGTTCCGTCGGCCGCAGGATCGTGACCGTGACGGCGGGTTCGGCAGTGTCGCGCGACCACAGGAACCACGCGACCCAACCGCCGCCGGCGAGGACGACGACGGCCACGGCGAGGAGGAGCTTTCGACTGCACATCGGGCGGCCCTCGCACCGCGGAGTGCGGATGCCGTCAAGATACGGAGGTGCCGCTCACCCCGTCCGTTTGGGCCGCGCCTGGATGTCGAACAGGCCGAACACGTCGTCCTCGGTCAGGCCCAGGTTGGCCGGCTTGTCGGCCTGCGCCAGCAGGTCGTTGAACACCTTCCGCTTGGCGTCCAGGATGACCGCGATGCGGGCCTCGATGGTGCCCTCGCTCAGGAACCGCGTCACCGTCACCGGGTACTTCTGCCCCAGGCGGTGCGCCCGGTTGATGGCCTGGTCCTCGACGGCCGGGTTCCACCACCGGTCGAACAGGAACACGTAGTTCGAGAACTGCAAGTTCAGCCCGACGCTGCCCGCCCCGTAGCTCATGAGCAGCACGTGCTTGTCCGGGTCGTCGCGGAACCGGTCCAGCACCGGCGTCCGGTCCTTCTGCGGGATGCGGCCGTGGTACTGCATCGGGCCGAAGCGGTCGAGGGCCGTCGCCAGCACCTCCAGCGGCTCCACCCACTGGCTGAAGATGATCGCCTTGCGGCCGTTCTCGGCCACTTCCTCCATGTCGGTGAGGAGCTGTTCGAGCTTGGCGCTCTCGCCGGTGCGCGGGTCGAAGTTGCAAATCTGCTTCAGCCGCATGACCAGTTGGAACACGTGCTGGACGGTGATCGTCCCGCCCAGCTCGTTCAGGTGGACGACGCCTTCCGTCTCGGCCAGTTGGTACGCCTCCGCCTGGGCCGGGGTGAGATCGACCGACAGGTCGCGCATGATCTTCGGCGGCATGCCGTCGGCCGTCAGCACGTCGTCCTTGGTCCGCCGCAGGATGCAGTCGGAGGTCAACTGCGCGATCCGCTTCGGCGGCGTGTCGATCGGCACCCGGCCCGGATCGACGAAGGCGAAGATGTTGATGAGGTCGTCGGCGTGGTTCTCGATGGGCGTGCCGGTCAGCGCCCAACTGCGGCCGCGGTTCAGGCCCCGGACGGCGTGCGCCGTCTTCGAGTCGCGGTTCTTGATCCGCTGCGCCTCGTCGATCACCACCACGTCGAAGTACGTCTTCGCGTGGGCGGCCAGGTCGGCGTCGCGGGTGACCGCCTCGTAGTTGACGATCTTCACCGGGCAGTTCGACACCTGCCACACCGTCCGCCGCAGCTCCGCCTCGGACGGGAACACTTCGTGCGGCAGGTCGGGTGCCCACAGTTTCAGCTCGCGGCACCAGTTGTGGACGAGCGGCTTCGGGCAGACGATCAGCGCCGACCGGATCAGTCCTTGGTGAAAGAGGAGGCGGAGCGAGAGGATCGCCTGTGCGGTTTTCCCCAGCCCCATTTCGTCGGCCAGCAGCGCCGAGTGCCGGGGCATGAGGAAGGCGATGCCTTCCAGTTGATACGGGAACGGCTCGAACGGCACCTCCAGTTGGCGGCCGTCGAACAGGCCGTCGAGGGGCGGTTGCAGCAGGTACAGCAGTCGGTCTTTCACCAGCACCGTGTCGGCGGTCGGCTTGGTGCGAATGCGGGCCTTCGGCACCGCCAGCGGGTCGGGCGGCGGGGCGTTCGGGTCGGGCAGCGGCGGGGCGACGGCGTCCTTCGCGGCCGGTTTCGGCGACAGCGTTCGGGGCGGGCGGTCCAGTTCCGGCGGCGGGCTGGGGAACTTCCACCCCTCCGTTTGCACGGTCATCCCCAGCGCGCCGAGGGGCCGCACCCACGGCGCTTGCGTGAGCAGCTTCGCCTCGCGCACCCCGGCCGCCAGCGGCGACTCGAAGCGGCGGAGGCCGAACGCATCGGGCGCGTCCAGCAGGCCGAGCGCGGCCACGCCCGTCGTCGGCGATTCGTCGCCGGCAAACAGGGGGTAGGAGTCCGCGTCCGGTTCCAGGTCAAGCAGCACGGCTGGATACTCCCATCTTGCGGGCTTCCGCGACGGCGTCCCGGATGCGGGCGAACGGCTCGGCCAAATCGATGGCGTCGTCCAGGCGGGTCAGCAGGTCGTCGATGCGCGGGCGGTCGGCGGCGAACTTCGACAGGTACAGCAGGCCGGTGCTACAGCGGTCGTGGTGGATCACGGTCACGTCCTGTTCCGCCGACTGGCCGGCCAGCCGGATCGCCACCACCGGCACCTCGACCTTGTGCCGCAGGGCCAGGGCCGGCAGCGTGTCCACGACGATCAGTTGCGGGGCGACGCTGGTGCGGTCCACCAGCGTCTTGCCGATCAGGTCCGCGTGCAGGTACTCGGCGAGCGTCGTGCCGTAAAGGATCTGCTGCACGCGGTTCGGCTGCACGGCAGTACTGAGGCGGAACTCCAGCGGCCGGCCCCAGGCGTTCGTCACCAGATACCCGCCGAGGACGCCGCCGGCGTCCGAAAGGACGGTGAGAAAGCCGACGGTGAGTGTGGCGGTGTTCGCGGGCGGTGCGGTGGAGTTGGCAACGGTCGTCTCCGGCGGGGTGGGGGTGTCGGTCACGGTGTTGCCGTCCTCGAAGGGCCACGTCAGCCGCCGCGCGAGCCGGGTGAGCGGCGCGCGAGACGATAGGTCATGGATCGGAGCTTACGCGACGGGGACTTCACCCGGCCACGGCCGCGGCGCGGTCTGGGGCGGACAACGTGTTTCCCGACCCGCGCACCCGCGCCAGCCGCGCGGACCGACGCGACCGGATGTCGGGGAAGTAGGGATTGGCTAAAGTGGATCGGGTGACGGGATTTGGCACCCGACAAACCCCGTGTCGTCGCCGCGAGCTTGCGAGCGGACCGGTGTGTCAAGCGGATGCGGCCACGGCCGTGCGGGCATTCGAGCGGAGCAAGCGGCTCAGGTTGTAGTCGGCGTGCATCGACCACAGGGTTTCGGAGTCGAAGAACAGCACCATTGCATACTCGGCGTCCGGGGTCTTCACCCAACTCGCGGCGAGCGTGGACGGGTACGCGACTGACCCGGCGAGTTCGCGGAGTGGCACCCACTCGCCGGCGGGAGTGTCGTGGAACAGACTGAGCAGCAGAGGTTCGTGCCGTTTCTCGGAAACGACATCCGCGCACAGGTTCGACAGGTGGTCGAATGGCTCCATTTCTTCACGCGCAGAGTTCCCAGGTCTCACGACCTGGGCTATTGGATGCCGCCCCTTCGGGGCTTCACTTTGCGGCCCACGCCGGCGCGCTGATGTGGCCGTTCACGGCCAGCGCGCGGGCGCTCACTTGCAGCACCCGCAAGAAGCCTTCGCTGTCGGCGTGGTCGAACGCGCCGATGGCCTCCATGCTGGCGTTCGCCTCGGAGTACATCTGCGCCGGCACGTCGGCCGCGCTCTCGAAGTACGCCTTCCCCTTGTACATCGTCAGCGCGACGGTGCCGGTCATCAGTCCCAGCACCGGCTTGATCGCCTCGCGGGCCATGCGGGACGCCAGGTCGAACCCGTACCCCTGGTAGATCTGCTTCGCCATGAAGCCGGACAGCGCGTCGAACAACTCCCGGCTGCGGCGGTCCAGCACCAGTTGCAGCAGGTAGCGGTACGCGGTGCCGAGCAGTTCCATGCCCGGCGCTTCGTACACGCCCCGGCTCTTGATGCCGACGAACCGGTTCTCGACGAGGTGCGAGCAGATGCCGACGGCGTGCGCGCCGGCCAGCTCGTTCGCCTTGTCCAGCAGTTGAAAGGCGCTGCCTTTCTCGCCGTTCAGCGCCACCGGGCGGCCGGCCTCGAAGCGGATGGTCGCCACGGCGGAGGTGTCCGGCGCGTCCTTCGGCAGCACGCCCATGCCCGGCGTCACGAACCACGGCGGGGTGGTCAGGTGTTCGAGCTTGCCGGCCTCGTGCGTCAGACCGAGGAGGTTCGCGTCGGTGGAATACGGCGCGTCCTTGCTCGCCTTGATGGGCAACTTGTGGCCGTGGCAGTAGTCGATCATCGCCTCGCGGCCGCGGAACTTCGCCAGGAACGCCGCGTCGCGCCACGGGGCATACACGGCGATGCTCGGGTCGAGCATGTTGGTGCAAAGCTGGAAGCGGACCTGATCGTTGCCGCGCCCGGTGGACCCGTGGCCCAACACGTCGATGCCGCGCTTCTTCATGGCGGGCACCATGCCGGCGACGATGACGTGCCGACCGATGCCGGTGGTGTTCCAGTACTCGCCCTCGTACAGCGCCTGGAACTGGATGACCTCAACGCCCGACTCGGCGATCATCTCGTGCAGCGGAATCGCCACGAAGTCGGTCGCCCCGCACGCCCGCATCCGTCGATCCACGTCGTCGAAGTCGGGTTCGTCCGACTGGCCGATGTCGGCGGTGAAGGCGACGACGGTGACGCCGTTCTCGGTCAGCCACTTGGTGACGGTGCAGGAGTCCAGCCCGCCGGACGCGGCGAACGCGACGGTCTTGCCCTTCAGGTCGGCGACGGTGGTCATCGGAAAGTCTCGGCGAAAGCGTGTGGAAGAGGTGGTGTTATAAGGAGCGGAAGTCACGGCTGGGAGCGCGATTCATTGGCGGGTTTGGCCTCGTGGTCGGGGTTCGCCCACTTTCGCAGGCCGCAGTGACGGCAGCGCCGGCCGAACGGGTTGTGGGTGAGGCCGTTGAGAAAGTAGTATTCGCGGCATGAAGGGCAGGGGAACGTCCCCAAGTGGTAACACGCGACGGCGAGCGCCCCCATCCATGCCAACGCGATGACCGGGATGAACGGCGTTGCTACGGGAAGCAACTCCTGGATGAACTGCCAGACGAGCCACATGCCGGGGACGTAGCTGAGCCAAATGAGAAAGACCACTCGGAACCGAAAGCGGTAATCCCGCCAGCCGGGATGCAGCGATGGGTCACGCACGGCGGGCACTCCAAGAAGTGATGTGAGGTCTTCTTCCCTCACATCTTCATCAGCCGCAACCGCACGAGGTTCATCGCCATCTTCGCGGTGCAGGTCTGGACGAACACGCGCGCTGCACGTCGCCACCGAGGAGAGGCTCTACGCCATCGAGAAGGAATGGGTCTGGCTCGCCGAGCCGGACCCGCGTTCCTGGCCCTCCCCCGGCGGGACGGACCTACTTCACCGCCTTCTTCGGCGGGGCCAGGTGGGTCGCGCCGCCGTAGGCCAGCTCCGCCGACTCCATCACCGTCTCGCTCAGCGTCGGGTGCGGGTGGATGCTCTCCAGGATGTCCCGCGCGACCGCCCCCATCTCGATGGCCAGCACGCTCTCGGCGATCATCTCGCCGGCCCCGCTGCCGGCGATGCCGACGCCCAGCACCCGCTTGGTGGCCGGATCGACGAGCATTTTCGTCAGCCCGTTCGTGATGTTCAGCGCGACCGCCCGGCCGCTCGCCGCCCACGGGAACTTCAGCACCTCGTGCGGCACGTTGCCGGCGACCGCTTCCTTCTCCGTGATGCCGGCCCAGGCGATTTCCGGGTCGGTGAAGATGACGGCCGGGATCGCGCGGGGGTTCCACTCCGCCGGTTCGCCGAGGATCGCTTCGACCGCGACGCGGGCCTCGGCCGTGGCCTTGTGAGCGAGGCCCGGTTCGCCGGCCACGTCCCCGATGGCGGAGATGTGCGGGACCGCCGTCCGCCGCTGGGCGTCCACGGGGATGAACCCCTTCGCGTCCAGGCGGAGGCCGGCTTTCTCCAGGTTCAGCCCGGCCGTGTTCGGCCGCCGACCGACCGACACCAGCACGCGGTCGAAGGTCAGCTCGCCCGGCACGTCCTTGCCTTCCAGGGTGACGACGATGCCGGCCGGTGTCGGCTTCAGGCCCGCCACTTTCGTGTCCAGGTAAATCTTGTCGAAGTCCTTCCGCAGCCGCTTTTCCAGCACCGCCACGAGGTCGCGGTCGGCCAGCGCGAGCAGCGAGTCGAGCGCTTCCACCACCGTCACCTTGCTGCCGAGCGCGGCGTACACGGTGCCGATCTCCAGGCCGATGTACCCGCCGCCGATGACCAGCAGCGTCTTCGGGATGTCGGGCAGCAGCAGGGCCCCGGTGCTGTCCATGATGCGCGGGTCGTTCAGTTGCCACGCCTTTGGCACGGCCGGGATGCCGCCGGTGGCGATGACGCACTTCTGGAAGCGGATCGTCTGCGGCGCGTCGCCCGTCACTTCGACGGTGTTGGCGTCCACGAACGCGGCGTGCCCGCGGATGGCGGTGGCGTTGCGGCCCTTCACCAACGAGGCGATGCCGCTGGTCAGCTTGCCGATCACTTTCTGCTGGACGAACGCCCGCATCTTCTCCAGGTCGATCTGCGGGGCGGGGAAGGTCAGCCCCATCTCGGCCGCTTCCTTCGCCTCGTGGATGACCTTCGCGGCGTGCAGCAGCGCCTTGCTGGGGATGCAGCCGCGGTTCAGGCAGACGCCACCGAGCTTCGGGTCTTCGTCGACGAGGGTGACTTGCATCCCGTGGTCGGCGGCGTGCAGGGCGGCCGGATACCCGCCGGGGCCGCCGCCGATGACGAGGAGTTGCGTTTCACGAATGTCGGCCACGGCGGAAGCTCCGGGTATCGAAAGTGAATTCGGGTCAGTTTATGGATAGCGACCGGTCGGGGCGTGTCCTTGCCGCGACCGGTGCGGGTGTGGTATAGTCCGTGACCGGCCATTCCGCCGGCTGCCACCCTGTCCGAGGTGTCCTCCGATGATGCGCCTGCTCGCGATCAGCACACTGCTCGCCCTCCCCGCCGCCGCGTCCGCCGCCGACCCGGCCGAGAAGGTGCCCGAACTCAAGGCCCTGACCCACTACGCCGGCGACTGGGACACGGTGATCACGTCGAAGGACGCGCCGTTCGTCAAGGGGACTGGGACGGCCAAGTGGATCCTCGACGGCCGGTACGTCCAACAGGAATGGGTGGCCCAGGACAAGGACGGGGCGACCGTCATGAAGGGGACGATGCTGGGGACGTTCAACACCGAGAAGAAGGTGTACCGGATGTGGACCTTCATGTCCGACGGCGGGGCGAGCGAGGGCACCGGCACCTGGGACGCGAAGGCCAAGGTGATGACCTCGACGACCGCGAAGGACGCGAACGGTATGACGACGAAGACCACGGCCGACTTCTCCGAAGACGGGGTCGAAAAGTGGGCGATCACCACCACCGACGGCTTGGGGAAGGTGGTATTCGAGATGGCCGGCAAGAGCACGCGGCGGACGAAGTGACGGCGCGGCGGTACTCGGAATTTCTCCCCGCGCTCGAATGGCCTACGCCGCCGAGCCGCCGATTCGGACTGCGACGCGCGGGCGACCCGTGCCCGCGTCACTCGAACGCCTCGCCCTTTTGCGGACGTTCCAGCAGCGCTTGCACTGCCTCGCGGGGCGACAGCCCCTCGTACAGCACGCGGTAGACGGCCGTCATGATGGGCACCTCCACCCCCTCCTGGGTGGCCCGCTCGTGGACGCTCCGCGCGGTGAACACCCCCTCCGCCACCTTCGGGCCGGCGGTCACGTCGGCGAGCGTGTCGCCCATCGCCAGCCGTTCGCCAACGCGGCGGTTGCGGCCGTGCGGGCTGAAGCAGGTGGTGATCAAGTCGCCGACGCCGGCCAGCCCGGCGAACGTCTCCGGCGCGGCCCCGTGCGCCACCCCGAACCGCGTCATCTCGACCAGCCCGCGCGTCAGCAGCGCGGCCTTGGCGTTGTCGCCGAACTTCAGCCCGTCGCAGATGCCGGCGGCGATGCCCATGACGTTCTTCAGCGCGCCGGCCAGCTCCACCCCGATGAGGTCGGCGTTCGTGTACAGCCGTAGCCGGTCGCCGCCGAGCGCGGCCTGCACCCACCCGGCGAGTGCCGGGTCCGGGCAGGCCGCCACCAGCGACGTGGGCAGCCCCCGCGCCACCTCCTCCGCGTGACTCGGCCCGCTGACGACCACCAGCCGTTCCATCCCGAGCGTGTCGCGGAGGATTTCCGTCGGCCGCAGGAAGGTGCCGATTTCGAGGCCCTTGGTCAGGCTCAGCAGCGGCACCCGTGGGTCGGCGACGGGGCGGAAGCGGAGTGCCGTGGCGCGGAGGTACGCGGTGGGGATCGCCACGATCCAGGCGTCGGCGTCGGCCGTGGCCTCGCCGATGTTGGTGGTGAGCAGGACCGAATCGGGGATGCGGACGCCGGGCAACAGGCGGGCGTTTTCCCGCGTTTCCCTCAAGTGCGCGCCGCTGTCGGCGCGGGCGCTCCACAGCCGCACGGCCGTGTCGGCTTTTCGGGCCAAACAGATCGCGACGGCGGTGCCCCACCCGCCCGACCCGAGAACCGCGAACGTCGGCATAGTCTCCTCCCGCGCATCCGGCCGGTGCGCTTCGGCCGTCAACTTCGCCTCATCTTACCGACGGCCGGGTGAAAGGACGGGCGGTTGGGGATTCCCGTTCAAGGCGGGCAATTCGGGCGGTCGAAGACAGAATGTCACGATGCGGACTCTCGCCGGGGGCGGGGGTCGGGCGACGGACGACACGGAGGAATCTCCCATGGCCGTGCAACTGCGAGTGTACCGGGGCTACGAGGACGCGCTGGCCGAATCCGACACCGACACCCTCACCGACGAGCTGCCGGAGCCGACCGTCCACATCCGCCTCGGCGACCTGCTGCCGCTGGTGGCGATGGCCCAGCGGATGAACTTCATCTGGCTGAAGGACTTCCTCGACGACGAGGTGTGCATCTCCGAGGACCTCCAGCAGGTGCTGCAAAACGTCCGCGGCATCCGCCCGACGGCGGGCTGAGAGCGTCGGAGAATCGAACCGGGCCGGCGGGGTTTTCCTCGCCGGCCCGGTCTATTCATGACGGCATGACACCTTTCCAATTCCTCGGCGCGGCGCTCGTCCTGTGGGCGCTGCTTTCCCTCGGCACCGCCGTCGTCGGCCTGTACGCCCGGCCGAACGACCGCTGGCGGGGCTTCTGGTTCATGTCCGGCTTGTGGGGGCTGATCGACGGCGGCATCGCCTGGTTCGGTCTCGTCACCGAGCCGCCGACCACGGCCGAACTCATCTTCCTGCTGAAAGTGAACAGCGGCCTGGACGTGGCGTACCTCGTCACCGGCGGGGTGCTGCTGGCGCTGCCGAAGCCCGTGCTGAAAGGGTTCGGCTCCGCCATCCTGCTTCAAGGACTGTTCCTGCTCGCCCTCGATGTCGCCGTGTGGCGGTGGTGCGAGCGCGTCGTCGGGTGAGTTCTTGGCCGCCGGGTCTTGTTAGCCCGCCGCGCCAGCAAG
>JAYUFU010000448.1:0-10910 GCA_043738505.1 Fimbriiglobus sp. | reverse complement strand
CCGGCTCGTCGAGGATCAGGATGTTGTGATCGCTCAACATCAGCCCCGCCAGGCACAGCCGGGCGCGCTCGCCGCCGGAGAGGACGCTCACGGGCTTCTTCACGTCCGCGCCCCGGAACAGGAACGAGCCGGCCACGTCGAGGATCTCCTGGTCCTTCTTGCCCTTGGCAGCCTGGTAGAGGTAGTCGAGGACCGTCTGGCTCTGGGGGAGGCTGATGTAGACGTGCTGGGCGTAGGTGCCGATCTGGCAGCCGTAGCCCCAGCGGACCTCGCCGTGCAGCGGCGGGAGGGAGTTGACCACCGTGCGGAGGAACGTCGTCTTGCCCTGGCCGTTGTCGCCGACGATGGCGGCCCGCTGGCCGTGTTCGATCTCCAGTTGGATGTCCGACGCGATCACCCGCTCGGCGTAGCCGATGGCCAGGTCGCGGCACCGCAGCGCCGACCCCTTGCGGGGTTCGATCTGCGGGGCGCGGATGTTCGCCGTCGGCAGGTCGTACTCGATCTCCTGCACCTCCAGCTTCTCCAGCGCCTTCGCCTTCGACTGGGCCAGCTTGGCCGTGGCGGCGCGGGCCTTGTTCCGCGCGATGAACTCCTCGAGATGCTTCCGCTTGGCCATGATGGCCACGTTCGACCGCTCCTCGTGCAGCCGCTTCTCCGCTTGGAACACCAGGAAGGCGTCGATCTTGCCGGGGAAGGTGGTCAGCTTGCCGCGCGAGATGTCCAGCGTGTGCGTGCAGGTGGCCATCAGGAACGCGCGGTCGTGCGACACGACGACGCACGCCGCGCGGTGGTTCCGCAGGAAGTGTTCGAGCAGGATTTGCGTCCGCAGGTCGAGGAAGTTCGTCGGCTCGTCGAGCAGCAGCAAGTTCGGCTCGTGCAGGAGCAGGGCGGCCAGCTTCGCCCGCGTCTGCCAGCCGCCGGACAGCTTGGTGATCGGCCCGTCCAGGTACGACCCCTTGATCTCGAACTCGCCGGCCACCTCGCCGCACCGCCAGTCGGGCTGGCCGCTGTCCCGCATCAGGTATTCGAGGGTCGTCTCCTCGGGCAGGAACGGGTCGTGCTGTCGCAGGTAGCCGAGGCGAAGGCTGGGGTGGCGGATGACCTCGCCGCTGTCGAGTTCTTCCTCGCCCAGCAGGATGCGCAGGAGGGTACTTTTGCCGGCCCCGTTGCGGCCGACGAACCCGACCTTGGTGTTGTCGCTGATGACCGCGTCGGCGTGGTCGAGCAGCACCTGCTCGCCGTAGCTCTTGCAGGCGTTGGAAATCTGGAGCAGCGTGGCCATGCGCGGCGGGTTCCGGGTGGGGACGGGAGAGGGGGCGGATCAATCTGTCATGATACGAGGTGCGGGGGCGATGGGGCCGACTTCACGCCGTCTTCATGTGGGGCAGGGGTTGCGGCGGTTGTGCGGGTCGCGCCGAATCCGATTCGCGCGGGGCGGCGAAGCCGGTATCGTCCCGCCGATACGGGCGGCGGTTGCGGCCGATAGAATTACGAAATCGCGCTTCTCGCCGAGGTTTGCCATGCGTCTCCCTTCACGGCTTCGGGCCGAGCGGCTCGAAGACCGTTGCACCCCGACCACGTTCACCGTCACGTCGCTGGCCGACGCCGGCGCGGGCACCCTGCGGGCGGCCATTGCCCTGGCCGAGGCGGACTTGGCGGCGGACACCATCGTGTTCGACCCGTCGGTCCGCGGCGGGACGATCAACCTGACCACGTTCGACACCGGACTGGACACGAACGAGTTCGGCCCGTCGGCGTTCATCGTCACCACGCCGGTGACGATCCAGGGCAGCGGCGAGACGATCCGCCGGGACGCGGCGGCACCGGCGTTCCGCTTGTTCGCAGTGCTTCCCAACCGAGTCACATTCAGCCAACTCACCCTGTCGGACCTGGAACTGACCGGCGGGCTGGCGCGCGGCGGCGACGGGTTCGCCGGCGGCGGCGGGGCGGGCGGCTTCGGCGGGGCCATCTACAACGCCGGGCAACTGACGCTCGGCGGCGTGACCGTCACCGGCAACACTGCCCAGGGTGGGAACGGCGGGGCGACGACCGAGGTGGCGGGCGGCGGCGGCGGCGTCGGGCAGTCGGCCACCAACAACCTCGGCGGCGGGCCGAACGGTGGAAGTCAGGCCTTCGGGGGGCTTGGCGGCAACGGCGGCGGCGGCGCGGCGAACTCGGAGGGCAATGCCGGGGCGGGTGGGTTCGGCGGTGGCGGCGGCGGGAACAGATTCGGCGGCTCGGCCGGGGCGGGCGGGTTCGGCGGCGGCGGCGGCGCTTCGGATCGCGGGGGCGGCGACGCCCTGGGCGGGCGCGGCGGCGGCAACGGCGACTTCACCACCGGCGGCGGCGGCGGGGTCGGCCTGGGCGGCGGCGTGTTCAACAACGGCGGCATCGTCTCCGTCGTGAACAGCACCTTCTCCGGCAACTCGGCGGTCGCCGGCGGCGGCGGGTCGGCCAGCGCGCAGGCGCTGGGCGGCGGCCTGTTCAACCTCAACGGCACCGTCACCGCGCGGAGTGCGACGTTCGCCGACAACATCGCGGCCGACGGCGGCCGGCAAGTGTTCGCCCTCGCCCTCGGCCAGGTTTCCGGAGCCGCCGGCGTCGCCACGACCGACCTCACCAACAGCATTTCCGGCCAGGCGGATGTGCTGGTGACGGACGTCGTCTCCTTCGGCAGCAACGGCACCAGCACCACGACCGGGTCCGGCAACCTGATCCGCACCGCCACCGGGTTCACCGGCGGCGTGGTCAGCACCGCCGACCCGCTGCTGGCCACGCTTGGGAACAACGGCGGCCTCACCCGCACGCGGCTCCCGCAGGCCGGCAGCCCGGCCATCGACGCCCTACCCGCGTCCGCCGCCGGCACCCTGACCACCGACCAGCGGGGGTTCGCGCGCGTGTTCGGCGGCGGCCTGGACATCGGGGCCGTCGAAGTCTTTTCGCCCGTCATCGACCCGCTCCCGCCGCCCGTCGTACCACCGCCGCCGCTACCGCCCGTCAGCCCGAACTACCTCGTCGGCGTCGGGACCGACGTGCAGGTCCGTTCCCCCGGCGGCGAGCTGCTGAAGACGATTCCGGCGTACACGCCGGTGTTCGCCGGCGGCCTGTTCGTCGCCTACGGCGACGTGACCGGCGACGGCGTCGCCGACGAGATCACGGGGGCCGGGCAAACGGGCGACCCGCACGTCATCGTGTTCGACGGGGCCACCGGCGGCATCCTGTTCAGCTTTTACGCCTTCGACAAAGGCTTCCTCGGCGGCGTGTCGGTGGCGACGGCCGACCTGAATGGCGACGGCATCGCCGAACTCGTCGTCGGGGCCGGACCGGGGGGCGGCCCGCACGTGAAGGTGTTCGACCTGTCCGCCGGCCGGCTGACCCTCGTGCGGAGCTTCTACGCCTTCTCGCCGGAGTTCGGCGGCGGCGTGCGGGTGGGGGCGGTTCGCGGCGAACTCGTGGCGGCGGCCGGGCCGGGCGGCGGGCCGCACGTGAAGGTGTTCCGCGGCCTGTCGGACGAGTTGCTCGCCAGCTTCTACGCCTTCACGCCGGCGTTCCTCGGCGGGGCGTCGGCGACGGCCGGCGACCTGACCGGCGACGGCGTCCCGGACATCGTCGTCGGGGCCGGGAAGGACGGCGGCCCGCACGTCACGGTGTACGACGGGGCCACCGGCGCGCTGGTCGAGAGCTTCTACGCCTACGACCCGCAGTTCCGGGGCGGGGTGCGGGTGGCCCTGGCGGACGTGACGGCCGACGGGTCGCCGGACTACCTCTTCGGGGCCGGGCCGGGCGGCGGGCCGCACGTCATCGTCCGCGACGGCCACGGCCGCGCGCTGCTTTCCAGCTACTTCGCGCGGCCGGAGGCGTTCCCCGGCGGCGTGACGGTGGGGTAGCCGACGGGCGGAAGTGACACCCGGCGGTTTCGCGCCCCCGTCACGCGGCGCTTTGTCCCACGTCGGCGAGCGGCGACACTGGTCACTTCTTCTCGCCGACGAGCTTCCCTTGCGTGGTGGCACCGAAGCCGACGTTCCGCTTCGCCTCGTACTCCAGCTTGCCGGCGGCGAACTTGAACGTGGCCGTGACGATGAACGGCGTCTCGGTCAGGACGATCTTGGCCGTGTAAGTGTCGTCCGCCGTCCACGCCCCGCTCGCGGCGGCCGGCTGGTCCGGGCCGGTGCCGAACGCCGTCATCCCCTTCCGCCACTCCCCGGCCCCGCACGTCAGCTTCCGCTCGACGCCGTTCACCTTGCTCACGATGATCGCCTGCTGGCCGTTGCCCTCCAGGTGCAGGGCCAGCGATTCCACTTTCTGGTCGTTCGCGGCGAACGTGTAGTCGGCGTTGGCCGCCTCGTTCGGGATGCGGGCCTTCTCCGCCCCCTTCGGCATCGGCACGCTCAGCCCGGCCAGCTTCGTTTGAAGTTTCTTCACCCCGTCCGCGTCGGCCGGCAGCGCGTCGCCCTTCAACCCCGGCAGCAGGGTATCCCACACGAGGTTCAGCACCGCTTGCATGTCCTTCGTCCCGCTGGTGATGGCGATGACCGCGTCCAGCTCCGGCAGCACGACGCAATACTGGCCGAACGCCCCGTCGCCCCGGTACGCGCCGTTGCGGCTCCGCCAGAACTGGAAGCCGTACCCCTGGTCCCAGTCACTCTTCGGGTTGCTGCCGTTGGAAGTCTGCTTGCTCGTCGCCATCGCCACCCACTCGGCCGGGACGAGTTGCTTGTCCTTCCACTTCCCCTTTTGCAGGTACAGCTGGCCGAACTTGGCGATGTCCTCGGTGCGGACGTTCAGCCCGTACCCGCCGAGCGACACGCCTTGCGGGCTGCTGCCCCAGGTCGGGTCGTCGATGCCGAGCGGGTCGAACAGCCGCGGCTTCAGGTAGTCGAGGACCGTCTTGCCGGTGACTTTCTGCACGATGGCCGACTGCATGTATGTGGCCGGCGTGTTGTACAGGAAGTGCGTGCCCGGCTTGAACGGCACCGGGGCGGCCAGGAACGCCTTCGTCCACGGGTCTTTGATCGTCGGGTTCAGCGCCGGTTCCGCCTGGTGCCCGGTGGACATGCACAGCAGGTCGCGGACGCGCATCGCCTTCAGGTTGTTCGACGGCTTTTCCGGGGCGTCGTCGGGGAAGAACTTCAGCACCGGGTCGTCGATGCTCAGCTTGCCGTCCGCGACCGCCAGCCCGACCGCCGTGGACGTGAAGCTCTTGCTGAGCGAGTACAGCTCGTGCCGGGACTTGGCGTCGTAGGGCGTCCACCACCCCTCGGCGACGACGTGCCCGTGCCGCACCAGCATGACGCTGTTCATCACGTCCACCTTCTTGTCCGCCGCGTCCACGAACGCGAGGACGGCGGCCGACGACACTCCTTGTGCCTCCGGGGTGCTACGGGGCAGCCCGGCCGCCGGAGCGAGGGACGCCAGGCCGAGCATTAGCGAGCCGACGAGAGAGGGTTTCATGGCGGAGTTCTCTAGGGGAGCGGGTTCCGATGTGATACGAGTGTCCCCGGCGTTCACCCACCGGGCGCGGCCTTCCACGCCAGGCCGACGTTGAAGCTGACGGCCACCCGATCCGCGTCGGACAGGTTCGGCTCGACGCCGTGCGGCAGCCACGCCGGGAACAGCACCAGCCGGCCGGGGGTCGGCTGGTAGTTCACCTTCTGGTACGTCCACGGCGTGTACCCGGTGACGGGCGCGACGGCGAACGTGGCCACCGGCCGCGGGTCGAGGAGGAACAGCTTCCCGCATCCGTCGCCGGCCTGGACGTAGTACGCGCCGCTGAGCAGGCACATCGGGTGCGTGTGGACGACGTTCGACGCCCCCTTCCCGTTCACGATGGCCCAGCAACTCGCCACCTGCGGTTCCGCGCGGGCCGTGTCCCACTGCGCGAACGCCGTCGCCTCCCGCACGCACTCGTCGAGGAACGCCAGCAGCGGCGCGAACGGCGGGCGGCGGTGCAGGTCGTCGCCGCTGTGCCAGCCGAGGACGGACGAGCGGTCCAAAAGCCCGGTCGCGTCGCGCGACTGCTCCGCCCGGATGTGCGCCAGCAGCTCCGCGTTCAGTGCGGCCGGGTCGGGGTGGTCGAAGCACCAGACGGATGTCGGGAACCAGTCTTCGCGGCGGCCGGGCACGGGCACCTCGCGGCAAACGGGGGTGAATGCGGCGACTCCGCCGGTTCGGGACTTCGAGTGGAGTACGGCATTTCGGTCGGTCGATAAGATATCGATTCTGCACCCACCGAGACTCGACGATGCGCGTCCGCCTCCACCCCCGCGTCGAACGGCTCGAAGACCGTTGTACTCCGGCCACGTTCACCGTCACGTCGCTGGCCGACGCCGGGGCCGGCAGCCTCCGGGCGGCCATCGCCCTGGCCGAGGCGGACGCGGTGGCGGACACCCTCGTCTTCGACCCGACGATCCGTGGCGGCACGATCAACTTGACCACGTTCGACACCGGATTGGATCCGCTCGAGTTCGGCCCGTCGGCCTTCAACATCACCACGCCGGTGACGATCCAGGGGACCGGCGAGACGATCCGCCGCGACCCGACGGCGGCGGCCTTCCGGCTGTTCGCGGTGCTGGCGAACGGCGCGACCGTCGGCCAGCTCACCCTGTCGGACCTGGAGCTGGCCGGCGGGCTGGCGCGCGGCGGTAACGGCCTCCGAGGCGGCGGCGGAGCGGGCGGGTTCGGCGGGGCCATCTACACCACCCAGGTCGTCAACTTGGTCCGCGTGACCGTCGCCGGCAACACCGCGCAGGGCGGCAACGGCGGGGCCGCGTCGGCGGTAGGCTTGAGTGGGGGCGGAGGGGGCGTCGGACAATCGGCGACCACCAGCAACGGCGGCGGGCCGAACGGGGGCACCGGCTTCGGCGTCGGGACGCCAAACGGTGGCAACGGCGGCGGCGGCGTCGGGGCGATCGCTTCCGGGGCCGGGGCCGGCGGATTCGGCGGCGGCGGCGGCGGGGTTAGCGCGACCGGTTTTGGTGCCGGCGGCGGGTTCGGTGGCGGCGGCGGTGGCGCGCCGAGCGGGAACAACGGTCTCGGCGGATTCGGCGGGGCGAACGGCGCGAACGGGGCCGGCGGCGGCGGGGCCGGGATGGGCGGCGGCGTGTTCAACAACCGCGGCACGGTGAACGTCGAGAACGGCACGTTCAGCGGCAACGCGGCCGTCGCCGGAACGGGCGGGACCAACACCGCGCGGGCGCTGGGCGGCGGCGTGTTCAACTACAACGGCACCGTCGTCGCTCGCAGCAGCACCTTCACCGGCAACGCGGCCGACGACGGCCGACAGGTGTTCGCCCTCGGCCAGTTCTCCGGCCCCGCCAACGTCGCCACCACCGACCTGACAAACAGCATCCTCGGCCAAGCCGACGTGCTGGTGGCGGACTTCGTCGGACAGACCAGCTTTAGCGGCACCAGCACCACTGCGGGTTCGGGCAACCTGATCCGCACGGCCGTCGGCTTCCTCGGCGGGGTGGTCAGCACCGCCGACCCGCTGCTCGCGCCGCTGGCGAACAACGGCGGGCCGACCCGCACCCATCTGCCTCGGGCCGGCAGCCCGGCCCTCGACGCACTCGCCGCCTCTGCCGCCGGCACCCTAACGACTGACCAGCGCGGCTTCGCGCGGGTGTCGGGCGGCCTCCTGGACATCGGAGCCGTCGAGGTGCAGCCGCCCGTGATCGTCCCGCCGCTGGTGGTGCCGGTGGTGCCGCCCACCGTGCCCGTCGCCTCCAACTATTTGGTCGGGGCCGGGCCGGACGTGCAGGTCCGCGCCGGCGACGGCACCCTGTTGCGAACCATCCCGGTCTTCGCCCCGACGTTCACCGGCGGCCTGTCCGTCGCTTACGCCGACGTGACCGGCGACGGGGTCCGCGACATCATCGCCGGGGCCGGTCAGTTCGGCGGGCAAATCGTGAAGGTGTTCGACGGGGTCAACGCCGCGCTCCTGTACGAGTTCCTGGCCTTCGACCACGCGCTCTGCGGCGGCGTGTCGGTGGCGGCGGCGGACCTGAATGGCGACGGCGTGGCCGAGATCGTCGTCGGGGCCGGGGCGGGCGGCGGGCCGCACGTCAAGGTGTTCGACGTGTCCGCCGGCCAGCTCCGGCTGGTGAAGAGCTTCTACGCCTTCTCGCCGGAGTTCCGCGGCGGGGTGAACGTGGGGGCCGGGGGCGGCTTGCTCGTGGTCGCCGCCGGGCCGGGCGGCGCGCCGCACGTGAAGGCGTTCCGCGGGCTGACCGACGAACTGGTCGCCAGCTTCTACGCCTTCGCCGCGTCGTTCAACGGCGGTGTGTCGGCGACGGCCGGCGACCTGAACGGCGACGGCGTGCCCGAAATCGTCGCCGGGGTCGGTCAGTTCGGCGGCTCCCAGGTGGCGGTGTTCGACCCGGCGGCGGGCAAGGTGACGGCGAGCTTCCGCGTCTACGATCCGAGCTTCAACGGTGGGGTGGCGGTGGCGCTCGAGGACGCCACCGGCGACGGCGCGCTCGACTTCGTGTTCGGGGCGGGGCCGGGCGGCGGCTCGCACGTCCTCGTCCGGAACGGCCTCACGTTCTCGCTGTTCTCCAGCTACTACGCCGTCGGCGAGGGGTTCCGCGGCGGCCTGAAGGTGGCGTGAGGCAGTGGCGGCTCGGCGACCACCAGTACCCGGCCATGTGGACAAACTATTTCTGACAATCCATCCATTTTAATTTGACAAACCCAAAAACGGAACGCATAACCACCTGTGTACATTCGATTGATCCGGAGAGCCGCCGGTGCCGCCGGAACGCAGGCTGACCGCCGCTCACGCTTCCGGCTCGGATCGTTCCCGCCGAAACCCCTGCGTCCCATCCCGATGCACATCGGGGTGAAACTTCAAGACGGCTTCCGCGACCCCGACCGCCTCGCCATAAACACCAAGTGACGCCGACGCCGGCGGTGTCGCGGCCGCGCGCCGAATCCGCGCCGGATATCGGCGGCTGAAACCCGTCGGCCCGTCGGCGTGTAATATGCGTGTCGGCGGCGTGTTCCCTCTCGCACCGGTCGCCGCGTTTTTCCCCACTGGGCACCCCCGCCATGCTCCGCACACTGCCGTTCGCGCTGGTCTTGGGCTTGGCGACGACGGTCGCCGTCGCCGCCGAGTCGAAAACGGAAGCGCCCCGCCCACTGGCCCCGAACGAGGCCGGCATCAACCGCCTGGCCCCGGCCGTGACGGGCACCACCGCCGCCGGCCAGGCGTTCGACCTCGCCGCGTTCGCCAAGGACAAGAAGGCGGTCGTGATCGCCGTCACCAGCACCAGTTGCCCGCTGAGCAAGAAGTACCTGCCGACGCTGGCGAAACTGGAGAAGGACTTCGCCGGGAAAGGCGTGGCGTTCGCCTTCGTCAACCCGGTGGCCACCGACAAGCCGGCCGACATCACGACCGCCGCCGGCACCGTCACCGGCCCGTACCTGCACGATAAAGACGGCGCGGCGTGCCAGGCGCTGGCCGTTCACAGCACGACGGAAGTGATCGTGCTGGACGCCAAGCGGACGGTGATCTACCGCGGCGCGGTGGACGACCAGTACGGCATCGGGTACGCCACCGACGCCCCGAAGACGACGCACCTGAAGAGCGCGATTGAAGCCGTCCTCGCCGGGAAGCTGCCGGCCGTTCGCGCCACCACCGCCCCCGGCTGCGACCTCGACCTGAGTGGAGCGAAGGCCCCGGCCGCCGCGAAGCCGACGTACCACAACCGCGTGTCGCGGATCGTCCAGCAGAACTGCCAGGACTGCCACCGCGCCGGCGGCGTCGGCCCGTTCGCCATGGAGAGCGTCGCCGACCTGACCTCGCACAAGGGGGCAATCAAGAAAGTGCTGGCGAAGGGCACCATGCCGCCGTGGTTCGCCGCGAAGCCGGCCAAGGGCGAACACAGCAAGTTCATGAACGACGTGACTCTACCGGACGCGGACACGGCCGACTTGCTGGCGTGGTTCGAGGCCGGCGCGCCGGAGGGCGACGCGGCCGACGCCCCGCTCGCCCGCGCTTACCCGACGGACTGGGCCATCGGCAAGCCGGACGCCGTGTTCGAGTTGCCGAAGGACGTGCCCGTCAAGGCGACCGGCGTGATGCCGTACCACAACTACGTCGTCGAGACGAACTTCACCGAGGACAAGTGGCTGAAGGGGTACGAGATTCGGCCGACCGAACCGGGCGTCGTCCACCACGTCCTGGTGTTCCTGCTCACCCACCCGAAGCCGCCGTTCGAGTTCCTCGACCGCCCGCAGGGGGTTCAGAACCTGTCCTTCCTGGCGGCTTACGTCCCCGGCAACGCGCACCAGACGCTGCCGCCCGGCTTCGCCACCCGCATCCCGAAGGGCAGCCGGCTGATGTTCCAACTGCACTACACGCCGAACGGCACGGCGACGAAGGACCGGACCAAGCTGGGGCTGGTGTTCGCCGCCGACCCGCCGGAGCGGGAACTGGCGGTGTCGTCGGCCGCCGACCCGCGGGCGCTGGTCATCCCGCCGGGGGCGGACAACCACAAGGTGGTGGCCACCATGCCGAAGTTCAAGGAGGAGCGGATTCTGACGGCCCTCAGCCCGCACATGCACGTCCGCGGGAAGGCGTGCAAGTACGAGGCGCTGCTGCCGGACGACACGGTGACGCTACTGATGGAGGTGCCGGCCTACGACTTCAACTGGCAGTTGCAGTACAAGCTGGCCGAGCCGATCACGCTGCCCGTCGGCACGCGGCTGCGGTTCACCGCGTGGTTCGACAACAGCGACAAGAACCCGGCCAACCCGGACCCGACGGCGACGGTCAAGTGGGGCCAGCAGACGTTCGAGGAGATGAACATCGGGTACTACGTGTACCACGTCAAGAAGTGACGGCGGGAGGAGTGACTGTCCTGTTAGCCCGCCGCGCCAGCAAGGGGCGAACCCCCTGAGCGATTGGCCCC
>JAYUFU010000447.1:0-10914 GCA_043738505.1 Fimbriiglobus sp. | reverse complement strand
GGCTTTGATCCGCGTCATCCGCGTTCCGATTTCTTGAACGGTTTCCACTCGTCACCACCCGACGCGCTTCGCCTTGTAGCCCATCTTCTCCAACTCGGCCATGATCTTGTCGCGGTGGTCGCCCTGGATCTCGATGCGGCCGTCCTTCGCGGTGCCGCCGGTGCCGCACAGGTTCTTCAACCGCGTGGCCAGCTCCTTCAGCCCGGCCTCGTCCAGGTTCAACTCGAACACGGTGGTGACGCCCTTTCCCTTCCGCCCAGCGGTCTCGCGGCCGACCTTCGCAGTGCCGAGCTTCTTCGGCGGAGGCGGCGGTGCGACATGTTCCGGGATCGCCACATTCCCGGCTCCGCCGAGCAGCCGGGAGATCAACCCGTTCACCTCGGCCTCGATGCGCGGCAGTACGCCGGGGATGTCCGCGACCGTCCAGTATTCGACCTTTGCCTCCCAGCCGGGATGTCGGCCGCGGAGCAGCGGCTCGTGTTCGGCCTTGTCCAGGGCGATGACCCGCGCGGCGGCTTCCAACTCGGCCGTCGCCACCGCCGTCGGCATCCGCGCGGTCGCCATCAAGTCGCGGACGTTCATCTTCGCCAACAGTTGCAAGGCTTCCTTCGCCATCGGGCCGACGTTGCCGACGCCGAGTTCGACGGCCAACCCGCGCGACGCGGCCCGCCACGCCAGCCCCATCCGGGCGGCGGCGGCGTTGAACACGACCTCGGCGAACCGGCTGCGGTAGTAGTTGCCGGTGCAGAGGAACAGAATCGTTTGGGGCATGGTCCGGTCCCGAAGTCAGTATTGAGACAGGATGACAGGATGAAACGGCAGGATTGAAGAAAGAAGAACGCAGTCCTCGGCAGGCTTTTCATCCTGTCTTCAATCCTGTGATCCTGTCCATTGCTGTCTTCAACGACACGGCCACCCGCGCGGCGAGGCGGGCGTTGTTCACGATGAGCGTTTTATTGGCCGCTAGGGTGAGGCCGGCGCTGAGTTCGGCGATGCGGGCGAGCAGGAACGGCGTCAGCTTCGCCCCGCCGACGCCGGCGCACGCCGCGTCCAACTCCGCCTCCGCTAGCCAGGCATCAAATTCCACCTGCGGTATGGCGTCCGCGTCGGGCAGCGGGTTCGCCAGCACCATCCCCGCCCCGCCGAGGGCGACGTGCGCGGCGAATGCGGCGGCGGCCTGCTCCGGGGAATCGACTCGGGCCGACACCGCCAGCGTCCCGCCACGGGTGTAGAACTGCGGGAACGTGTCGGTGCCGAAGCCGAGAACCGGCACGCCGAGGGTTTCGAGGATTTCCAGCGTGCGCGGCAAATCGAGGATCGACTTCGCCCCGGCACACACCACTAGCACGGGCGTGCGGCCGAGTTCGGTCAGGTCGGCGGAGATGTCCGAGGTCGGGGCCGGCGGCCGGTGCGCGCCGCCCAGCCCGCCGGTGGCGAACACGCGAATCCCGGCCTTGTGAGCGAGTGCCATCGTCGCCGAGACGGTCGTCGCGGCGAGTTGTCGCAGCGCCACGGCCGCGCCGAGGTCGCGGCGGCTGGCCTTCACCACGCCCGTCGCGGTGGCCAGCTCCCGGAGCTGATCGGCGGTCAAGCCGACCGTCGGCACGCCGTGCCACACGGCCACCGTTGCCGGGATTGCCCCCTCCGCGCGCACGA
This sequence comes from Fimbriiglobus sp., assembly GCA_043738505.1. Lineage (GTDB taxonomy): Bacteria > Planctomycetota > Planctomycetia > Gemmatales > Gemmataceae > JALHQU01. The sequence goes on along the minus strand of JAYUFU010000447.1, from coordinate 9,258 downwards.
CGGCCTCGGATTCCCTCGCCGTCTCCAGATTCGACGGGAACGGCAACCCGTGGGCGATGAGCGTGGACTCGAGCGCGACCACCGGCCGACCGCTCCGCACCGCGTCCGCGACTTCGGGGGAAACGTGGAACATCGCACCTTCCGGGAGTTCGGGATTCGCCGTCGCCCGTCAACCTTCCATAATGCAAGCTATGCCAACATCCGCCGAGCCGGAATCCGCCCCCGACGCCGAATCGCTGCTTCGGAGCATCGCCGCCGCCGCGCCGGCGCTGTGGTTCCCGCTGCGGCACGCGGACGCGCACGGCCTCCCCCGCGAAGCGCTGACCGAACCCATCTGGCTGCTCCGGCAGACCGGGCTGGTCGAGGTCGGCGACTGGGTGAAGGGCCTCGGCCAGGGTCTCCGGCTGAGCGCCCACGGCGAAAAAGCCGTGGCGACGCCGACCCCGCTCGCCTTGCGTCCGCCCGACGCGGCCCCGCCGACCCGCGGCGACGTGCCCACCGAACTCATGCGGGGCGACGAAGCGCGGAACGCCGTCCTCGACCCGCCGCCGGCGGTCGTCGCCCCGTCCCTGTTGTACGCCAATATCGCTTGGTTCGCCGTCGGCTGCATCGTCGCGTGGCGCGGCGGCGTCGGCATGGAGTTCCTGAAAGGCGACGGCCACCCCGGCGCGATGGACGCGCTCCAGCGCACCGGCGCGGTGACGGCGGCGGCCGTGTGGAACGGCGACTGGTGGCGGCTGGCCACCGCCTGCTTCGTCCACATCGGCCTGTTCCACCTGCTGTGCAACATGCTCATGCTGGGAATGATGGGGCCGTTCGCCGAGGGGCTGTGGGGGAAGCGGCGGTTCGCCCTCATCTACGCCGTCAGCGGGGTGGTCGGCAGCGTCGCGGCGGTCGCCCTGCACCCGGTCTCGGCGAAGTCCGGAGCGGACGTGCTGATGGCCGGCGCGTCCGGCGCGCTGTGGGGGATGCTCACCGGGGTGGTGGTGTGGGTGATCCACAACCGCCGCCACCTGCCGCCGGAGTTGACCCGCGACCGGCTCCAGCGGCTGGGGTTCATGCTGCTGCTGAACGTGGCCGTCAGCTTCGTGCCGGGAATCAGCGCGGAGGCGCACTTCGGCGGCGGGGCGGCCGGAGCCCTCGTCGCGTGGTCGGTCGCCACCGGGCACCGCCGCCCGAAGCTGTACGCCGTCGGCGGGGTGGTGCTGGTCCTCGGCCTTTCACTGCTGATGCTCGTCGCGGCGGTGAAGTGGTCGGACGACTGGCAGACGCTGAAGAAACGGGAGGGGGAGCGGCAACTGCTGGCCGAGGCTCTGCGTCGCCACGGGGAGCAGGCGGCCATCCGCGCGGCCGTGGGCGACGACTGGGATAAGCTGTCGCCGAAGGCCGTCGGGGCGTTGCACGCGAAATACTTGGTGAAACACCAGGACCACATCCACGCCCAAGCGCCGGTGCAGGGCAGTTTGCGGAAAGCCGTCGAGCAACTCCGCGACCTTGCGATCGCCGCCGCCGCGCGGGTTCCGCCGGAGGGCGAAGTGGCCGACCGGTATCGCTCCTACGTCGCCGCCGTCGCCGGGTACACGGCGGCCCTTCGGGACGAACTCGACGGCCCCGGCCGCAAGGAGACGCCGGAACTCGACGCCGCGTGGCAGGCCTACGCCACCGCGCTGATGCGCCTCGGCCGGTGGGAGTGACGGCGCTCGGCGGTGGTGTGCGTTATGGGCGAGGCCGGCGGTGGACCTCTCCCGGCGAACCGGGGGACCGGTGCGGGTAGCCACCGACGGCGGAACTCGCGGGTGTCTCGGAACGGACTTTGCCCACGAGCGCCACCACCTATTTCCCCCGGTTCGGCAGCGCCAGCTCCACCGGCGGCAGCGTCGCCTCCGTGGTCACGTCGATTGGCAGCCCGATGGCCCCTTCCTTCCCACGGTGAAAACCGTCCTCGTGCCAGTAGACGATTCGCCAGCGGCCGGCGGGCACCTGCTCCAGTTTGAAATGGCCCTCGGCGTCCGTCACCGCGAAGTACGGGTGGTCGAACACGCGCACGCGGCCGGCCATCCACGGGTGAACGTCGCACTTGATGAGGAGCGGGAGCGGTTCGGCCACGAGCGGTCGCGTCACCCGGTAGTCGCCGCCGCTCGGAATCGTCCGGCTCAGGTCGTGGTAATCCGAGGCGATGTTGACGTTGTGCGGGATGGCCGCCGAGTTCCGGAAGACGAGCGCGTCCCCTTCCCGCGCGGCCACGATGCGCGGCTCGAACTGGCACTTCGGCTGGTCGATCACGTGTTCGGTCGGCGTCGGAATCTTGAGCGCCGGATGGGCGCGATCCGGGGGAAAAGTGTCGCGCCGGTCGTCCGTGTCCGGCCGCAGCCAGACGACGACGTTCTTCACCCCGCGCGACTCGGCGTCTACCTGGAGCGACGTGTCCGCCAGCGGGCCGTCCTTGCAGCACGCGGCGACATCGGCGGTGACGGTGGCGAACTTGGGTGGCGGCAGCGGCCCCGGCCACACCACCCGCCCGTGCAGCGTGGCCCACTCCGTCGGCGTTTCGGAAGGGGCGACCGGCGGGACGGGTACGACATCCGGCGGCGATGCGGTGTTCCACTGTGTATACAGAAGCGCGGCCGTCAACAATAATGCGATACCGCCGACAACCCAGGCCCCGACACCCACGCCCGAAGTCAACGCCGCCACCGGCGCGGCGACTCCGCCGCCGAGCTTCGCCGCGAGGCCGGCCTTCACGGTCGCGCTCGCCGTTGCCGCCGGCACCGGGGCCGCGAACCCCACGTCGGCGATGACCGCGCCGGCGAACAGCGTGCCGGCCAGCGTCACCCCCCGCCGGGTCAGCCGCAGCCGCAGCAGGTCGCGGGCCTTCGCCAGCCGCCGGCGGAGTTTGAAGATGGAAATGCCGAGGTCGGCCGCCGCCTCGTCCTGCGTTTTTCCCTGCAAATAGCAGGCGACGAGCGGCCCCCGGTACTTCTCCGCGATGCCGGCGAGTTCGTCGTCCAGCACCCGCAGCATGTCCTGCCACTCGGCCCCACCCACCTCGGAGAGACGCTCCCTGGCGGTCGCGGCCCGTTGAGTCGCGGCCCGCTCTCCGACGACGCGCTCGCGGGTCTTCAGCCGCGTCTCGCGGCGGATCGCCCGCGCCGCCACCCGCGCGGCCACACCGAACAGCCAGTTCGCCAGCGACGTGCGCAGCGCGAGGGAACTGGCCTTCCGCGACAGCACCACGAACACCGCCTGGAACGCCTCCTCGGCGAGCTGTTCGCTCTTCACGGCGCGGCGGCAGACGCCCCACACCAGCGGGCCGTGCCGGTCCACCAGTTCGGCGAACGCGGCTTGGTCGGCGGTGGCGGCGAAGCGGGTGAGCAGGGTGCGGTCGTCGTCGGTCGGCATACCCGTAAAGTGTGCGAAGGAACGGCCGGGTGAGCAAGAATTCCGGAAGGAAATCGTCTTCATGCAGCAGCGAATCGTCATCGTCGGCGGCGGGGTGATCGGCACGGCGTGCGCGTACTACCTGGCGAAGGCCGGGCGCGCCGTCACCGTGCTGGACCGGGGCGAGATCGGCGGGGCCTGCTCGCACGGCAATTGCGGGTACGTCTGCCCCAGTCACGTCCTGCCGCTGGCCGTGCCCGGCGCGGTCTGGGCGACCATGAAAACGGCCTTCGCCCGCAACTCGCCCCTGAAGGTCCGCACCGGGTACGCACTGCGGAACCTCGGCTGGTTCTTACGCTTCGCCCGCAAGTGCAACCGCCGCGACATGCTGGCGGCCGCCGTCGGCATCCAGGCGCTGCTGAACTCGTCGCGGCGACTGTACGACGACCTGCTGGAAACCGAAGGATTCGACGTGGAGTGGGACACGCACGGCCTACTGTTCGTCTTCCAAACCGAAAAGGCGTTCCACCATTACGAGGAGACGGACACGCTGCTCCGCACCGAGTTCGCCATGCCCGCCGAGCGGTGGGACGCGGCCGAGCTGCGGGCGAAGGAGCCGGCGCTCAAACCGGGTTCGGCGGCCGGTGGCTACCTCTACAAGTCCGACGCGCAACTGCGGCCGGATGTCCTGATGGCCGGTTGGCGGGCGGCGGTGGAGAAGCTCGGCGGGACGTTCGTGCCGAACTGCGAGATGACCGGCTTCAAAAGCGCGGGCGAAACGGCATCGGCCGTCACGACCACGAAAGGAGAGTTCCCAGCCGATTCGGTGGTGGTCGCCACCGGCGCGTGGGCACCGCTGTTGAACCGCGAACTCGGCTGCAAGCTGCCCATCGTGCCGGGCAAGGGGTACTCGCTGACGCTGCCGCGCCCGGCTGTGTGCCCGACGTACCCGATGATCTTCGAGGAACACCGGGTCGCCGTCAGCCCGTTCCGCACCGGCTTCCGCATCGGCTCGACGATGGAGTTCGCCGGGTACGACGACCGCATGAACCGCGACCGGCTGAAGATCCTCCGCGACGGCGCGGCGGTTTACCTGGCGGACACGGGCGCGGCGGAGGCGACCGAGGAATGGTGGGGCTGGCGGCCGATGGTGTACGACGGCAAGCCGGTGATCGACCGCACGCCACGGTTCGGCAACGTGACCGTCGCTGCCGGCCACGGGATGCTGGGCCTGTCGATGGCCACCGGCACCGGCAAGTTGGTGGCGGAGTTGGTGACCGGCGAGAAACCCCACGTCGATCCGGCCGCGTATGGGCTGGCCCGGTTCGGCTGAGGCGATGTCGTCACGCGCCGTCGCCGAGCAATTGCGGCACCTTCTCGCGGAGGTGGTCGATTTCCTGGTGCGTCTCGCCGAGGTACGCCAGCAGCCGCAAGTCGTCGCGGCTGACGGTGCCGCCGGACAGCAGCCACGCCCGCACGCGGAACAGTTTGTACAGCTTCACGAGTTTGCGGTCGCTGATGAAGATCTTGTCCTCGCGGATGAGCGCCTTCACCAGCCGCTGGAACTCGCGGAACACGTCCGCCGGGAAGAACACGTCGCGGTCGTTCTTTTCGTCGCCGCGCACGTCGGTGGTCGTCTTGGAGAACAGGTGCGTCAGGTAGCGGTTCACCTTCAGGAAGTCGGTCAGGCTGGCGTGCCCCTCGGCCCACGGCTTCTGGTTCAGCCCCTTGTTCGCCTCGCCCCGCAGGCCGGCGTCGATCAACTCCTGGAAGTACTCGTCCTGCACCGGCCGGCTCAGCACCTTCAGCACGAACCGGTCCTTGAGCGCGGCCAGTTCGCCCTGCTCCGGAATCTCGTTGGTGGCGGCGAAGAGGATGCGGAGCGGCACCGGCTCCGGCACCCCGTCCTGGTAGAACTTCTTCTCGTTGATGATCGTCAGCAGGATGTTCAGGATAGCCGAGTTCGACTTGAAGATTTCGTCCAGGAACACCAGCTTCGCGCTGGGCAGCTTGCCCTCCTTGCGGCGGATGTACTTCCCTTCCCGCAGCAGGCCGATGTCGATGGCCCCGATGATCTCGCTCGGCTCGGTGAACCGCGTCAGCATGTACTCGAAGTAGTCCGTCTCGGCCATGCCGAGGGCGTCCTTGAACTTCAGCACCAGGTCGGACTTGGCGGTGCCGGGCGGGCCGACGAGCAGCAGTGGCTCCTGGGCGAGGGCGGCTACCACCATCAGGTCGATGATCTCCTGCTTGTTCACGAAGAACCGGCCGAGCGACGTGCGGAACAGGTTGATCCGCTTGCGGAGGTCCTCGGCCTCGCCCTGGAGGTCGGCCAGGGACAGGTCTTCGGGTTGCGGTTGCGATTTCGCCGCCATCGGGCAAGTCCTGCGGGGGTGGGAGGCGGTTCGGAGTGGGGAATTCTACCGGCCGGGACAAGATGGGAGAATGGCGGTAGCCAAGAGGCGAACCGCGCTGGTCCGAGTCCCCAATGGCTCGCGCCCCTTCGGGATGCCTACTTCGATCCCGGTCCCGAGTCGCGCACGCCGATTGCTCGGTTGGCCAGTCCCTCGCTGCCGAACAGGGCGAACAGCCCGAACGCCACGCCGACCGCGATCCCGCCCCACTTCTCACGGGGCGTCATGTTCGCCGTGTCGCCGAAGAGGATCAGCGCGAGAAACCCCACGGACAGAAGCCCGGCGAGGACGCGAAACACGATCTTTCTCATCGGGCAACTCCCTTGCGTTCGCGGCTCGCAAGCAGGCCAACGTTTCCTTGTCCTCAATATGCGTCTTCAACTGTGCGACGGCATTCGCCTTCCACCCCCGCACCGCATCCCCTCACCGCTGCCACAGCTTGCGGTCCAGGGTGCGGTAGCCGATGGCTTCGGCCAGGTGGTCGCCGGTGAGATTCGCCGCGCCCTCCAGGTCGGCGATGGTGCGGGACACGCGGAGGATGCGGTCGTGGGCACGGGCGGACAGGCCGAGGTCGTCCATCGCGTTGCCCAGCATCTCGCGGCAGTCGGCGTCCGGCTCGCAGAACTGCCGCATCTGCCGGGGCGTCATCCGCGCGTTCACCCGGCCGACGCCGCCGAACCGCCCGGCCTGCACGGCGCGGGCGCGGTCCACGTCCGCCCGCATGGTCGCCGAACTCGTCCCGTCGGCCTTCTTGGACAGCTCTTCGTAGGGCACCGACGGCACCTCGATGTGCAAGTCGATGCGATCCAGCAGCGGCCCGGAGATGCGGCCGAGGTACTTCTCCACGGCGATGGGGGCGCACTTGCACGGGTGCTTGGCGTCGCCCAAATATCCGCACGGACACGGGTTCATCGACGCCACCAGCACGAAATCGGCCGGGAACGTCGTGCTGTGGATGGCCCGGCTGATGGTGACGCGGCCCTCTTCGAGTGGCTGGCGAAGCACCTCCAGACAGCGGCGGTTGAACTCCGGCAGTTCGTCCAGGAACAGCACGCCGTTGTGCGCCATGCTGATCTCGCCGGGGCCCGGGACGGTGCCGCCGCCGACCATGCCGGCGTCGGAAATGGTGTGGTGCGGGCTGCGGAACGGCCGCACGCTGAGCAGCGATTCGCCCTCCGGCAGCCGGCCCACGGCGGAATAGATGCGGGTCGTTTCCAGGCTTTCGTCGGTCGTCAGCGGCGGCAGGATGGTCGGCAGCCGCCGCGCGAGCATGGTCTTGCCGCTGCCGGGGCTTCCGAGCATCAGCACGTTGTGCCCGCCGGCGGCGGCCACCACCAGCGCCCGCTTGGCCGACTCCTGCCCGCGCACGTCGGCGAAGTCCACGTCGTACTTGTTCAGCCGCGCCGCCATCTCGTCGGGCGGGGCGGCGGGGTCGATGTCCACCACCCCGGAGAGGATGCCGACGGCCTCCGCCAGACTGGTGACGCCGTACACCTCCAGTTCCTGCACGACGGCCGCTTCCTTGGCGTTGCCGGCCGGGACGATCAGCTTCTTCACGCCGCGCGCGCGGGCGGTCATGGCCATGCTGAGCGCCCCCTTCACCGGCCGCACCGCGCCGTCGAGGGCCAGTTCGCCGACGGTGGCGAAGTCGGCCAGGTGGTCGGGGTTCAACTGGCGGGTGGCGCAGAGGACGCCGAGGGCGATGGGCAGGTCGAACCCGCCGGCGTCCTTCCGCAGGTCGGCCGGGGCCAGGTTGATGATGGTGCGGCCGGTCGGCCGGGCGTAGCCGAGGTTGGCGAGCGCGCGCTCGATGCGGTGGACGCTCTCCCGCACGGCCATCTCCGGCAGGCCGACGAGGATGATCTTGTGTTCGCCGGGGTTGGTGTCCACCTCCACCTCGACGGGCAGGGCGTCGATGCCGAGGAGGGCGTAGGACCGCAGCTTGGCCAGCATGGCTCCGACCCCGCGATAGTGAACAGGCGTCGGGGCCAGATTAAAGGCGAAGGCGATCCGGGGCAAGGGAGAAGTGCGAACATTCGGATGCCTCAAGCCGTGCCGGAGAGACCTTTCGGGGTTTCATCTTCCACTGCCGGCCGAAGCACCGATAATGAGCGAGACCCGACGGCCGGTATCAGATGGGGGAATCGCCGATGTCCTCGCGCAGGTTTACTGTCCTGTCACTGTTCTCCGGTGGCATGGGCCTCGATTTGGGGTTTGAAAAGACCGGTCAGTTCAACCTGCTCGCTTGCTCCGAAGTCGTCCCGTCCTTCTGCGACACGATCCGCCGCAATCGAGACGCGGGTCGGATCGGGGACAAAAAGCTGAAAGTGTACGACGGAGACATCCGCGAACTGAAGTCTGAGCAAGTCATGTCCGACTTGGGTATCAAGCCGGGCGAACTGGACCTGCTCGTCGGCGGACCACCGTGTCAGTCCTTTAGCACGACGGGCAAGCGGGGGACGGTGCAAGACCCCCGCGGAACCCTGCTCTGGCAGTTCCTCCGGTTCGTGGAAGACCTGCGACCCAAGATGTTCCTGATGGAGAACGTCCGAGGTCTCATGTCTGCCGCCCTTCGCCACCGCCCCATCAAGGACCGGCCCGACAAGGGGGGCAAGCCCTACGAACCCGATGAGGAACCCGGCTCGGTCATCCGTCGCTTTCTCCTGGACCTCCGCTACTCCTACCGGCTCGACTGCTTCGAAGTCAACGCGGTCAACTACGGTGCCCCCCAGTTGCGGGAACGGGCCATCTTCATCGGCAACCGCTTCAACCGCGTCGTGGAATTCCCAACCCCAACCCACGGCAACGAGACCCCCAAAATGCAACCGGGGCTGTTCGATGAAGCCGAAGGGCAACTACTGCCGTTCCGCACGCTCGGTGACGCCATCAAGGGGTTGAACGAACCCGACCCGGTGGTCATGGACTTCAGCCCGCGAAAGAAGCGGTATTTGAAGTTGATTCCGCCCGGTAGCAACTGGCGTTCTCTCCCGGAAGAGGTTGCGCGGGAGGCGATGGGCAAGGCGTACTTGGCGAAGGGCGGGCGTTCGGGTTGGTGGCGTCGGCTGACGTTCGACCTCCCGGCCCCCACGATTCTCACCATGCCGAACCACGCGGGAACTGCCCTTTGCCACCCAATTGAGACGCGAGCGTTGACCCTTCGTGAGTGCGCGAGGGTCCAAGAATTCCCGGACGAATGGGAGTTCTGCGGACGAACGCAAGAGCAGTACGCTCAGGTTGGCAACGCGGTTCCGGTTCGTCTGGGGCAAATCTGCGGGCAACTACTGGCACAAGAGCTTGACGCCATCTGCAAGAGCGGGTTAACGCCGGAGAAGGGGGACAACCTTCCTTGTCGTGTCGTCTACGTCATGTCCCACATCCGTACCCGGCAGTGGTTCAAGGGCGGGCAAACGCTGCTCTGGAAGGACGGAGAGGAAGAGGGCAACCCGACCTACGGCCCCGCGAAAAC
>JAYUFU010000446.1:0-29111 GCA_043738505.1 Fimbriiglobus sp. | reverse complement strand
CGCGACCGCGAGGGAGTGGCATCCGCGATTGAAGATGCCACTCCCTCGCGGCCGCGGCTCGCCGGACCGGGCGCGGTCGCGGCGTGTCACTTCTTCACCGTCAGCCTGTATTCGCGGACGTTCAGCAGCTTGCCGCCGCTCAGGGTGGCGACGCCGTCCGCCACCGCGTACTCGAACGGCTTGCCCGTCACCGGGTCGGTCGGCACCGGGACGGTCAGGTCGGCCAGCTTCGCCGGCAGTTCGCCCTTGTTGGCGTGGGCGTACAGCCGCACCGCCTCGACCGCCCGCAGGAACGCCACCCGCTGGTCCAGCCGGGCTTGTGCCTGCGTCACCTTCCACACCGCCGGCATCAAGGCCGGACCGATGATGTCGCCCTTCGCCTTGGCCGCCGTCAGCCCCCGATCAACCTTCTCCGTGTCGGCCTTGCCTTCGTGATACGGCAGGTGGATCGCCTTGAAGTACTCGTCGCGGAGGATTTCGTAGCGGTGGAAGTCGTCCAGCACGGCGATTTGCAGGTCGCCCATCGCCTTCACCCCGTCGGAAGGCATCCCGCCGGCGACCAGCCGCGCGCGGGCCGCCGTCAGTCGCGCGGAGTCGGCCGTCTGCACGGCGTACCGCAGCCGCGCGCCGCTGAGCAGCTTCGGCAGCAGCCCGCCGCCCCGCTGCTGCTCCAGCACCAGCACCTCGTCGAGCGTGTCGAACAGGTCGCGGAACTCCTTCTCCGTCCAGGGCCGCTCCGCCTTCAGGAACTTCTCGAATTGCGCGAGGAGGAACATCCGCTCGCCGCCGACGCCCCGGCGGAGCGAGACGAGCGGGCGGGGCAAGTCGGTCAGCGCCCAGTACAGGTTCGGGCAGCCGGGCTGCCCGATCATCTCCTCGACACCGGTCAGGGCGATGGCGTCGATGGCGATGCCCACCAGCTCGCCGACGAGAGTCGGGTGCTGCTCCATCGCCTGGCCCATGCCCAACAGCGTCTTCACGGTCGTCGCGGCCTTGGCGTACTCGCCGGCCTTGATCTCGCCGCGCAGTCGAAGTTTCGCCACCGCCGCCAGCGCCCGAATCTTCTGCACCTCCGGCAGCAGCAGGTAGAAGCCGTCCTTCCGCAGGTCGAAGTACTCATTCCAGTCGATGGTGGCGTACCGTGCGCCCTTGTCCAGGTAGCCGAGGAACGTGGTGTACTTGGCGTCGTACTGGATGCCGCTCGCCACCGATCCTTTGACACGAATGTCGTCGGGCAGTTCGGCGAGTGGCATCGTCAGCCACTTCTGCCACTCCTCGGTGCCGACCGTGCGGAAGAAGGCGTCCTGTTCCATGAACACCTTCAGCAGCCCCTGGATGCGGTTGCCCGGTTGCACGTCGCCGTAGTCGGGGTACAGGCTCATCTTCGACAGCGGCACCGCCGCGGCCGTCGGGTGCAGCGTCAGCGGGATCGTCAGCTTGCCGTCCTTCTCCACCGGCTCCGGCTGGGCGCGCGCGGGAAGGGCGACGGCGAAGGCGAGCAGAAGCGAGAGGCGGAACATGGGAACCTCAGGGGGAAACGTGTGCCGTGTCGTCGCCGCGAGCGGGCGACCGCGACCGGATCGTCACTTCTTCTCGCCGTCTCGAATGGGCAGTTCGACGGTACTCGGCGACACCTTCCCGGCTTTCCAGGCGTCGAACGAGATCGTCACCTTCGCCTTGCCGCCGCCGACCGCATCGGGGACCCGCACGGGGCCTTGGAACTGTGCACCTCAGCAGAACCCGTCGAGCGCGAATTTCAGTTTCACCGCCGGCTTCCGTGGGTCGGCGGCGGGGAATTCGACCTCCGCGATGGGGCGGACGGCGTCCGGGAACGCGCATTTCTTGTCGCCGGCGCACGTCACCACCACCACCCAGCAGCCGTGCTTCGCGCTCATGGTGCCGATGACCACCGGCAGCGTGACCGGCTCCGCGCCGCGCCGCAGGCCCATCGCCTCGTGGACTTTCCAGTTGATGGTTCGTACGCCGGCGGTGAGCGGGCCGTGAAAGTGCGCCAGCATCGCCTTCTTCGGGTCGTCGCGCAACTCGCCAATGTCGCAATACTGCCGGTATTCGCACGGCCCTTTGATCCCCACGTTGACAGACAGCGCCGGCGGGATGCCCTTCGCGGCCCGCTCCTTCCGGGCCGCCGGGGTATAGGACGTGTTGTCCGACTGGACCGACTCGATGACGTACTTCGTCTTCCCGTCCGGGTCGGCCAGTTCGATGTCCTTGCAGTCGGCCTCCTTGGCGAACTTTTCGCCGTCGTCGGTCAGGTCGCCGTTGCCGTTCCGGTCCACGTACAGCGTCTCGCCGTCGAGAACGATCCACACGGCGAGCTTCGCGTCCGGGCCGAACAGCAGCAGCCCGTAGGCCGGCTTCTTCGACTCGTACTTCGGCTCCTTCACCAGGCGGCGCGGCAGTTTGTCGTAGTCGATGGCGGACGCTGTCGCCGCGCACGCCATCGCCAGCCAGACGGCGGTCCACTTCTTCATGGCTTCTCCTTACGGTGGGGAATGCGGTCAGTCGAACTGGCGGCTGCCGGCGGTCAGGGGACGGGTCGGGCGGTCGGGGCCGGGGGCGAACCGCGCGCGCGGTTCGGGGTCGCCGTCGCGGTGCATCAGCGCCAGGTACGAGTGCGGGTCCGGCGGCGCGGGCGGAGCGCTCGGCTCCGGGTCGGGCGTGACGACCGGCGCGGGAATGGGCACCGGCGTGGGGTCTGCTTTCGGCCACAGCCACAGGGCGAGCGTGACGGCTTGCGTGACGGCGAGGAACCCCGTCGCCCACTTCCACCGACGGGAAGGTCGCGCCGACGCTCGACCGGCGGCGAACAGCAGGTCGTCGCGGTTCGGCCCGACCGGGGTGAACTTCGAGAGGGTGGCGAGGGGATCGGTCATCGGCGGCGCTCCGGTGGTCTCATCGAGGACGACACCGGGTCGGCGAATTTTCCGCGACGAGTTCGCGTGTCACGCCGGCTCGCCCTTCCACGCGCAGTAATTCTCCCAGTTGGCCCGCGTCAGGGCGAACGGCTGGAACGCCACCCCGCCGATGGTCAGGTAGCCGACGGGCGGCCGTTCCGGGTCGGGGATGTCCATCTCCAAGCTCACGTCCTCCCGCGCGACGATGATGACCTCGCCGGCCCCGTCGGTGAAGAAGGCGGTGTCGCCGAGCAGTTTCGCCGTGAGGAACGGCTGCGTCGGCAGGGCCAGGGCCATCGGGTCGGCCTTCGGGTCGGCGTCCCGCACCTCGCGGGCCAGCCCGTCGAACCAGCGGATGTGGTCGGCCGACGGCCGCTCGGCGAACTCCTTCCGCAGGGTCAGGTACGTCCGCGCCTGGTTCAGCCCTTGCAGGATCCAGTACGCGCCGAACACCACGAACAGCGGGCTGACCTGGCCGGGGATCATCTTCTGCCAGATCATCCCCTCGCGGGCCAGGTTCCACCCGCCGAACACCACCAGCACCAGCCCCTCCAGCAGCACGCCCTCGGCCGACGGGAACAGCCGGTTCAGCGCGCCGACGCTCAGCTCCAGCAGCGCCAGGCCGAGGTAGACCTTGCCGAACAGGGTCCACTTCAGCCCGTCCGGGATGGCGAAGTACCAGAAGGCGAACATCAGCCCGCCGAAGAACAGGGTGCCCAGCGCCGACCGGCGGACGCGGTCGCACAGCGCCCGGTACGCGGCCACCCGGCGGAGGGTCATCCGCTTCTCTTCGGCGTCCAACCAGGTCTCGTCCATTGGGGGGTCCGTGTCCTGCGAGCCGCGACCGCGAGGGAGCGGCAGTTCGTGGGGAATGAAGGCGCTCGCTCGCGGTCGCGGCTCGTGGGGCGGGCGGTCAGGGCGCGTCGCAGTCGTTCGGGATCACCTCGCCGCCGGCGCGGGAGATCAAGGCCCGCAGCAGGTTCGCGTCGGTGTTCCGCTTGATCGTCCGCACGCTGCCGTCACACATCGCGCAGTAGAAATCGCCGTCGATCATGCCGCCCAGTTTGGGCAGGTCCTTCTTCGGATCGCACGGCAGGTCGGTGCCCGGCTTCGTCCATGCCACCGGCTCGCCGGCGTCGATCACGCCGATGGTGTTCGAGCAGCCGTCGGTGATGCCGACGAGAGTCACCTTGACGCCGGAGATGAACACGCCGACATCTGCACCCGCGCCGGCGAACCCGCGGTAGAACGTCTCGCCCGGCTTCGCCTTGGCCCGCGTCGGCGCGAACATCTTCGGCAGCTTGTCGATCAACTTCTTGTTGACATCCGAGTCCCACGGCTCGTCCATCTTGAACTGCTTGTACAGTTCGTCTTCCTCGATGTACGGCAGGATCGCCACCCGCCAACTCAGCAGCGGCTTCTTCGTGTTCGCGGCCACGATGTCGCCGGGCAGGTGCGCGAAGGCGGACTCGTAGTTGTGCATCGCCAGCAGGATTTGCTTGAGGTTGGTTTTCACCTCGTCCCGCTGCTCGTCGGTGGCCGGCTTGAGTTTCTCCTCCACCTTCGGCACGGGCGCGGCGAGGGCCAGCCCGACGGCGAGGACGGACGACAGGACGACGGCGATTCGCATGAGGAATCCTCGTTGGGGGTCTCCACTCTCTCCGCGAGCGGTCATCGCGTCGCGGAGAAAGCCCGCTCGCGGAGCGAGCAGAGCACGTCAACCGAAACCGGCGTCACCGGCATTTCTCGACGAACACGTCCTTGCCGTCGAACACCTCACCGCCGGCGCGGCTGATAGCGGCCCGCAGGGCCTTCTCGTTGAACTGCCGCTTCACCGTCTTCCAACTCCCGTCGCACATCGCGCAGTAGAAATCGCCGTCGATCATGCCGCCGAGTTTGGGGAAATCCTTCTTCGGGTCGATGTCCAACTCCGTGTCCGGCTTCGTCCAGATCACCGGCTCGCCGGCGTCGATGACGCCGATGGTGTTGCTCGTGCCGTCGGTGATGCCCACGAGGCCCACCTTTGCGCCCGGTTCAAAGACGCCGGCGTCCACGCCCGTGCCGGCGAACCCGCGGTAAAAGGTCTCGCCCGGTTTGGCCTTGGCCCGCGTCGGGGCGAACACCTTCGGCGTCTTCTCGATGAGAGCCTTGTTGGTCTTGCCGTCCCACGGCTCGTCCAACTTGAACTTCTTGTACCAGTCGGCGTTGTCCTTCTCCTTGTCCGGGTTCGATTCCATCAAGTACGGCAGCAGTTGCACCCGCCAGCTCAGCAGCGGTTTCTTCGTCTTCGCGTCCACGATGTCGCCCGGCATGTGACCCACCGTGTCGTGGAAGTTGTGCATGGCCAGCAGGATCTGTTTGAGGTTATCCTTCACCTCGTCCCGCTGCGCGTCGGTGGCGGGTTTCAGCTTCTCCTCCACCTTCGGCACCGGCGCGGCGACGGCCAGGCCGATGGCGAGCGCGGGAATTAGGGCGACGGCGATTCGCATGGCGGACCCCTCCAGGAGATGTTGACAGTATCCGCTCACAGTTTTCCGGCGTCGAGGTCGGTTTCGGTTTTTCCGCCCAAGGCTTTCTTGGCGACGGCGTTCATCAGCACCTCGGCCAGCGGGAGCGTGGCCTTGCCGAACGCGGCGGCGATGCGTTGCAGGGCGTCCACGTCGGTGCCGGCCATCGCGCCGCGCAGCTCCCCCGATATCACTTCAATGGCCGCGCGCTGTTCGACGGTCAGGTGGTCGCCGGCCTCCGTCAGCGCCTTCGCGGTGTGCCGCAAGTCGGCGTCGGCCTTGTTCCGCAGCTCGATCAGCCGGCGGGTGGTGAAGTCGGCGTGCGCGTGTTCGACGCTCTCCAGGACCATCCGCTCGACCTCCTCCTGGCTCAGCCCGTGCCCGGCCTTCACCTCCACCGTCGCCGTCACCCCGCTCCGCTTCTCGACGGCCGACACCGTGAGCTGGCCGTTCGCGTCCACCAGGAAGGTGACATCGACCTGGGCGAACTGCGCCGGCATCGGCGGGATGCCGCCCAGCTTGAACTTGCCGAGCAGCCGGCAGTCCTGAATCAGTTCGCGCTCGCCTTGATAGATGTTGAGGATGATGGCGGTCTGGTTGTCCACATACGTCGTATACCGCGTCGTCGCCCGGCACGGGATGGTGCTGTTGCGGTCGATGACCTTGTCCACGACTCCGCCGAGCGTCTCGATGCCCAGCGACAGCGGCACCACGTCCAGGAGCAGCCGGTCGCGCCGGCCGCTGGTGAGGATGTCGGCCTGCACCGCCGCGCCGAGGGCGACCACCTCATCGGGGTTCAAATCCGTGTGCGGGACGCGGCCGAAGAACGCTTCCACCCGCCGGCGGACGTAGGGAATGCGCGTGCTGCCGCCGACGAGGACGACTTCGTCGATGTCCGCCGCCGTCAGGTCCGCGTCGCGGAGGGCGGCTTTGCACTTGGCGAGACTGCGGTCGATGAACGGCGCGAGCAGCGCTTCCAGTTCGGCGCGGGTGAACGTCCTGGCGAGCGGTCGGGAAGGTGACGCTCCCGCCGAACCGGGTCGTGTGTTCGGCCCGGCGGGAGCCTCGCCCTTCCGGCCAGTCAACGCGAACTCCGCCGTCTCCGCCTCGCTCAGCGCGATCTTCGTCTTCTCCGCCGCGTCGCGCAGGTGTTGCAGCAGCATCACATCCCGGTTGCCGTCCAACTCCACGCCCATCTCCGTCGCCACCACTTGCATGATGGCGCGGTCGAAGTCGTCGCCGCCGAGGTAGGTGTCGCCGTTGGTACTCAGCACCTTGAACACGCCGTCGGCCAGCCGCAGGATGGAGCAGTCGAAGGTGCCGCCGCCGAGGTCGTACACGGCCACCACGCCGGCGTTCGCCTTGTCCAGCCCGTAGGCGAGCGCGGCGGCGGTCGGTTCGTTGACGATCCGCAGCACGTCCAGCCCGGCGATGCGGCCGGCGTCGCGGGTGGCCTGCCGCTGGGCGTCGTCGAAGTACGCGGGCACGGTGATGACCGCCTTCGTCGGGTTGCCGGCCCGTTTCCGCACTTCCTTCAGGATGAGGGCGGACAGCTCCTCGGGCGTGTGTTCGCGGTCGCCGATCCGCACCCGCAGCACTTGGCGGCCGTCGCCCGCGTCCCGCTCGACGATCTGGTGCGGGATCAGTTTCAGTTCGGCTTCCAAGTCCTTGAGCGTCCGGCCCATCAGCCGCTTGACGCTGAACACGGTGTGTTCCGGGTCGGTCAGCGCACGGTCGCGGGCGGCAGTGCCGACGAGGACCGTGCCGTCCGGGTGGAAGCTGAGGCAAGACGGCACCAGCGCCGCGCCGGCCGCGTCGCGGACGACGACCGGCCGGCCGTTCCGGACGAACGCGGCCAGCGAGTTCGTGGTGCCCAGGTCAATGCCGACGGCGGTGGGGGTGGTCATGGTGTTCGCGGGACAACGGTGAACTCGCCACGGGTGCCGTAGAAGCACACGTCGTATTCGAGGAAGAAGTTGAACTGACCCAGAATGAGGCGCGGGAGCGGAGCCTGTGCCCACAGGAACGTCAGGCGGACGCGCGGGAACGGCCCGACTTCCGCCACCAACGCCACGGCGCGGGTACTCGCGACCGACAGCGCCCCGCCCAGTCGCCCGCCGTCGGGCAACTTGTCCCAGTCCAACCCCAACTGCTGACCGACGGCGAACGGCAACACGTTCACGGACGACCCGCTATCGACCAGTCCGTCCGCGACGACGGTGCGGCCCAGGAACGACAGCCGGATCGGGAGCAGGGGCAGTAGCGCCGGCCCGGCGGGACCGACTGGGCCGAGTGTGTACGGGGTGATGAGCGGGTTCACGGTCGGGTGTCGGCCTCCGCGAGAACCTGTTGGAGCGCGGCGATGTTCTCCGCGCTCGCCTCGATAGGCCAGTTCATTTCGATTTCCACTCCCGGCGGGAACGTTTCCAGGAATCGCTTGATCAGCGGGTCTTCTTCCCTTGGCAGGTCGCTCAGCTCGCGGGCCAGTTCCCGCCGCTCGTCGGCGGTCAACTCGTTGGCGGCGGCGAGGACATCGGCGAAGGACATCGGCGGTTCCTCCACATTCACGGGGTGCGCGGGGCGACGGTGAACTCGCCGCGCGTGGCGTAGAAGCACACGTCGAACTCGAGGAAGAAGTTCGTGATGCCGAGGATCACGGGGGTGGCGTTCGATTGCACCCACGCGAACCCCAGTGGGACCGGCGCGAACGGCGCGACTTCGCCGTACAGCAGCGCGGCGCGGCTGGCCGCGCTCGCCAGCGACCCGCCGACAGACGGCAGCGCGAACGCCCGCGACCAGTCCAGCCCGAGTTGCAGGCCCAGGTCGTACGGCAACACGCAGGTGTCCGCCCCGGAATCGATCAGCGCTTCCACGTCCACCGAGACCGCGCCGGAGGAGAGGCGGATCGAGAGAATCGGGCGGCGCGTCGGCAGCGGGTGCGCAATCGGACGGAATGGAAAGGTAGCGGGGTTCATCGCGCGGCGCGCTCCTGTTCCAGGAGTCGAAGCAGCACGGCCGCCGCTTCCGGGGCGAACAGCGGCGAGTGCATTTCGAGCGCCTGACCGCTGTCGGCCCACGCCTGGAACGCCGGCGGCATCGGCTCACTCAACTCGCGGGCCAGCTCGTGCCGCTCGTCGGCGGTCAGTTCGTTGGCGGCGGCCAGCACTTCGGCGAACGACATGGGGTGCCCTCCGGAGTCGGGGTGGGCGGCCGCTCCGCGATTCGGAACGGGCGACGTTCCACCCACGAATTCTAGCCGCCCCGCCGCCGCAGATGAGGGGCGGAGGGGGAAATCCGACCCGATGCGACGGACGCGCTCGCCCGTCATCCCGCGCCCAGGCGGAACAGCTTCCGCACGGCGTCCAGCAGCGGGCGGGATTCGCCGTCCTTGCTCGCCTGCTGCAATGCCGCGATGGGGCCGTGCAGCAGCTTGTTCTGCAACAGGCGGAAGCCGCCCTCGATGTACGCCTTGTCCGCGTCGGTCAGCTTGCCGTTCAGCTTGCCCAGGATGCCCGCCAGCACCTCCGCCCGTACCTTGTCGAACTCGGTGCGGAGTTGCTGGATGACCGGCCCGCTCTTGCGGCGATTCCAGTCGTCGAGGAACTTCTTCGCCTCGGCCGCGATGATCGCCTCGGCCGGGGCCAGGTGCTTCTGCCGCTGGGCGATGGTCTGCTCCCGCACCCGCGTCAGGTCGTCGATGTTGAACAGGCAGACGCGGTCGCCGTCGTGGATGGCCGGGTCGAAGTCGCGCGGCACGGCGATGTCGAGGACCACCAGCGTGCCGCTGCCCCGCTTCGGGCGGACGGCGGCGTTGAAGCGGCTCGCGGGCATGATCGGCTCCGCCGCGCCGGTGGTGCTGAGCGCGATGTCGGTCTCCGCCAGCGCCGCGTCCAGTTGGTCCCACGGCACCGGCACCCCGCCGCACATCCCCGCGACCTCCGCCGCCTTCGCCGGGCTACGGTTCGTCACCAGAATCCGCTTGGGCTGCAAGGCTTCCAGGTGCTTCAGCGTCAGGCGGGCCATCTTCCCCGCGCCGATGACCAGGATCGTCTTGTCGCCGAAGTGGTCGAACACCTGGCGGACGTAATCCACCGCCACGCTGGACACCGAGACGTGGCCGCGGGCGATGCCGGTTTCGGTGCGGACCCGCTTCGCCACCCGCAGGGCGTGCGGGAACAGTGCGTTCAGCAGCGCCCCGGTGGCGGCGGCTTTCTGGGCGAAGTCGAAGGCCGCTTTCACTTGCCCGGCGATCTGCCCCTCGCCGACCACCAGGCTGTCGAGGCTGGCCGTCACCCGCGTCAGGTGGACGACGGCCTCGGCGTCGGCCCGCTCGTACAGCAGCGGGCGAACCGCGTCGGGGGTCAGCCCGTGAATCTCGGCCAAGTACAGGGCCGCTTGCTCGAGATCGAACGGCGACTCTTGCGGCGGGCGGGCGGTGTACAGTTCGACCCGGTTGCAGGTGGAGAGCAGCACCACTTCGCACCCGAAGCGGGTGGTCAGTTCGGAGACGGCGCGGTCCTGCTTGGCCGCGTCGAAGGCGAGCTTCTCGCGCAGTTCGACGGCGGCGGTGCGGTAGTTGCACCCGACGACGCGGAGGTTCACGGCGTGCCTCCGCTGGAGGCGGCGAACGGGTGCGCGGCGACCAGCACGGCGATCATCAGCGCGAACGCGACCAGGGTCAGCCGGGCCAGCCGACGGCCGGTGACGTGGACGACGTACCGGAGGTAGAGCAGCAGCAGGAAGACCGCCCACAGGCCGACCGTGCCCACCACCTTCGGCGAGAACCAGTTGTCGCCGAAGTCGTGGTACTGCCGCAGCAGCACCGCCCCCAGCAGCAGACCGGCCGTGAGGAACGGGAACGCCAGCGTGACGGCCCGGCGGTTCATCGTCTCCAGCCGTTCCAGGCTGAGTAGTTTCAACCCGCCGAGCGGGTTCTTCTTTCTCTTCAAGCGGTTCGCCTGAATCAGGTACATGACGCTGGCCACTGCCCCGACGCTCACGCCCACGGCCGCGCACAGCACGAAGATGCCGTGCAGCGCGCCCCACAGGCGGTGTTCGGACTCCCACGGCAGGCCGAGCGGCACCGCGTCCTGCCCGGCCGCGGCGACGAACGCAAGGCTGACCAGACCCAAAACGAGAGGCAGCACGAACACGGCCCACGCCCGCTTGCCGTCGTGCAGCGTGCCATACAGGTAGAACACGGCCAGCACCCAGGCGACGACGAGCAGCCCGCCGTAGGCGGTGGCCGGCGTCGGCTGGCGGAGGGCGAGGAACAGCGAGTGGGCGAACAGGCCGGCGGCCCCGAGAATCAATCCCGACACGCGCAGCCCCGGCCGCGGCCAGCGGAGGCGCGCCAGCTCGACCGCGAGGGCGAGCAGGTAGCTCAGGGCGAAACAGGCGTGGGTGACGTTCGGCAGCGATCCGGGCATCGGCGGAAGGGCCTCGGCGGGGGTACTTCGATTATACCGGCCCGGATCGAAACCGCCGGAAGTGTTCTGTTCGCTCCGCGAGCGGTCTGGCCAGGGAGTCGAAGACCGCTCGCGGAGCGAGCAGAATACGTCAATCGAACTTTGTGGCGGCGGCGGCCACGGCGGCGAGCATTTCCCGCCGCGCGACTTCGGCCCCGGCCTCGCGCAACCGGTCCAGCCAGAGGTCTTCGGCGAACCCCGCCAGTAGTTGGCGGCGGAGTGCGGCGTCGGGCACCACTTCGAGTACCCGTTGGCGGACCTCGTCCAACACCGCCACCCACTCGCCGTACTCCGGGCCGTAGTCCGCGTGTAGACGGTCGCGGATCCGCGCGCTCAGAGTCGGCGACGCGCCGCCGGTCGAGACGGCGAGCGTCAGCCCACCCCGGCGGACGATTGCGGGAAAGACGAAATCACCCGCGTCCGGGTTGGCGGCATCGCACACCGGAATTCGCAACCGGCGGGCGTCCGCCACGACCATTGCGTTCACGACCCGCGTGGCGGCGGCGACCGCCAGCGCCGCGCCGTCGAGGTGATCGGGCCGGTACGCCTCGGCCACCCACTCGACGCCGGGCCAAGGGACCGCGAGCGGATCGACGACGCGAACGGCAAGCCCGGCGTCCGCACACGCGGCGGCCTTTCGCCGGCCGACGGCCCCGCCGCCGACGACCACCACCCGCCGGTCCGCCGTGTGCAGGAACAATGGAAACATGTCGGAAATCGTGGCAGAGGTTGGGGCAATGCGCGGGAGTGTACAGCCGGTGATACGCCGCCAACGATCACGACGATTCGGATTGCCGGTTTTTTTCTGGACAACGGCGGCACTTCCGCCCACCTTGCTACATTAATCAGTCCTCCTCCCCGCCAACTCGCACTGTCACGCACATGAACTACTTGCAACTGCGCCGGACCAATGTCCTGAACAAACTGAAGGCGGAGGGCCTCGACGGTCTGCTCGTCACCGGCGAGTCGAACGTCGAGTATCTGACGGGGTTCGCCGGCGGCGACTCGTACCTCGCCCTCACCGCCAAGCACGCCATCCTGGTCAGCGACAGCCGGTACGAGGAGCAGATCAAGGAGGAATGCCCCGGCCTGGAGGCGGTCATCCGCCCGCACAACCGCACCACCCCGGAGGTGACGGCGGAGGTGCTGAACAAGTTGGCCGTCAAGCCGATGGGATTCGAGGCGGCGCACCTGACGGTCGAACTCCGCGACCAGATCGGCGAGAAGGCGAACAAGACCGAACTGGTGGCCACGAGCGGCAAGGTGGAGGCGTTCCGGTCGATCAAGGACGCCTCCGAGGTGGCCGCCATCCGCAAGGCCATCGAGGTGGCCGAGCGGGCGTTCGGCATGTTCACCGCCATGATCCGCGACACCGACACCGAGAAGGACATGGTGGACGCGATGGAGTCGTACCTGCGGCGGGCGGGGGCGAAGCGGGCGTCCTTCCCGCCCATCTGCGCCGTCGGGGATCGGGGGGCACTGCCGCACGCCCCGCCCACCGGCCGGCAGCTCGGCGAGGGCAGCAAGCTGCTCGTGGATTGGGGCGCGGACATCGGCTACAAGTGCGACATCACGCGGGTGTTCCGCAGCCCGTTCCCGACGCCCCCCACCCGCAAGAACAAGCAGGAGCGGGTCGGCCTCCACTTCGAGTCCATCTACGAGGCCGTCCGCGTGTCGCAGGAGGCGGCCGTCGGCGTGCTGCGGGCCGGCTCCGCCGTCAAGGACGTGGACGCCGCCGCCCGCAAGGCGCTGGCCAAGGCCAAGCCGAAGGACTTCGAGGGCGACCTGGCCGAATTCTTCACCCACGGCCTCGGCCACGGCCTCGGCCTGGACAACCACGAGTTCCCCCGCATCCGCCAGAACTCGGACGACGTGCTGGAAGTCGGCATGGTCGTCACGCTGGAGCCGGGCGTGTACATCCCCGGCTGGGGCGGGGTGCGGCTGGAAGACGACTTCCTCATCGGCAAGGACGGGCCGATTCGCCTGACCACGCTGCCGCACGACCCCAGCGTCATAGGATGAACGAATGCGGCGCGACGGGCCACCCTGGCCCGTCCCCGCGCCCGCTGTCACCATTCCCGCCTGGGGTAGCCCGTGGCCGCCGACCCGAAGTCGAACTCCCCCCGTCCGTTCGACGCGACGACGATCGAACACCTGATCGGCCTGATGGCCCAGCACGACCTGAGCGAGATTTCCCTCGCCGAGGGCGACCACCGCATCCGCCTGAAGAAGGGCGGCCCGCCGCCGGTGGTTTACGCATCGGCCCCGGCTCCGCCCGCGGTCGCGCCCCACGCGGCACCCGCCGAGCCGGCCAAGCCGACGAAGTTGCTGCTGGAAATCAAGTCCCCCATGGTCGGCACGTTCTACACCAAGCCCGGCCCGGACAAGCCGGACTACGTCTCGGTCGGCAGCACGGTCGTCCCCAGCACCGTCGTGTGCAAGCTGGAGGCGATGAAGATCTTCAACGACCTGACCGCCGACCTGGCCGGCACCGTCGTCGAGGTGTGCGTGAAGAACGCCCAGCCGGTCGATTTCGGCGCGGTCCTGTTCCGGGTCGATCCCTCTTAGAAAGTGCGGAACGCGGAGGTCGGAATGCGGAGTGAGTGACCGCGCCGGCGTTCGCGTGTTCGCCCACTCCGCATTCCCCATTCCGCATTCCGAGTTGGAAAGATGTTTCAGCGCGTGCTGGTGGCGAACCGTGGCGAGATCGCCCTGCGGGTGATCCGCGCGTGCCGGGATTTGGGCATCGAGGTGGCCGTCGTGTACTCGGAGGCCGACCGCGGCGCGCCGTACCTCGGCCTCGCGGACCAGGCCATTTGCATCGGCCCGCCGCCGGCCGCCGACAGCTACCTGAAGATCGACCGCCTCATCGCCGCCGCCGAGATCGCCGGCGCGGACGCCATCCACCCCGGCTTCGGCTTCCTCAGCGAGAACGCCGGCTTCGCCCACATCGTTCGCGAGTGCGGGTTCGAGTTCATCGGCCCGTCCGAGGAGGCGATGGAGGCCATCGGCAACAAGGACAAGGCGAAGGCCATCGCCAAGAAAGCCAAGGTGCCGACGGTGCCGGGGTCGGACGGGTTGCTCGGGTCCGAAGAGGAGGCGGCGCGGTTCGCCAAGCAGGTCGGCTACCCGGTGCTGATCAAGGCGGCGGCCGGCGGCGGCGGGCGCGGGATGCGGGTCGCCCGCGACGAGGCCGAACTGTACAAGGGATTCTCGCAGGCCAAGCAGGAGGCGGAAGCGGCGTTCAAGGACGGCTCGGTGTTCCTGGAGAAGTACCTGGAACAGCCCCGGCACATCGAGGTGCAACTGCTCGGCGACAAGCACGGCAGCGTCATCCACCTGTACGAGCGGGATTGCAGCCTGCAACGGCGGCACCAGAAGCTGGTCGAGGAGTCGGCCGCGCCGAACCTGCCGGACAAAGTCCGCGAGAAGATTTGCGAGGCGGCCGTGAAGCTGCTCAAGGCGGCCAACTACTACAGCGCCGGCACCTGCGAGTTCCTGCTGGACAAGGACAACAACTTCTACTTCATCGAGGTGAACGCCCGCATCCAGGTCGAACACCCGGTCACGGAACTGGTGACGGGCGTGGACCTCATCAAGGAGCAGATTCGCATCGCCGCCGGGGAGAAGTTGCGGTACGCGCAGCGGGACATCGTCCACCGCGGCGCGTCCATCGAGTGTCGCATCAACGCCGAAGATCCGGCCAAGGACTTCCGCCCGAGCGCCGGCGTCATCACCAAGTGGCAGGTGCCCGGCGGCCCCGGCGTGCGGGTCGATACGCACGTCGTCCCCGGCTACCGGGTGCCGCCGAACTACGACAGCATGGTGGCCAAGCTGCTGGTCCACGCGCCGACCCGCCCGGAGGCCATCGCGGTCATGCGGCGGGCGCTCCGCGAGTTCGTCGTTGAGGGCATCCAGACGACCATCCCGCTGCACCAGCAGATCTTCAACACGCACGCCTTCATCGAAGGCAAGGTGGACACCACCTTCATCGAGCGGACCTTCCTGCACCCCAACCCGCAGGGGAAGTGAGGTCCGCGAGGGCGAAGGAGCGGGACAACCAATGACGCTGTCTTCGCGGTGAGCGGAGCGAAACCGCGTCGGGAAGGACAACCAGAGAGGAGCGTCAACAGTTGACGATGGCGGGTGGAGAGAGGTAGGATACACCAAGTTCCTTCTGTCCCGCGTGTTCGTTCGAGCGTTGCCGTGAACGAAAACCAAAGTCGGACTGAATCGTTGCTTCATATCGTGAAAGCGATTGAGGCTGAAACCTTGCTTTTGCCGGAGTTTCAGCGGGATTTTCGCTGGGAGATGGATCAGACCTACGACTTGTTCGACTCGCTCATTCGGGACATTTTCATCGGTGCCGTCATCTACGGTAAGCCCGGCTTCGCGATGACCCTTCGCCAGATCGACAATCGGCCGCGGAAGGGTGTCGGCTCTCGCTCCAAATTGCGAACCAGCCATTTCGAGAAAGAAGAACTCGTTCGGAAGAGCCAGACGCAGAACCTGCGCATCATTCTCGACGGTCAGCAGCGAATCACTTCACTCTACCGCGCCCTGACTGGTGCCGATTCGGTTTACTTCGTGTTCCGGGAGGACTTGACGCCCGAAGAACTCGTTGCGAAACCCCTCGAGGAGATCGTCCAAGAGGTCGGCGGGGAGGCCGCGGCGGAGTCGTTGTCGGTGTGCCTCCACGACGCCTACCAGTACGAACTCGATTCGGACGAGGATCGCCGAGATGCCGTGTTCGACGCATCCGCGTTTGCCGCCACTCTCGACGTGCCAACCGACCGGCACCGGTACCTGAAGGCGTACCGAAGCGCGATCAAAAAAGTGTGCCGCCTGTTCAATCAGGAAACGCTCGTCGCGTTCCACTTGCTCGACATGACGCTCGAGAAATTCTGCGTCTTCTTCGAGCGGAGCAACAGTCGCGGTATCCAATTGAGCTTCACCGACATCCTCGCCGCGAAACTGTACAAGGGTTTCAACCTGCGGCAAAAGCTGGACGAGTTCGAGGATTCCCACGGGTTCAAACCGAATCGGGAGATTCTCGTTCGGGCGATCGCCTACCTGTGTGCGGAAGAGAAGCAGCAGACCCTGACCATTGACAAGAAGGCCATTCTGGAGAACCTGGAACCGGCCGACTTCGTTCGGCACTGGGATAGCGTCACGAGAAGCTATACCCACACTCTCGACCACTTGGTGAAACAGCACTTCGCACTCAGCCCTAAGTGGCTTCCTTCCGAAAACATGGTCATTCCGCTGATGCTGTTCCACCACCGCATCGGCGGGTTCGACCGGATCGACGAGAGCCGGCGGCAATTCCTCGAATTCTGGTACTGGTCCTCCGTTTTCGCCAATCGTTACAGTACGGCGTCGAACGAGGTCATCATTGCCGACGGTGTCGCGCTGACCCAGATCGCGGCCGGCAAGCGTATCGAACGGCGGGACTACTTCACAAAGCTACGACCGCTCGTGGCCGAAGCGGAGGATCTCTTCAGTTACACCAAACGGACGAGCGCCATCTATCGCGGGGTTCTCAACCTGATGGGCTACCCTGCGAAAGGACTGCTCGACTGGCGTAGCGCACAACGTATCGATCCCGCCAAGGACCTCGACGACCACCACATCTACCCGCGGGCGTATATCGCCTCGCGCCCGCCCCTCGATGTGGACGCCGACGAAGCGATCCAGTTGGCCGATTGCGTCGTCAATCGCACACTGTTGCACAAGAACTTGAACATCGTCATCGGCAAGACACCGCCACAGGTTTACTTGGCGAAACTCGGCAAGAGCAACCGGTCCCTCGCCGACTGTTTGACGAACCATCTCATTCCGGCCGACTTGCCGACCGAACCGAGTTGGAACTCCAACTTCCGCAAATTCCTCGATCACCGTGCGGCGGCCATGATGGCGTTGATCGAACGGTACGCTAAGGAACCACTCCGCGAGATGGAAGCGCAGCATGGCTCGTCGGGCGAAGGGACAGAAGGCAAGCCCGGTGCGACACGTCTTGCAGCGGGCTTGAAAACGCCAATGACCGATTACTACTTGCCGCTGCTGCAAGCTCTGGAAGAGTTAGGCGGGTCCGCTCCCACCCGCGCGGTCATCACACGAGTCGGTGAATTGATGAAGGGTAAATTGAAAGACGTCGATTACGCCGCACTCCCGAAGTATCCCTCCTTGCTTCGCTGGGAGAACACCACGCAATTCGCACGAAACAGCTTGGTCGATGAAGGGCTTCTGAAGAAAGGTAGTCCACACGGCATCTGGGAGATCACACCAAAAGGGAGAAAGCACCTCCAGACTGCCACATCTGGAAGGTGAAGACGATTCGTCCGTAGTTGCCGGCATGGTCAGGTCAACACGACTGTAGTGGACCCAGGCCAATGCTTGGCTGACCTCTCAGGGGATCACCACATGACGCGGGAAGAACGGTTCCTGGCCGCCGCCCACGAGGAGGGCAAGCACTCCATCAGCGTGGCCGGTAGCACGCTCGTCGCCTCCGCTGTCGGCGTCGGGTCGCGGGTGTCGGCGCGGGCGGTCGTCGCCATCATCCGAGGAACGACGAAGATCGACGCGGCGACGAAAGCCGCCCTCGGTCGCGCGGTCGAAGAAGTGGAGGGCGACGCGGCACTCGGCGCGCGGGACAAGCAGGACGCCGTGGACGCCATCGACCGCCTCCGCGAGGAACTCGGCGAAGGGGCGGTCGAACCCAAGCGCGTCCGCCGCTTGTTCGACACCCTGGCCGGCATCAGCCGACCTGCGGCGGACGCAGTGCGGGCATGTCCGGCGGTCGCGTCGCACCTCGGCGCATGAACGACTCGAATGACTTCCCCCGCCTGTGTAGCGGGACGAGCGCCTTGTCCGCCGGCCTCGTGTTCCGCCACGGCATCGGGGGGTCATGCCGAGTCACCGGGATTCGGGATCAGTCGTCCCGCCGCGCCCGGCGGCGCGGGCGGTCGTCCTCGTCGTCATCCCGGTCGTCCTCGTCGTACCGCCGACGGCCGGACTTCGGGGCCGGCTTGCCGCCGCCGAGGAACGCCGTCCCCGCCGCCCCGACCAGGAAGAACAGCGTGATGTAGAGGGGAACCTTCCAGACCACCTTGACGGTCATGTCGTCGCCGATCATTGGGTTCCCCCCGCCGCCGCCCTTCTGCGACTTGGTCTTGTCCTCGTCGAACCCTTTCTTGATGGGGAACCCCATGCCGGCCTGCACGCCGATGACGCCGAGGGCGACTCCGCAGCAGGCGAGCAGCATCAACTTCCGGCCCATCCCGGCGAGCGGTAGGAAGCCGATCACGATGCCGGCGAGGACGGCGACCGGGAACAGGAACAGCAGCGGCGCGGCGTCGGGGCCTTCCTTGTCCTCTTTCGGCCCGGCCTTCGGCCCGCCCTTGCCGCCCTCGGCGTCCATCATCGCCTTCAGTTGCGGGTTCGATACGCTGTAGTCGCCGGTGGCGATCTGCAACCCGCTCTGCGACAGGAGCGGCTGCGGGCCGGTCGGCATGGGCGGCATGAACGGATCCGACTTCGCGCCAGCCGCCGCCGGCTTGGGCACGCACTGCACCTCGATCCACGGCAGGAAGAAGAGGATCAGGCAGAAGCACAGTTGGATCGGCGAGAACAGTCTGAGCATGGCGCACCGGTGCGGGGAAGGGGATCGACACGGCAGTGGGATCGTAACGACCGCCGACCGCAAGGCAACGACAATCCCGGCCCCGCCGAATGTGTCTCGCCGGCGAGATTCTTTCCGTCGAATCTCGGGGCGGGGCCGCTTGCTCCGCCGCCTCCGGCCGGTTAACCTATCCTATCCAGACCCGCGGCCCCTCTCCCCGTGTCCGCCGTGGTCCGAAGTCCCCTCGCGCCCTTCACCAGGCACAGGCACCCGGCGATGCAAGACGGCCCCTCCCTCGTCCGCTCCGGTCAACTCCTCTACACGAACGACGTCGGCTCCGACGCCTGCGGCATCGGCGGCGTCGCCTCGAAGGACGGGAAACCGTCGGCCGAGGTGGTGAAACGCTCGCTCACGGCCCTCGTGGCGATGGAGCACCGCGGCGGCGTCTGCGGCAAGTCCGGCGACGGGGCCGGCATCACCCTGCAACTGCCGCAGGCGTACTTCCGCGCCGTGCTGGGCACGCACGCCCCGACCGCCCGCGTCACCGCCGCCGACACCCTCGGCGTCGGCGTCGTGTTCGTCGTCGAGTCCGACCCGGCGAAGATCGAGGCCGCGCGGCAGATGGTGACGGAGGCGCTGCGCGGCGGGCCGGTGGAACTGCTGGCCATCCGCCCGGTGCCGACCAACGACGACGCGCTGCCGAAGGCCGCCCGCGACACCAAGCCGGGGGCCATCGACCACTTCGTCTTCAAGGTGGCCGGCGACCCGGCGGCCGCCGACAAGTGGCTGTTCCGCCGCCGGCTGGAGCTGCGGCACCGGCTGACCCAGGCCGGGTTGAACGCCTACGTCTGCTCGCTGTCGGCCCGGCTCATCAGCTACAAGGGGCTGCTCACCAGCCCGCAGTTGGTGGACTTCTTCCCGGACCTGACCGCGCCCGGCTTCGAGTCCGGCATCACCAGCTTCCACCGCCGGTACAGCACCAACACGTTTCCGAACTGGAAACTGGCGCAGCCGTTCCGGTACACCTGCCACAACGGCGAGATCAACACCGTCCGCACCAACCGCAACGCGGTGTCGGCGTTCAGCCGCGCGCTGTCCCTGCAACTGCCCGGCGGCGAACTCTGCTCGCCCAAGATGAGCGACAGCGGCAGCCTGGACGAGTGGCTGGAATACCTGCTGCTGGAGGAGAACTGGAGTCTGATGCGGGCGCTGCGGCTGGCCATTCCGCCGGTGTGGGACACGGAGGAATCGGTCTGGGGCGCGGAGGCCATGCAGCTCTTCACGTACTGCCGCCGCACCTACGGCAGCCTGTGCGCGTGGGACGGGCCGGCCGGCATCATCGGCACCGACGGCCGCGTGCTGGTCGGCCTCGTGGACCGCATGGGCCTGCGGCCGGTGCGGTGGTGTTCGGACAAGCGGGGCTGGCTGTACATCGGCTCCGAGTCCGGCGTGTTCGGGCTGGACAACGCCACCATCGTCGCCAGCGGGCAACTGCAACCCGGCCAGATGATCGCCCTAGACACGGGCACCGGCGAGCGGCTGGACAGCCACCAGATTCTCCGCCGCGTGATGGACGAGACGCGGGCCGAACTGGGCGACCTGCACGCGCTGAACAAGCGGCAAATCCTCATCACCGAAGGGTTCGACTTCAACCGGCAGTCCGAGGACGTGGTCGGGGCGATGCTGGCGGATCGCCAGTGGTCGCTCGACCACCTGCTGCAAGCCGCCGGCTGGGACTTCGACCGCGCCGTGTTCGTCAAGGACATGGCCAAGCTGAAGAAGGAGCCGCTGAGCAGCATGGGACACGACCGCGTGCTGACGGTGTTCAGCCAGCACCACCCGACCCTGTTCAAGTACTGCCAGCAGACGTTCGCCGAAGTGACGAACCCGCCCATCGACCCGTACCGCGAGGGCGGGGCGATGTCCCTGGCGACGTACCTGGGCCGGTCGCCGCTGAAGGCCGGCAAGCCGCTGCCCGCGACCGGCGACGACGACCTGCCGGTGCGCCAGATGGAGCTGCCGTCACCCATCGTCAACGACACGATGGTGGACGAACTGCTGCGGAACGAAGTGTTCGCGATGGCCACCCTGGACGCCACCTTCCCGCTGAGCGGCGGGCCGGAGGCGCTGCGGTCGGCGCTGGAAAAGATCCGCGCCGACGCCGAGCGGGCGGTCCACACCGGGCATCATGTGCTGGTGGTGTCGGACAAGGAGGCGTGCAAGCGGGGCATCGACCCGATCCCGTCTCTGCTGGCGCTGGGGGCGGTGCATACCTACCTGTGCCAGCAGGGGCTGCGCGACCGCTGCTCGCTGATCGTGCAGGCCGGCGACATCCAGGAAGGGCACGACATCGCCGTGCTGGTGGCCTTCGGGGCCGACGCCGTCCACCCGTACCTCATGCTCCGGCTGGTCCGCGACGGCGTGACGTGGAAGCACCCGGAGACCAAGCAGGACGTGACCCTGCCCCCCCGCGAGGCGCTGGAGAACCTGTTCGAGGCGCTGGAGGACTCGCTCAAGAAGACCATCGCCAAGATGGGCATCACCACCATCGAAGGGTATCGCGGGGCGATGCTGTTCGAGGCCGTCGGCTTCGGCCCGGAACTGATGCACTTCCTCGGCGACTTCCCCAGCCGCATCGGCGGGCTGAACCTCGCGGACTTGGTGGAAGACGTGGAGTGGCGGGTGAAGCAGGCCGAGAAGATGACGGTGCTGGGCCGCAACCGCGACTACCACGCCTTCAACGCCAAGGTGCGGATGGCCCTGCGGGACTCGGTCCTCGAGGCGCACCCGGAGACCGACGCGACCGGCTCGGCCGGCGGCGAGATGGCCTACTCGGCCCCGCCGGAGACGGTCGATCCGGACGGCCTGATCAAGGTCGGCATCAAGTTCGAGAAGTTCTCGACGCTGGTGAAGACCCGCCCGCCGACGGTGCTGCGCGACCTGTTCGTCATCGCCCCCAGCGACCGCCCGCCGGTGGACGTGGCCGCGGTGATGCCGGCGACGGAGCTGGTGCAGAAGCACTTCCGCGGCGCGGCCATGAGCCACGGCGCGCTGACCGGCGCGTCGCACATGACCATCGCGGCGGCGCTGAACGAGGCCGGCGGCCTGAGCAACAGCGGCGAGGGCGGCGAGTTCCGCTGGCGGAACGACCTGCCCGAGCGGCACTGGTCGCCGTTCTGGGACCAGGTGCTGGCCAAGCGGCGGGAGAACCCGGCCGTGTACGCGCTGTTCGGCGACCTCCGCAAGAGCCGCTTCCGCAGCCGCATCCGCCAGGTGGCGTCCGGCCGCTTCGGGGTGGACGCCGAGTACCTGACCAACGCCGACGAGTTGCAGATCAAGATGGCGCAGGGGGCCAAGCCCGGCGAGGGCGGCCAGCTCATGGGCAAGAAGGTGACGAAGGAGATCGCCGAAATCCGCTTCTCCCGGCCGGGGACGGACCTGATTTCGCCGCCGCCGCACCACGACATCTACTCCATCGAAGACCTGGCGCAACTCATCTACGACTTGAAGATGGTGAAGCCCGGCGTGCCGGTGTCGGTGAAGCTGGTGGCCGTCGAGAACATCGGCACCATCGCCGTCGGCGTGGCCAAGGCCGGGGCGGACGTGATCGAGATCGACGGCATCGACGGCGGCACCGGCGCGGCGATGGTGAGCAGCAAGGAACACGCCGGCCTCCCCAGCGAGATGGGGCTGGCCGAAGCCCACCAGGCGCTGGTGGTCAACGGCCTGCGGACGAGCGTGAAGCTGCGCGTCGGCGGCGGCATCAAGAACGGGTTCGACGTGGTCAAGTACGCCCTGTTCGGGGCCGACGAGTTCAGCTTCGGCCAGGGGCTGATGGTGTCGGTCGGGTGCATCGTGTGCAAGAGCTGCCACATCCCGAACTGTCCGACCGGGATCACCGGCAGTCCGGAAATCTTCAAGGGCCACCCGGAACACACGAAGGCGTACCTGAACGCCGTCGGCGAGGAAGTGCGGACGATCCTGGCCGGCATGGGGTACACGCACATCTCGCAACTGACCGGCCGGTCGGACCTGCTGGCCAAGCGCGCCGACGACGCCATCGTCGGCCGCATCGCCCGCGTGGACGTGTCCCGCTTCATCCGCCCGGACATGGCGATGGTCGGGTTGGAATCCCGCTTCCCGCAGACGAGCTTCGACACGAACGGGGTGTGCGGCCTCGGCGACCGCAACAACCTGAACCAGAAGATCCTCGACGCCGCGCACGACGCCGTGGACCTGGCGCAGGACTCGGCGCTGACGTTCCGCATCCGCAACTCGGACCGCAGCGTCGGGGCCACCGTCGCGGGGCTGATCGCCCGGCTGTACGGCCGCGAGGGGATGCCCAACGGCAAGAAGATCCGCGTCAAGTTCGAGGGCGAGGCCGGCCAGAGCTTCGGCGCGTGGTGCCTGACCGGGTTGGACCTGGAGCTGCGCGGCTTCGCGCAGGACGGCGTGGCCAAAGGCATCGCCGGCGGCAACGTCGTCGTCAGCCTGGACTACGCGAACACCGACTACGGCGACGAAATCCTCAGCGTCGCCGGGAACAACGTCGGCTTCGGGGCGACCGGCGGGTTCGTGTTCATCGGCGGGCGGGCCGGCCACCGGCTGGGCATCCGCAACAGCGGCGCGACCATCGTGGCCGAGGCGGCCGGCAAGTACGCCTGCGAGTACATGACGCGGGGCCGGGTGCTGATTTTGGGGCAGATCGAGAACGAGATCGGGTCGGGGATGACCGGCGGGGAGTTGTTCGTGTTCGACCAGAACGGCGAGGTGCCGGCGAAGCTGCACAGCACCAGCGTGGCGGTGGTGGACGCGCACCACGTCGATTACGAGTGGATTCACCCGCTGATCACCGAGTACCACCGGCGGACGGGCAGCCGGCAGGCCGAGCACATCCTGCGGAACTGGGCCGACGTGCGCCGCGGCCGGCGACTGCGGAAGGTGCTGCCGCTGGCCGTGGCCCGCGCGATGGAGGACTTCCGCGCGGTGGGGACGGCGGCCGGGTGAAGCGCATGAGAACCGTTGTCAAAGTCTATCGGGACGCGGAACCGGAGTGGAACCGCTGGCGCGATTCGCTGGGCGAGTTCGGCGACCTGCTCGAGCGCGAGTTGCTCGACGAACTGGTTCGCTGTCGGGGCTTTCCGGCCGACGCCGTTCACGCGAAGGGATCCCGTCCGCCCGAATACGGCTGGCGATTCGGCGGCGCGACCGTGCGGTATCAACTCGTCAACCGATTCGCACCGAAACGCCCGCCGCTAAGTGGGGCGGTCATCGCCCGCTGTTGGCGGTGGCTGCGATGGCGGGCAGTCCGTCGCCGCGAGTTGCTGGTTCTGATAGTTGGGATGCGGATCGAACCTTCGCCCTACGAGCCGCCAACTCTTCGAAGGTGAACGAGTCGTCCGGGTCGAAGTCGGCCGGTAACGGACGGGTCATCATCTCTCGCGAGGCCGGCGACAGTGTGTCGAGGAAGTCCAGGTAGCGGACGACCTCGGCATCAGGCACGAATTTGCCGAGGCAGAGGCTCCGGTGTCCGGCGGCGGTACTGATCGGGATTGGTGCGGCGCTCCCCTGCTTTCCGGCCAGATCGCGGAGGAGGGCAGACAACACGGCCGACTGCCGGTCGGCGGGCAAGCCGAGGACGAACGCGATGTCGTCGGCGACGGGCGGGGTGACGGACTGGCTCATCCGAGGTTACTCCTGGCTTACCCTTTACTGTATCTCCGACGCCGGTCCCATTCCACCCCGTCCACCGGTGGGCGTCCGCAGTTGCGGTTGCGGGGCGGTCGGCGGTCGGTCATGATTGGCCGGCCCTCTCCCGCACACGGACGCGCGCACATGGCCCAAGTGACCGGGCAGCGGATGCCCCTCCCGTTACCCCGGCGGTGGATCGCCGACCTGCTGCACGCCGGCCGCCGCATCCCGACCGTCACCGTCGAGCGGACGGTGAACGTGTCCGCCGTCGCCGCCGCCCGCCGCCGCCTCGCACACCCGCCCGCCTGGGTGCTGCTGTTCACGAAGGCCTACGCCGTCGTCGCCGCCCACCGGCCGGAACTCCGCCGCGCGTTCATGCCGGTGCCGTGGCCGCACCTGTTCCAGGCCGACGAGAGCGTGGCCAGCGTCGCCGTCGAGCGCGAGTACCGTGGCGAGCCGGCCGTCTTCTTCGGCCACATCCGCCACCCCGACCGGCAGCCGATCCGCCAGCTCATGGCGCACCTGCACCGCTGGCGGACGCACCCGGTCGAACACATCCGCTCGTTCTCCCGGCTCATCAAATACAGCAAGTACCCGAAACCGATCCGCCGGCTCATGTGGTGGTACGTGGCGAACGTGTCGCAGCGGTGGCGGATGCGGGCGTTCGGCACCTTCGGCGTCAGCGTCACCGCCGGCGACGGGGCGACCGCGCTGAACCTCATCTCGCCGCTCAGCACGTCGCTGAACTACGGCGTCTTCGCGGCGGATCACACGCTGCCGGTGCGGGTCCACTTCGACCACCGAGTGGTGGACGGCGCGCCCGTCGCCCGCGCATTGGGGGAGTTGGAAGAGGTGATGAACACCGACATCGTCGCCGAGCTGCGGGCGATGGCCGACGTGCCGACGCCGGTGCTGTACCACGAGACCGCCGACGCCGCGTGAAGTCAGTCGCCGTCCGCCGAATCGTCCGGCCGTTCGGCGCGGGCGCGACGCCACTCGGCGTAGCGGGCGCGGCTGTGAAGTAGCATGAAGCCAGCCGTCAACAGGGCGACCGAGTTCAGCAGGAACAGCACGCTCGCGGCGAATCCGATTGCCACCTCATCCAATGCCGGGGGCCGGGTGTGAACGCCATTCCGCAGACCGCTGTCCACGCCGAAAAGGCTGAGGACACTGCCGAGGCCGCCGAGGCTGACGCAGAACACCCCGTTGTTCCGGACGCTGCCAGTCGTGCCCCAAAGCGTCGTCGCCGCGATCTTGACGAACGCGACGCCGAGGCTGATTGGCAACGCGACCACGACGAGGTAGCCGCACGCCGCGCCGGAATTGACGATGGCCACGGCGATGATCACCATCACCGCGATCGCCGAGATCAGGAGCAGTTGTGCCCCGACCACGAGCAGCAGGATCGCGGCGGCCTTCACCGGCGGCGGACAAGGCAGGGCAGACATTACGATTCCTCCGGTTCGTACTCGGCGTCCGCCGCTGGCTGGCGGATCGCGCCTTGCCAGACGAAGTAGCGGTCGGCGTTGTTGCGCAGGAGAACCCCGGCCGTCACCACCGCCGCCGTGTTCGCCCAGAGCAGCACGAGACCGGCGACGGAGGTGGCTCCGTCGCCCGTCAGCACCTTCTCGAGGAGTGCCCGCTCGGCGGCAACGGAGACGCCGCAGCAGCACGACAGCGCGAGCGCCGGCAGAGCGGCCAGCGCGCCGAAGCCGATCACCCGGTCGCCGGCGAACCACGGCTTGCGGAGGGTGCCGCGCAGCGTCTTGATGGCGATCACCAGGAATTCGACGCCGACGCCGAAGAGGAGCAGGGCCGCCGCGAGCGGGATGAAGTGCGGCGGCTCGCCGATCTCCACCGCCCACCAGATCGCCGCGCCGCCGCCCGCGACACCCGCCAACAGCAGTTCGGACCCGACGACGATCAGCAGCACGGCGGACGCCGTGATGGAAGCCGGACGGGGAAGACGGATCACGACTCGGCCTCCGGTTCGTCCGCGACTCGGGCGGAGGACTCTCGCCACCCCGCGTAGCTGTCGGCGTGCCTGGTGCTGAGCCGGCACGCCACCACGAGTGCGACCGAGTTCAGCCACAGGGACCAGAACGCCGCGACGGTGAGGCCTCCCGCCGTCGTTAGCATCCAATCCATGATCTGGTCGCCGGGAGTGGTGATGAACGCGCGGACGCACAGGATCGCGGCGACCACCGACCCGAGCAGCGCCAACGCCCGGTGGAGCTGATGACGCTCGGTCACCTCCCACGAAGTGCGGAACGTTCCGCGCAGCAGCCGCGCGCCGGAATTCAACAGGTCTCTCGCGGTCAGGAGAACGAGGCCGCACAAGCACGCGAGGATCGGAACCTGCGGCTGTCGCGTGACGAACACGTCCACGCAAATCCAGACCAGTCCGGCGGCCGCTCCGAGCACGAGTTGCGATGCGATCACGATCAGCAGCACGGCGGACGCCGTGATGGAAGCCGGACGGGAAGGCGTAGGTGTCACGGTTCGTACCCCGTTTCGTCCGGAGGCCGGCGGATCGCTTTCTGCCAGCGAAAGTAACGTGGCGTGTGCTTGCGGAAAAGGAACCCGGCGACGAACAGGGCGGTCGTGTTCGCCCACGCCAGCACACAGCCGGCGACCGGGAGCATCACCTTGTCCGCTGTCGTTTGCCCAGGCCGTTCCCAAACGATGACCACAAGCCAAGTCACGAAGAGGGCGATCACCCCGGCAATGAAGCCCAATGCGGTGACGTACTCGCCCGTTTCATTGGGCGACCGCAATGAGCCGCGCAGCGCCCGAATCGCCGCCCGCAGGAACAACCACGCAAGCCACAGGAAGAGTGCGAACCCGGCGACTGCCGACGTGAAGATGGTGCTGCTCGCATTCAGGACGGCGTAGACACCGCTCGCACCAGCCGCAAGTAACAACTCTCCCGCAACGACGATCAGCAGCACGGCGGCGGCGGTGATGGGAGTTGGGCAACGGGTGGGGGGAATCGCCATGACGCCTCGACGGGCCGTTAATCGTGTTCGCGAGGCGCGTACGGGTTGACGAACGTGCGGCCGGTCCAATCGATGTAGGAAGTGGTCTGCTTCTGGAGAAGAACGCCGGCCAGGATCAAGGCCGCGACGTTGACGAAGGCGGCCGCCAGCATACCGAGGAGGAACCACCCGCCCTGCTGAAGGAAGGTCGAGAACGCCGGCCGGCCGCCGGGTGCGGCGATCGTCGCTCCGCCGACGACGGCGAGGACGATCAGGACGATGACGCCGAGCAGGATCGCCTTGCGCCCGTTCTCGATCGGCCGATGGACCGTCCCGCGCAACGCCTTCACCCCGACGACGAGAAACGGCACGCCCGGCCCGGTCGTCAGTCCGAAAAGGACCGCCGCACCCACCGCCATGACCGGCTTGTCCGAGACGATCAGGATGACCACGGCTCCGACGGCCGACGCCAGAGCCGCCAGCAGGCACTCGCCGGCGAGGACGAGCAAGATCACCCCGGCGACCGTGGCCCCGGTCGGCCGGCGAGCGGGCGGATCGATCATCGCTTCGCCCTCCCGAAACGCGAAACACCCCCGGACGGTTCCGGGGGTGTCGTTGTATGTCTCAGTGCTTCGGCAGCTCCGGCGGGAGCAGTCGCGGCACCGGCGGTGGGCCGGGGGAGTAGGACGGGGCCGGCTGCGTCGCCTTGTACGAACTCGGGTTGCGGTCGTCGAAGCTCAGGGCACCGCGGGCGACCACCGGCGGTTCCAGGGCCGGCATCCCCGGCAGGGCGGAGGTGCGGGTCTCGCTGTTCTTCGCCAGCGTCAGCCCGGCCGAGCCGCTACCACTTCCGCCGCTCGTCGCCACGGCTCGCGGCTTGCGGAGCGAGTCGATCCACTTCACTTCCAGGTCGTCCACGCCGTCGAAGGTGTAGTGCGAGCGAACCGCCTTGTCCCAGTTCCGCCCGCCGCCGGCCATGCCGGATTCGAGGAAGTCGAGGAACTTCTTGCGGCCCTTCAGTCCGCCGCCGCCGAGGTCGATCAGGTACGAGCAGACCGAGTACCCTTGGGCATACAGGACGATCATGTCGCGGGGGTATTCCTTCATCGGCAGCAGTTGCCGGAGGACGATGGCGCGGCCGGCGTTCAGGAACTCGCGGCACTTGATGTCGTGGTCCAGCCGCTCCTTCTCGTTCTCGCTCAGCACCGATCCGCCCTCGTCGGCCCAGCGGGGCACCGCCTGCCCGAAGTGGTGGGCGAGGACGGTGTGCGTGACCTCGTGCGGGAGGACGCTGTTCAGCAGTTGCGGCACGTCGCCGAAGATCTTCATTTCCTGGCTCAGCACCCCGCCGCTGCGGCCGAAGGTGAACGTCGTCGCCCCGCCGGCGCGGCTCATCGAGATCTCGACGACCAGGGGGCACCGCTTCGACCACCGGGGCATTTCGGAGCCGAGCCACTCGTTGGCCTTCTCCAGGCGGAACTTCTCGGCGGCTTCGCCGAACCGCTTGGCCAGCTCCGTGGTCGGGGCGGACACCTCGAAGTTCTCCGTGACGGCGCGCCCTTGGGCGGCGGCGGTCGCGGCGAAGAGGGACGGGAATAAACAGATGACGAGTGCGTACCGGCGAAGCGTCATTCCGTTGACCTCCGAAGAGCGATGTGCAGGCCGAGGACGCCTGCGATCCGTGAGGCGTCGGAAGTGTAATCGCAACGGCCGTGCCGGGCCGAAAATGCGGCGGTCGGCGCGGGCGGTTTCGGCCGCTAACGTGCGGTCTGGACCGCACTTCCGGCCTGCGTCGGGTGGGCGAACTGGCGCGGCCGCCGCGCGAACCGCTGTAACTTCTACCGTTCCCCGGCAACCGACATTGCGAGTGGCTGTGGACGTGTAAGAATTACAGGGGGAAAGGGTGTGGTAGAATACTATTCGGGGCGAAC
>JAYUFU010000445.1:0-3667 GCA_043738505.1 Fimbriiglobus sp. | reverse complement strand
ACTCCCTCGCGGTCGCGGCTCGCAAGAGCGGGTGTCGTCCTCGTCGCCGACGGGTTGAACGGCCGCACGGCCGCCAGCGCCGACGGGTTCGACGTGCCGGCCAAATCGTCCTCCCGCATCGGGGCCGGCGTGGTGGTCAGCGCGCCGCCGTTCTTCACCCCCGGCTCCATCTTCATGGCCACCGGCGGCGGCGGGTACGTCGGCCTCGTGGTCCTCGAAGACGGCCGGCTCGACATCGCCGCCGCGTTCGACCCCGCCTTCGTCCGCACCGCCGGCGGCCTCGGCGAAGCCGCAACGCTCACCCTCGCCGACGCCGGTTTCCCCGCGATCCCGCACCTTCACGCGGCCGATTGGAAAGGCACACCCGCGCTCACCCGCACGCCCGACCGCATCGCCGGGGAGCGGTGGTTCGCCGTCGGCGACGCCTCCGGGTACGTCGAGCCGTTCACCGGCGAGGGCATGGCGTGGGCCGTCGGCGGGGCGGCGGCGGTCGCCCGGCTGGTCGCCGACGGGTGGAACTCGACCCTCCCGGCGAAGTGGAAACAAGTCCATCACCGGCTCGTCGGCCGGCGGCAGCGGTTCTGCCGGCTGCTCGCACCGGCGTTGCGTTCGCGGGCGATCCGCTCCATGATGGTGTCGGCCCTCCGCGTGCTGCCCGTCCTCGCGTCGCCGTTCGTCCGCGGGTTGAACCGGCCGCCCCGGCTGGCTTGTTAGCCCGCCGCGCGAGCAAGGGGCCAACCCCTTTTGCGGTTCGGCCCTTGCTCGCGCGGCGGACTAACAGAAGACCTCCTCCCGGAACCCGCCCGATGAGCTTCGTCCTGCACGGCCTCGGCACCGCCACCCCGCCCGACCGCCTGACGCGGGCCGACGCCGTCGCCGTGGCGAAGGTGCTGGCCGACCCCGCCATCTCGCACTGGGTCGAGGACATCTACTCCGGCTCCGGGGTGAACAGCCGGCACCAGGTGATCGGCCGCGACGTGGCCGACGACGTGGTGAACGGCACCGACTTCACCGGCTCGCCGTACTTGTTGGATGCGTCACGGCCGCACGGCCCCAGCACCTCGGCGCGCATGGCCATCTACGCCGAGCAAGCCGCCCCGCTGGCGATCCGCGCCGCGCAACACGCGCTCGACCAGTCCGGCTTCGCCCCGGACACGATCACGCACCTGATTACCGTGTCGTGTACCGGGTTCGTGTCGCCGGGCGTGGACTTCGCGCTAATGACGGCGCTCGGATTGCCGGGCACGGTGGAGCGGGTGAACGTCGGCTTCATGGGCTGTCACGGCAGCATCAACGGGTTGCGGGTGGCGAACGCCTACGCCACCGCCGACCCGGCCGCGCGGGTGCTACTGGCAGCGGTGGAACTGTGCAGCCTGCACTACTACTACGGCGGCGACCCCGGCAAGCTGATCGCCAACGCGCTCTTCGCCGACGGCGCGGCGGCGCTGGTGGGCAGCGGGGAGGCGAAGCCGGACGGGCTGCGCGTCCTCGCCACCGGGTCGGTTCGCATCCCCAATTCCGAGCCGGACATGGGCTGGAAGGTGGGCGACAGCGGGTTCGAGATGAGCCTGACGAAGCGGGTGCCGAAGCTGATCGCCGCGCACCTGAAGCCGTGGCTGACCGGCTGGCTGGCAAAGCACGGGCTGAGCGTCGAGGCCGTCGGCGGGTGGGCGGTTCACCCCGGCGGGCCGAAGGTGCTGACCAGCGTGTGCGAGGCGCTGGGGCTGCCGGATTCGGCCGTCGGGTACTCCCGCCAGGTGCTGGCCGAGTTCGGCAACATGTCGTCGCCGACGGTCTGGTTCATCGTGGACCGGATGCGACAGGCCGGTGTCAGCGGGCCTGTGGTGGTGCTGGGATTCGGGCCGGGATTGGTCGCGGAGGCGGCAATCTTGGGGTGAGTCGGGTCGCGCGGCGGGCGTGTTCTGCTCGCTCCGCGAGCGGTCTGGGGTGAATTTGAAGACCGTTCGCGGAGCGAGCAGAGTACGGCGGCGCAACCACTACGACCGCCACGTTCGCTACGGGTGGGGCGGGGCGGCCTTGAAAACGTCGGGTTTTCGCACGTCGTGCCGGTACGAACGGCGGTTTTCTCGGAAATTCTCGGTGTTTTTCGTGGCAACCCCTATTTCCCCCTAGGAATTCAGGGATATTGTCTCATCTAACTGCCGGGCCGCGTGTCGCCCGCAGGCGGACCACCTGGAGTTCCCAACGGGAGAAGCACCATGGCGAAAGCGAAAGCCGCGCCGAAGAAGGCGCTGACGAAGACGGCCCTGTTCGCCGAGCTGGCGGAGAAGTCGGGCTTGGGCAAGAAGGAAGTCGAACTCATGTTCAGCGCGCTGCACGAGATCATCGTCCACCAACTCGGGCCGAAAGGTCCCGGCGGGTTCACCCTGCCCGGCCTGTTCAAGCTGAAGGCCATCAAGAAGGCGAAGGTGAAGGGCGGCGATAAGAAGGAGAACAAGCTGGTCCCCGGCACCTTCTACGTGACCAAGGACAAGCCGGCCCACACCAAGGTGACGGCCCGCCCGCTGAAGATGCTGAAGGAAGCGCTCGCCCCGGCGTGAGCCGCGACCGCCCACGCGCGACCACCCGACACCGGCCCCCGCGGCCGGTGTTTTTTCGTGCCGTTGACGCCCCGCCGCCGTCCGCCGACAATCCCCGCACGGTCGCGCGGCGGTGTGCCGCCGTCCGCCCACCCCTCCCGGAGCGTTCCATGCGAACCCTCTTGTGTCTGCTGCTGCTGTCCGCCGTGCCCGCGCTCGGGGCCGACCCCGCCAAGGTTCGCGTGCTGTTGATCGACGGCCAGAACAACCACAACTGGAAGGCCACCAGCCCGGTGATGAAGAAGTACCTGGACGAGGCCGGCCGGTTCGAGACGACCGTCGCCACCAGCCCGGCCAAGCCCGGCAAGGGCGGCGACGAGGCGGCGTACAAGGCGGCGATGGCCGCGTTCAAGCCGGACCTGTCGAAGATCGACGCGATCGTCAGCAACTACAACGGCGACGCCTGGGGCAAGGCGTTCAACGACGACCTGGACGCGAAGCTGAAGGCGGGCACGCTCGGCCTCGTCGTCGTCCACGCGGCGAACAACGCCTTCGGCGGCTGGAAGGAGTGGAACCAGATGATCGGCATGGGCTGGCGGGACGCCAAGTTCGGCAAGCGGCTGAAGTACGACGACGCCGGCAAGGAAGTGATCGTCCCGGCCGGGCAAGACGGCAGCACCAGCCACAAGTACACCGGGCCGTTCGCCATCACCCTGCGCGACGGCGAACACCCGGTGACGAAGGGGATGCCGAAGGAGTGGCTGCACAACAACGACGAGCTGTACGACAACCTGCGCGGCCCCATCGAGAACGTGAAGGTGCTGGCGACGGCGCTGGCCCCGGCCGGCAAGGGGACCGGCGTCGGCGAGCCGATGATCTTCACCGTCGAGTACGGCAAGGGCCGCGTGTTCCACACGCCGATGGGCCACGACGTGGCGTCCATGCGGTGCGTCGGCTTCGCGGCCACGCTGCTGCGGGGCACCGAGTGGGCGGCCACCGGCGCGGTGACGATCCCGCTGCCGAAGGACTTCCCGACGGCCGAGAAGAAGAGCGTCTACCCGGAGAAGTGAGGGTGGGGTTCGGTCCGCTCCCTTCGGTCGCGGCGACGACAAGCGCCTCGTCGTCGC
>JAYUFU010000444.1:0-11020 GCA_043738505.1 Fimbriiglobus sp. | reverse complement strand
AAGAACCAGACTGCCAGCTAGCCAGGGGGACCGGACGGAGCTGTGACCAGTCGGAACCCGAGGAAATTGAGCCAGTCGCCCGGCGTAAACCTGCTCCGGCTCGCCGCGCGGCAGTACCCGGCGTTGCTGCTCCAGCGACCGCCCCGGCTCACTCGGTACGAGCCGCTCTCCGGCCCCCTCGGATCGTCCTTCGGCGATCCCACATAGTTCCCCTCATCGTGCCAATCCGCGCACCACTCCCACACGTTCCCGATCACGTCCGTCAGTCCCCACGGGTGCGGGAACTTCGCAGCGTAGTTGCCCACCGGCGTCGTTGTCTGCATGTACGGCCCCGTCGTCTTCGTGCCGTAAGGATAGCTGCCGTTGCAGTTCGCCTGCGTTCCGTTCAGCACGCTGCCGAAATGGAAGGGCGTCGTGGTACCGCCCCGCGCCGCGTACTCCCACTCGGCTTCGGTGGGCAACCGCACCGCGTGCCACGGCTTCTCCTTCACCTTCGCGCAGAACGCCTGCGCGTCGTCCCAACTGACCTGCTCCACCGGCAGCGTGTCGCCCTTGAAGTAGCTGGGGTTCGTGCCCATCACCGCCTGCCACTGCGCCTGCGTCACTTGGTGGATGCCGGCGAAGAAACCCTTCGTCAGCGTCACGGAGTGCTGCTGCTCGTTGTCCTGCCGATCCTTCTCCCCATCCGGACTGCCCATGAGGAACGTCCCCGGCGGGCAGTAGGCGAACGTCATCGGCACGTTACCCGGAAGGAGGATTTCCATCCGGTCGCCGGCCTTCAGAACCGGCGGACTCACGTCGCGCCGTTCGCCCGCCACAACCGCCGCGTCGTCGCGGCGACCGGAGGGAGCCACCGGAACCGGCGGCAATCCGCTCGCGGCGGCGCGGTCCGCGAGCCACTTCTTCGCCGTGTGCAACCCCGCCACCATCTGCAACACGTCGGCCTTGAAGTCCTTGCCGTGGCGGATGGTCCGGGCGTGCTTGAACCGCAGCGGGTGCAGACTCGGCGGCAGCTCGTCCTCGCGGGGCATG
Organism: Fimbriiglobus sp.; assembly: GCA_043738505.1. Classification (GTDB taxonomy): domain Bacteria; phylum Planctomycetota; class Planctomycetia; order Gemmatales; family Gemmataceae; genus JALHQU01. Next base: position 9,988 of record JAYUFU010000444.1, on the reverse strand, counting down.
GTCGCGCCGTCCACCAGCACCGGCGTGACGGGGATCTTCCGCCGGAGCGCGGCCTCGATTTCCAGCCGCACGAAGTCGTTGGCGTCCATCATGCGCGGCGACACCCAGCGCGGGCCGATGACGGTCAGGAAGAACTCGCACCGGCCGACTGCCTCGTCGATCACGTCGCGGAAATCGATCCCGTCGGGGATGTCGTCGATGTCCAGGAACACCGACCCCGGCCCGAAGGCGTCCGGGTCTTCGAGGTGCTGGTAGATGAAGCCGGTGAGGTACTTCGAGTCGTCGCGGCGGTACGACAGGAACACGCGGCGCATGGCGGGCCACCGGAAAGCCGAAGGGCGAATCACGTTTGTATCATACACGCAGACGGTCGGCGGATGACGGCGCGCCAATCCCGCAGGGTGCGCCAGGGGTGCGGCGCTTTTTGGCGAACCCGGTCGCGGCTCGTTGCTTCACCGGATACCGGAATGGCTCTGGTCGCACCCCAAGAACTCGCCGGCGTTGACAACTCCGCCCCTGTCGCGTAAACTTCGGATGACGCACCCGTAGCTCAACTGGATAGAGCGTCGGTCTACGGAACCGAAGGTTACAGGTTCGACTCCTGTCGGGTGTACTCGCTAAGTCCTTAAGCCGAAAGCATTTCCAGCTTACCGCCAGGCGTTCTGGCGTGCGGTACTTCGACCCGGTTTTGCAGAGAGTTCTGCAAAACACAGGAGGAGCCCGCACGATGTCCCGCCCCCGTCTCCACATCCCGTCCTACCGCCTCCACAAACTGACCGGCAAAGCCGTCGTCACCGTCCGCGACCCGGACGGGACGCGGCGCGAGGTCGTCCTGGGCCGCCACGGCTCCCCCGAATCCAAAGCGGAGTACGCGCGCATCTGCGCCGAACTGCGCCCAGGCGGTGTGCTGTCCGGTGCCGCGACGACCCTCGCCGTGAGCGAAGTGATCCTCGCGTACTGGAAACACGCGCAGGCCTACTACCGCAGCGACGACGGGACCCCGACCGGCGAGGTCCAGGCGATCCGGTACTCGCTCAAGCCGTTGCGGGCCCTCTACGGCCACACCCCCGCCGCCGACTTCGGCCCGAAGTCGCTCGCGGCCGTCCGCGACCACATGATCGGCCTCGGGTGGTGCCGGATGCTCATCAACCGGCGCATCGGCAAGATCAAGCGGGTGTTCAAGTGGGCGGTCTCCCAGGAGCTCATCCCGCCCGCGGTGTTCGAGGGCCTGCGGACGGTCGACGGCCTCCGAGCCGGGCGCTCCGCCGCGCGCGAGAAACCGCCCGTGGTGGCCGTGGCGACGGAGGTCGTCGAGAAAACCCTTCCCCGGCTGCCCCGGACGGCGCGGGCCATCATCGAACTGATGCGCCACACCGGCATGCGACCCGGCGAGGCCTGCCGGTTGAGCCTGGCCGAACTGGACCGCTCCGGCGCGGTGTGGGTCTACCGGCCGGCGAGGCACAAGACGCGGCACCACGGGAAGGGCCGGAGCATCGCTCTGGGGCCGAAGGCCCAGGCGGTCCTCGGGGGACACTTCGGGGAGTACGAACGCCACGGCCTGCTCCCGACCGATCCGACGGCCCCCGTGTTCGACGCCGCACGGGACCGGGAGCTCCGCCACGCCGAGATGCGGGCGGGACGGAAGACCAAGGTCCAACCCAGCCAGGTCACGCGGAAGAAGGCCCACCCGAAGAAACTCCCGAAACGCGGGTACAGCGTCAGTTCGCTCGGGCACGCGGTGAAGCGGGCCACCGAACTCGCGGGGGTGGCGTCCTGGCACCCCAATCAGCTTCGGCACCTCGTCGGGACCGAGGTCCGCAAGATGTTCGGCCTGGACGCGGCGCAAGCGATTCTCGGCCACGAACGGGCGGACGTGACCCAAGTCTACGCCGAACTGCAACTCGACAAGGCCGCCGCGGCCGCGGCGGCCATGGGGTAGGCCCCGGCGTCCGCAGGAGGGACGCGGCCGACGCCGTGGAGAGATTCGCGGCGACAGGACGGACGGCAGATCCGAATCCCCATTGGGTGAGGCGTTCCGCTGTCCGTCCCAATCGGAACGGAGAAGTGGTCGATACGACGAGGCGATTCTCCGCCGCGAAATCCGCGACGTTTCGCCGGACGCGACCGGCGGTAGTCGGGCGTACGGCGTTCACCGCGTTCACCCCTTGCCGGTCGAGAGGCCTCGGACGATGACACTTCGCGGGTCTTGGCAGCGGACGGAGAGCGGTCCGCGGTTTCCGGCTCGGTCGGCATCCGGGCGAAGGAAGCACCAGGGGTGAATGCCGTTCGGCTCGTCCCGTGGCGGCGGGGTCGAGAGCGGATCGGGCTGCTCGTTCCGGACAGCGTGGCCAGCGGCCCGGCAAGACCGGAAGTGAGCCGACGGCCCCGGACACAATCGGGAACGGCGAACCGCTTCCGACACGTATCACGGGACGAGGGCAAAACACTCCCACCACATCCACCACACCCCTCCATCGAGTACGATTCCCTGGATTTCCCGCGTTTTTGACCGGTGGGTGAGGGCGGTGGATGGGCGAAGTTGACTCCCACCCCTATCCACCACGAGGCGGCTGGGGGCGTCTCGGCGAGCACGGGGATCGCGACCGATCGCAACGATTGGCAACGGATCGCTCGGTTTTGAGGCGATGAGTTTCGGCAATCCGATCCGTCGCCGGCGAGCGAGGGCGGGCGACGCCACCGGGACGTCCGCCGTGTCGGCGATCTCAAAAGGAGAGCGTCGTCGCCGAATCCGCAATCGACACCGTGTTCGACTTCACCCTCCCCGGGCGCTGCGTCGAGTTGCAAGCGGTCGACGACGGCGTGAAGGGACAGTCTGCGAAGGCAAGTTCACCACCACCGATCAGAAGACGCTGCCGTTCTTCGACACGCTCTCCTGGAGAACCGAAGCGGTTTCGCCTCGGTGCGACGAAGGCCAGGACACTCGGCCTGGAGAACGGGGATGCCGCGGCCGCCGAGGTTCGTGGGAACGGGAGGGAGTATTCGCCGAATCTCGACCTCGCCGAGTCGCTGACCGCGAGATGCCGAACCGGGCGAGCAACACCCCCGCCGCCCGATACCCGTCGGGCATCAGCGGCACCGGGATCAGCAGCACGTTCGACGGAAGGGCGCGAAGGTCATCGTGTTCGGCAGCCCGACGCGCCGGGCCAGCCGCACCGCCGCCAGCAAAGGCACCCCAGCCAGCAGGCTGGCACGCAGGAAGATCGTGCCGCGCGTCGCCGGGTCGAGAAGGCGGCGGCTCCGACCATTCTCGGGTGCGGGGCTTCGGCGGCGATCAGCCCGCCCGCCAGTGCCCCCAGCGCCGTCGAGAACGAGCCGACCGGGTTGTACCGGGCGAACACGTCGGTGCGGCGGTCGTCGCCGACGACGTGCGCGAGCGCCGCCTGCTCGGCGGACAGGAACGGCCCGACCTCGTTCCCGCTGGGGCTGATGACGCCGACGGTGGCGGCGAGGAGCAGGAGAACGAAGCTGTCGGTGGAGACGAAGACGATCCCGGCCGGGGCCATGAGAACGGCCCCGACGACCGGCGTGCGCCGCCGCCCGAGCGGATCGGCGGTCGTCGTCAGCCACAGGGAGATCGCCGTGTCCCCGACCGGCGTGAGCGACAGGAGTAGGCCGACCTCCCACTCCGTCAGCCCGACTTCGACCGGGTCGAGGACCGGCACGACCGAGAGCAGGCCGTAGGCGAACACCCTCGAACAGCGGGTGGCGAACAGCAGCCACCCGTCCCGTGTCAGCTTCCAGGCGATGCCCGAGGGGCGTTCCCTCCCGATCCCGGAGGGCGAAGTCCGGCTACGTTCCGAGTCTGATGGTAGTGTCGGCGTTCGCCGTCACCCGATGGCCTTGGCAGTGAGGAACGCCGCCGCCCGGAACGACCGGCCCGGACCATGCCGCCATCCTCCCCCGGCGAGGAGTTTTCCTGCCGTCGCCCGGCGGCCGGTCCTGGAAGCGGGCATCGTCCTGCATGCGGCGAGCGACCGCGGGGTCGGCGAGGCGGTGGACCTGCGTGACCCGGTCGACGGCGTAGAGCCGCATTCGGACTGCCCGCACGACCGGCGGCTCGGACGGCGGGCGATGTTCGCCCGGCGGCGCGACCCGACCGGTCTGATCGAGGACACGGAATGGGTGACGGCCGCCCCGAAGATGGACGAGTGGCGAGGGAACTCGTGAACCGCCGAGGCGAGTGGCCGCCCCGACCGCCGCATCGCGATCCCGGACTGCGGCGTACCGTCCCGACGACGCCGGCGATTGGCCGCCGGAACATTCACCGCATCCACCGCCCCCACCATTCCGGCTGCTGTCGAGACCGTTCCGGCCTCCCCGAACTCGCCCGCGGCAATCCGCCCGCCGTTCGGGATCGACTCGGCGGGTCCCGACGGCGGGCGAAGCGGACCGACTGTGACGCGGCCGAATGCGAGGGTTCCCGGTCCCCCCACGGCGGGTTCGTTCGGCGACCATCTACCCGCCCGGAGACCGGGCACCGACGACCGTGGCTCTGACACCAGTGCACGAGGGGCCCGACCTCGGACCCCCTCAAGAAGCGGTGACGCGCCGCTGCCGGTGCGAAGTCGGGGCGTCGCCCTGTGAGCGGCCGGCGGTCCGGGACGTGATGCCGGGGCCGCGGGTTCCGCCGATGTCAGGTCGGCGGGCGTCGAAAGGCTGCCCGAACGTCGAGTCGGACTCCGGCCGGCTCGGGCTTGACCTGGCCGTTCCCCGCCGCCTGGAGCCCCTGCCGGCGGGCCTTCTCCTGCCGGTGCCGGCCGTCGAACGCCGCCCGCTGCGTCGGCAACTCCTCCGGCGTCGAGCCGTCGGCATGGGCCCGGACGACCCGCTTCAGGCGACCCGCCAGTAGTCGTCCGCCATCCGCGCGGGATCGGGGAGTTCGGGCTCGGCCGGCTTCTCGGGGGTCTCGGCGAAGGGCGTCGCCGCCCGGTCCGACTGGTTCGGCCGAACCGGGTTTGGTTAAACAACATTATACTTAGTTATATCAAGTTTTAAACATATGTCTTTTCGTAAAACATTTACCCATCTACGTCAGACCGACTGAGCGGTCTCGGGGGGATGGCGAGCTGACTCGCCGCCTTCCTGCCGGCTACGAGGTGGAGACTGTTCGACCGCCCGCCCGCCGTCATCCCGCCCCGTTCCCCGCCTCCGGCGGCCATTCCGCCGGGGATTCCGTTACCGGGCCGGGCGGCGGCGGGCCGGTGTCCGTCCGGACGGCCGGCCGGTTCGGGCGTCTCCTTCCGGTCGGCCGACGCGGCGAACGTCTCCACCCCTCGTCCTCCTTCCGCAGTCCGGGCGGCACGGCGGCCAGGTCGCGGCCCAAAAGGTTCGCGACCTTGGGCCCATTCCGGGGGGTTGCGGTGGCCCTCCGGGCGTCGCCGGGGCCGGTTTCGGCGCGACCCCCGGCGGCGGCTGGAGCTGCGACGTCATGGCCTGCTGGGTCATGGCCGTGTCCAGGAAGGTGGGGTCCGACCGGCCGCCGCCGACCGCCCCGAGGAGGGGGACGGCTTGAAGGTGCCCGGCCGGGTGGACGGCGACCGGGGCTGCTAGGCAGGCGACGGCCCTTGCGGCGGGCCGTCGCGGAGGGGGCCTGGGAGCCCGGTCCGGGAGGGCTCCGGAACGGATCGGCCGGACGGGGTGCGATCGGCGAGGACGCTCCGCGAGGAATCGCCGAGCCGGCCCGATCGCCGTGGGGAGACCGTTTCGGAAGGGTGTCCGGGAGGGGCTTCGCAGGGCCCCGTTGCGGCCTCACGGGACCGCCGATTCGATGCCGTGGGCCGGGCCGCCGGGACGGGCCAATTCGGGGCCGTGTTCACGGCCGGCCAGACGGGCGGGCGGGCGGAGCCGGCAGGCCGACCGTCTGGCTTGCGAGGTCGGCCGACCGCGTCGGGGCGGCTCGCGGCGTACCGGTTCGAACGCGGCGGTATTGGAAAACCCGAGGTCGATGCCCTCGCGGTCCCCGGTCGGACGGGCCGGGCGACCGCCGCCTCGCGGCCTCACCGTCCGGCCGCTTCCCGATCGGCACGTCGCCGTCGAACGCGGCGAACCGGTCGATCCGGTCCGGCAGCAGCCTGTGCCCGTCCGGCTCGAACCGAGGCCGTGCCGGACGGGCATCTCGTGGCCGTGGCACAATTCGAACGGGGAGTCGCCGCAGTCGGCCGCCGAGTCGGCGTGGAGGCGGTGCGCGCGGACGTGCCCGGCGACGGTCTCGTCGCCCGCGTCGGCGGTGCCGAGCACCTCGCCCGTGCGGGCGGTGATGAAGTGGCTCGGCTCGCCATCGACGACCGGAGCGGCGCGGGTATGCCGGCGCGGGTCGAGGGCGGCCACGAGCGCGAGTCGGTGCGGCGGGAGGACACCGTCCAGTACGCGCACGGACGGCACGGGCCGGCAGGCCGGACGACGGCCCCCTGAAAGGCGACGGCGATGTGTCCGGCGAACGGGAAGTCGCCGACGAGCTGCCTCCGGAACGACGGCACCGCCGCATTCGTCGGAGGCCGTGGAGGCCGACAGGCGAATTCGCGGATCGGCACTCGTGCCGGCTCGGACGGGCGCGAGCCCAGGACGGCAAGGCACTCGGGTTCACCCGGACGTGGCGATCCGCCTCCCCCAGTGTGCAGCCCGAAGTTCGCCGCCGGCCGATGTCCGTCGTCCGCCGTCCGTTCGCGGCCTCGTCTCCCTCGCGCGACTCGGCCGGGTCACCCTCGGGCGGCGAGCGGCCGGCCATCGGACCACGGCTGGCCGCGGCGGCGGAGGCAATCCAGGGCCGTCCCGTCGGGGGGCGTTGCGACAGGCGGGTCGCCCGTCCGTCCTGGTCCGGCTAGCGCCCGTTGACCCGTCGACCTCACCCGTGTCCGCATCCAGTTCGCCACCTGGACGGCGAACCGCGGCGAGCACCACGGGGCCAGGTGGTCCGCCACGTCCGGGTGGACGTCAGTGCCGCCGCCGCGACCACTTTGCGTCTCGACGAGGGAATCGGCCGGGATCCCGGTCGATTCGGCGAGCGCTTGAATGAACTCCTTCGTGCCGTCGAGCCGCCAGTAGTCGGTCCACTTCTTCCCGTTCGCCTGGCACATGGCCGTGGCGTTCAGGTAGCCGTCATCCGACCGTTGGGCGACATCCGGCGCGAGTGAGAAGCATCCTGCCGGAACCTCCGGCCGTACGCCGGCAGGTCGGGCGACGCCGTCCGTCTGGAACCACGCCGGCAGCCGCTTCCACCCGTCCTCGGCCCGTTCCTTCCGGTCGCCGGGCCGGTCGTCGGCAACGAACGCGTGCGGGGCGTCCGGGTCCGGCACGATCTCGCCCGGCTGGTCCGCCTTCTCCGGCGCGGCCCGCATCGCCTCCACGTCCGGGACCGGGATGCCGGTGTCCTTCTCCCCGTACCGGGGCCTCGATGTCGCCGGCCACGTCGATGGGATACTTCGGCTGCAAGTCGGTCGCCTTCCCGGCCGCGGACAGCCGCCCGTACCACGCCACCCCGGCCTTCACGTCCTTGCTGTGGGCCGCGTACAGCCACACGATCCGTCCGCCCCGGCAGAACCCGGTGACGCCCGGCTTCGCCGTGTCCCCGTGGCCGTCCTGCTTCGCCCACGCCGCCGTCGCGTCGAGGTCGCCCATCACCCGCGCGTCCGGCACCTTCGACACCGCCTTGCCGACGATGTCCTGCATCGCCGGCTTCGACACGTCGCCCTAGCGGGCGTGCAGCTCCGGGGCGATGGCCAGGTCGCCGAGCTCGGCCAGCCGCCGGCGCACGTCCTCGATGTGCTCGTGGACGCCGAAGATCTCCCGCACCACCAGCACCGTCGGGAACGGCCCGCCCTTCTCCGGGGCGGCTCGGTACGCCGGGACGGTCTCGTCCTCGACCGGGATCGTCACCTCGCCGGCGGTGAGGCCCTTGATCTCCTGGCGGGTTTCATCGCTTCGTTGACCCCTGAACAGCGGGCGACGTTGGCCGGTCTGTTGGCGCAGAACCGGGCACCGAACACGGGCGAGTCGCCGAAAACTGGCCGATTGCCGAACCTCTTCTCGCACGATCCACTTTTGAGTCGCCCGGGCGGGAAGACGGTCCGAGGCGGCCGACCGGGGAGCGGCGGACGGCCGTCGCATCGGTGCCGGTTCATGCCGCCCACCCTGTCCTTGTCCCTGTGCCGCACGCCCTCCCTCACGAGGAGAGAACTGGGGCGTCGCCCCAGACGGCCTCGGCGGTGCGACGGCAGCATACCGCCGGCCGCGCCACCTCACTTTCCCGACGACGGTACCGCCGGAATGCTCCACGAGTCCCAGTCCCAGCGGCGTACTCGAGATCGAGCAGGCCTGGCGGATCGCCTTCCTGCTCTGGCGGCAGCGGCGGGTGGCCCGCTTCGAGGTCGCTGCCCTCACCACGCCGCCCGAGCCGGACCTCTGCCCGGAGGCGGCCCCCCGCGTCGGCCGGGGCGACCCGACGCTCCTCTCCCAGCGGAAGAGCGAATTGACCAGTGCCGAACGGGCCCTGGCCAACGGCCGCCGCCGGCTCGCCCGGCTCGGGGCCCTGGCCGGGTCGGCCGACGGCGACCGGCTGTCCGGCTGTCCGGCGACGACGCCCTGACCCTCCTCCAGACCGCCGCCGACGCCGCGGGCGCGGCCCGCCCGTGCGAACCGGTGACGTTCGAGGCCGTCCACAACGGGACGTTCGTCGATCCGACGCCCGACGTGGGGGCGGCCGAGTTCCTGGCCGCCGTCGGGGTGCCGGCCGAGTGGTTCGCGGCCGCCGAGCGGTGGCCCGGGTGGACGGCCGGGGCGGTGCGGACCGGCTTCCGGTGGCTGGCCGACGGGGCCGGGTGGACGGTCGGCCGCCTGCTCGCCGAGGTGGGGGACGTCGATCTCGCCCGGCTGGAGGGGCGGGTGGCGGCGGCGCGGGCGACTCTCGCCCCGCTGGCGGCCGTCGAGCGGGGGCGGGGGGCGGTGCCGGCCGAGTCGGCGCTGGTCGCCATCCTGCGGTACGAGCGGCACCTGACGCGGGAGCTGCGGGAGGCGGTGGACGCGCTGGAGCGGCTGCGGGCCCTGCGGCCGGCCGTTCGCGGGCGACGCCGGCGGGCGAAGTGACCGTCGGTCGGACGGGCGGTTCGCGGCCGGGCCGGTCTTCGGAAACTCGGTCGGCGGTGATTCAGTTCCTCGTCGTCGGTAATGTGGACCCGCGGCCGGTCGGGTTGCCGTCCCCAGACGGCTGTTAATCTTGTTCGCCCGCATTCGACGCTCGGCCGCGAGCCCCTTTGCTGCTGGCCGTGTCCCGGCCGAATCGGACGCCGCCATCGACTCGCCGTTCGAATGCCATTCATCCTGTTGACGATTACTACCCGCCGGTCGGCTGGCGACCGACCGCGGCGACCTGCCGCACAAGCACCCGGCCAAGCTCCAGTCGCTCGACCTCGCCTTCGGCCAAGCCCACGCCTTTTACCCGCGCGCCGACGCCAACCGCTGTACGGTCTGCCTGATGCTCGACGTGGACGCCGTCGGCACCGTCCGCAGCGAGTTGCCGGAATAGGGGTTCCTCCTCGGCCAGTACGTCAACGACCGGACGTACACCGCGTCGTCCTTCCTCGACGTGGCCGCCGCCCAGGTGTTCTGCTCGGCCCTCCACGGCAAGTGCAAGGACCGGCCGGACTTAGCTGACGAGAAACTGCCGTTGGAGTCGCGGCTGGACGTGCTGCCGGCGCGCGGCGGCGAGCCGGTCGTGCGGGCGATGTTCGAGCCGCTCGGGTACGAGGTGGAGGCCGTCCGCCACCCGCTCGACGAGCGGTTCCCGGAGTGGGGCGACAGCCCGTACTTCGCGATGACGATCCGGAAGACGACGACGCTGAGCGACCTGCTCACGCACCTGTACGTCCTCATCCCCGTGTTCGACGGCCGCAAGCACTACTTCGTCGGCGACGACGAGGTGGAGAAGCTGCTGGCGAAGGGCGCGGGCTGGCTGGCCGACCACCCGGCGAAGGAC
>JAYUFU010000443.1:0-29242 GCA_043738505.1 Fimbriiglobus sp. | reverse complement strand
TCCCGCACTCCGCCCCGCCGACCGAACCCGCCGGGCGGGCGGGGCGTATACCTGTTCGTCCCCGCCGTCCCCAAAGACCCGGACTCGCGCCCGGAGCTGCCGTCATGCCTGAGAACGTCGTCGAAACGCGGAACCTGACCAAGGTGTACCGCGACTTCTGGGGCCGCAAGAAGAAGACCGCCCTGAACGCCCTCGACCTGACCATCCACAAGGGCGAGATCTTCGGCCTGCTCGGGCCGAACGGGTCCGGCAAGACGACCACCATCAAGCTGCTGCTGGGGCTGCTCTTCCCGTCGTCCGGTGAGGGGTTCGTGTTCGGCGAGCCGGCCGCCAAAGTCGAGAAGAACGAGCGGATCGGCTACCTGCCGGAAGAGTCCTACCTGTACCGCTTCCTGAACGCCGAGGAGACCCTCGACTTCTACGGCCGGCTGTTCGACATCCCGCCGGAAGTCCGCCGCACGCGGGCCGCCGAACTGATCGACGTGGTCGGCCTGAACGCCGACAAGAAGCGCATCCTGCGGGAGTATTCCAAGGGGATGCGGCAGCGGATCGGGCTGGCCCAGGCGCTCATCAACGACCCCGACCTGATCATCCTGGACGAACCCACGTCCGGCCTCGACCCGCTCGGCACGCGGTGGATGAAAGACCTCATCCTCGACCTGAAGAAGAAGGGCAAGACGATCCTCATGTGCAGCCACCGGCTGGACGACGTGCAGGACGTGTGCGACCGCATCGCCATCCTGTACAACGGCGACCTGCAAGAGCAGGGGGCCGTGTCGAAGCTGGTGGAGGACCAGAAGCGGGTGCAGATCCAGGCCAGCGGCCTCCAGATGAACGACACCCTCCAGCGGGAGCTGGCGGCCGTCATCGAGAAGCACGGCGGCAAGCTGGAGGCGTTCGGCCACCCGACGACGACGCTGGAAGACCTGTTCCTGCGGATCATCGAGGAGTCCAAGGCCCGCCCCGGCCGCCGCTACCTGCCGCCGGCCGACACGACCAAAGCGTGACCCGAGAACACCGCCGGGCGAACGGCGCGACGTGAGTCCGCCGGTTCCGACACACGCACCGGCGGACTCGCGTCGCGCCGCCCGCCAGATCTCACACGGGACTCCCCGCCATGCCCGACCTGACGCCGCTGTTCGGCCTGCTCATCGTCGACCGCGACCCGTTCACCTTCGCCGACCTGCCGGGGCTGGCGCAGGCGTGGCTGATGGACGCCGGCGGATTCGCCTTCGTCGGCCTCGGCCTGTACATCCTGTACGTGTTACTCGGCCGCCGGGGGACTGTTGAAGGGGATCTCAAAGGTGCCATGTCCGGCCTCGCCACCGGCGTCCGGGCGGCTGTCGCAATCGCGAATCTGAGCCCGCTCGGGGTCGTCGCCGCGGTCGCCGGTTCGCCGAAAGCCATCCCCGAGCGGGAGCAGCGGTTCCCGCTGTCGGTCCTCATGCTCATGTCCTTCGTCCTCGCCCTGCTCGCCTACGCCGTGTACGGGTTCCTCTTCTTCAACAACTTCGGCATCGACATCCGGGCGTTCGAGAAGGCGGCGACGTTCGACCCGAACGGGTACAACAAGTACACGCCGCCGGAGTGGTCCAGCCGGTCGCAGCCGGTCGCGCTGTCCGTCGCCGGCCTGTTCGCCATCCTCGGCATCGGCGCGCCGTTCTTCGGGGCGATGGCGAACCTGGTGCGGCGGGCGGCCTCGACGGGCCGCGCGCCGGTCGGCACGCCGAGCCTGGGCGGGACGTTCGCCCTGCTGCTGCTGCTGTGGGCGGGGATCAGGGTGGCCGCGTGGGCCGCGCTGCGGGCGGTGCCGGCGGCGCGGGAGTGGGTCGGCGTCGGGGCGGTGGTGGCGCTCATCCTCTCGACCGGGTGGGCGGTGTACCGCTGTCGCCTGTGGGACCGCCTCGGCGCGGTGTTCGCCGTCGCCAAGCTGTCGGTCCTCGACGTGATCCGCAGCAAGGTGTTCCTGGCGCTGCTGGTGCTGCTGCTGCCGGCCCTGTTCCCGATCACCTGGTTCCTGCCGTTCAAGGCCGAGGACGAACTCCGCCTGACGGTCGGCATGACGACGTGGCTGACGCAGGTGGTGCTGCTGCTGATGGCCGCCGCGCTGGCCTCGTTCGCCATCCCGAACGACGTGAAGAACCAGAACATCTACACCGTGCTGACCAAGCCGGTGCAGCCGTTCGACGTGGTGCTGGGCCGGTTCCTGGGGTACGTGTCGCTGGCCACCGTCGCCCTGGTCGTCATGACGGCCGGCAGCTGGCTGCTCATCGAGGCGTCGAACATCTCGCCGAAGGCCAAGGAGGAGACGTTCAAGGCCCGCGTGCCGATCCGCGGGACGCTGCGGTTCGCCTCCCGCCTCGGCGACAACATCCAGGGGACGGACGTCGGCCGCGAGTTCAACTACCGCAAGTACATCGCCGGCCACCCGACCAGCTCGCAGCGGGCCGTCTGGACGTTCGGCCGGCTGCCGTCGTCGCTGGCGGCGGCGAGCGGATCGGCCGTCCCGGTCGAGTTCACGTTCGACATCTACCGCATGACGAAAGGGGTGGAGAACCGCGGGGTGGACGTGAACATCCGGCTGGCGACGTGGCGGTGCCAGCAGTTGCCGCCGGCGCTGAAGAACGGCACCTGGCTGTGGGCCGACCCCGCGCAGGAGAAGCGGTACGAGGAGCGGGCGAAGGACTTGCTGTTCGCCGCCGACCAGAAGCGGGAGCCGGGCCAGCGGAAGTTCGGGTCGCGGGACGCCATCCCGAACGCCAAGGCGATCCTGAGCAACCGCGACACCGTGCCGGGGACGGCCGACTGGGAGGTGGCGAACGAACTGGCCGAGGAGTTCGGCTTCTACGAGGTGGTGAGCAAGGAGGTGTTCGACTACCACCCGGCGACGGTGCCGGTGCCGGCCGGCCTGTTCGCCAACGCCGTCGCCACCCAGGACAAGCAGGGGAACCGGCTGGCCCCGACGACCGACCCGGCCACCGGCAAGGAGCTGCCCGTCCCGCCGCCGCAGCAGTTGCTGGTGTACGTCAAGTGCGAGACCAGCTCGCAGATGCTGGGCATGGCCGAGGGCGACCTGTACTTGCTGGAGGCGGAGCAGTCGTTCGGGCAGAACTTCTTCAAAGCGGCGGTCGGCCTGTGGTGCCGGCTGGTCGTCCTGATCGGGCTGGCGGTGGTGTGCAGCACCTACCTGACCGGGGTGGTCGCCTTCCTGGCCGCCGGGTTCCTGTTCGCGGCCGGGTACTTCGGCCAGTACATCACCGAACTGGCGATGGGCAAGAGTTCGGGCGGCGGGCCGGTGCGGGCGCTCAGCCAGTTGACGCAGGCCAAGTTGCCGACCGCGCCGGACGAGGGGACGGCCGGGATCAAGGCGGCGGACCTGGCCGACGGCGGCTTCGCGTGGCTCATCCGCCGGGTGGTGAACCTGTTCCCCGACGTGTACGCCTACGACTGGACGCCGTTCCTGGCCGAGGGGTTCAACGTGTCGTTCGAGAACCTGGCCATGAACCTGATCGTCATGGCCGGCTACCTGCTGCCGTGGCTGATCCTCGGCTTCTACCTGATCCGCTCCCGCGAAGTGGCGGCGTGATCGTTCGGTTCTGGGCGAGCGGGGGGCGTCAGCCCCCTGTTGTCGCGGTGACGGAAGAAACAGGGGGCTGACGCCAGTTGCCGGTGACGTGTGGGCAATTCGGAACCGCTTGCGGGAGCCTCGGTTGGCCTCTCGGTCTTCACGCCGGAGGCGTGGCGGACTGTAGCCAGGGGTGAGCGAGCGGAGCGAGCGACACCCCAGGTCCGCGGCGAAAAACGAACCCACCCCGGAGGGGTGGCGGAACGTCCGTCATCCCTCCGGGATGCGAGGAATTTCAGGGAAACGTGGCACCAGGGGTTTCACCCCTGGCTACAGTCCGCCACCGCTCCGCGGTGAAGAGTCCAAGACCGCCAGGCGCGATTTCGGCTCGCCGAAGTCGCGGACAGTACTGGGCTGACGGCCCCGCTCGCCAAGACCATTTGGAGGCTCTCCTCGTGAACGACCTGCAACGGGCGGCCCGCACCCGCAAACTGGCGTACCTCGGCCTGATCGTCGGCCTGTTCACCCTGAGCATGTTCTGGCGGGGCGGGCTGAGCCTGCCGTTCGGCGACCCGAACGCCATCGACCCGACCGAGGAGGTGGCCCGCCGGCTCACGCTGAGTACCCGCTCGCCCGACTTCCGCGCCGAGGTCGCCCGCCGGCTCAAGCTGGACCCGGACGCCGGCGACTTCATCCGCCAGGCGTGCGAGAAGTTGAACGTCCCGTACCGCGGCGGGTTCGAGCGGGCGCTGGACCGCGTCGCCCGCCTGCCCATCACCCGGCAGGCCGGCAACCTGGAGCTGTCCGAACTGGACATGGGCGACCCGGAGATCGCCGGGTCGGCCGCCCGCGTCAGCCTGGTCGGGTTCCGCGGGGTGGTCGTCACCGTCCTGTGGTCGTCGGCCATCGAGAAGCAGAAGCGGGGCGAGTGGCACGACTTCGAGCTGTACGCCCGCCTGGTCACCCGCCTCCAGCCGAACTTCATCACCCCGTGGCTCTACCAGGGGTGGAACATCTCGTACAACGTGTCCGTCGAGAACGAGAAGCTGAGCGACACGTTCTTCTTCATCGCCCGCGGCATCGAGCTGCTGAGCGAGGGCGACAAGCTGAACACCAAGGTGGTGCGGCGGCCGGGCATGGACAAGCCGTTCTTCGTCGGCTCCCCCGACCTCCGCCGCGACATCGGCTTCTTCTACCAGAACAAGTTCACCGTGTCGGACAAGGTGACCACCCTGCGGTGCCTGATGGCGCTGGCGGTGATGCGGCCGGACGACCGGTCGCCGGCCCGCCTCCTGACGCAGAACGCGGGGACCATCAGCGGCGACAAGTTCCGCCAGTTCTGCGAGGAGAACCCGCAGCTGGTGCGGCGGCTGAAGACGCCGCGGCCGAACCCCACCCTGGGCAAGGACGTGACCGACACCATCGCCGCCACCCCGCTGGAGGTGGCCGACTTCCTGGCCGCCAACACCGACCTGCCCACGCGGTGGGACAAGAGCGGCCGGGCGAAGGCGGACGACGCGCAGTTCCCCACCCTGCCGCCGGCGTTCGACGGGGAGAAGGAGTACCACCCCGGCCACGAGGACCTGGCCACCCGGTACGACCGGTTCGACGCCCTGCTGGCCGCCCGCGCCTGGTTCCAGTACGCGCAGCAGGTGGTGCCGCCGCCGCCGGCCGACAAGCTGGCCGCCGCCGCCCCCCGCCGGCCGGCCGACTTCGACCCCGCCGACCCGGACGCCGAGTACAAGTACCGCATGCCCCAGTACCCGGCCCTGATCATCTTCCGGTACTACCCGGCGCGGGCGCAGTCGTACCTGGCCGAGCGGCTCCAGAAGGAGGGCTGGTACGACGCCGACACGACGTGGGATCCGGACGCCGGGCGGAGCGGCGAGCCGTGGTTCAAGGACCGGCCGGCCGCGCTGAAGGCGCAGCGCGACTCCCTGAAGGAGTGGGAGGAGGCCGAGCGGCGGTGGTCCGCCTTCGGCCGCGACAACGGCTTGAACCCGTCGGTCGAGACGCAGAAGGCGATGGACGCCGCCTACAGCAAGACGGCGACCGAGTTCCCCCCCGGCAGCCAGCTGCCGATCGAACTGACGCCCGAACAGGCCGAGCGGTTCACCGCCGACGACCTGCGGCTCCGCAAGGCGAAGGACTACTTGCCGCAGAACCTCCAGGTGACCAATTACCAGCGGTTCCAGGACGAAGCGCAGGCGGAATCGACGCGGGAGATGGTGGACGCCCGCAAGCGGCTTCTGGCGGCCGAGGCGGTGCGGGCCGTCGGCGGCCTGGCTCCCGGCGAGTACGCCGCCGCCATCGCCGAGTGGCGGCGGGCGCTCGACGACCCGCGGGCGCGGCGCTACCACCGCGGCGACCGCAGCGACACGGTCCACGAGTTCTCGTTCGACCTGGAACAGAAGCTGACCGACCAGTACAAGGACGACCCGGTCATCCTCCGCGAGGTGGACGCCGCCCTGACCGCCGCCCAGGCGGCGGTGGCCTTCGTCAAGCCGGCGGCCCCGGCCGTCCCGGACCCGTTCGACGCCTTCGCCCGCAAGGTGCTGCTCCAATTCGTCGCCGAGGAGCGGGCGGTGACGGAGATCGCCGTGCGGATGCGGATGCGGGCCGGGGTGGTCGAGGCGGAGGCGCGGAAGCAGGTGGCCGACCCCGCGCAGTACGCCTACCTGAAGCGGTTCGCCGACAAGGACCAGGACGAGCGGAAGTCGTGGGTGCGGCTGGACATCCGCCTGGGCAAACTGATGTCCCTCGGCTTCCTCCGTCCGCCGGCCTCGATGGACGGCCCCCCGTCCGACCCGGCCGGCGGACCCCTGCCGCAGCGAATGCCCAGCGGCCCCGGTCAGTGACCCCATGCCCGACACCATCCTGGCCGTCCTGGCCCACCCGGACGACGCCGAGTTCCTGTGCGCCGGCACCCTCCTCCGCCTGCGCCGCGAGCGGGGGTGGAACGTCCACGTCGCCACCCTGACGGCCGGCGACTGCGGGTCCGCCGAACACCCTCCGGACGCGATCGCCGCCATCCGTCGGGCCGAGGGGAAGGCCGCGTGCGACGCGGTCGGCTTCGCCTACCACTGCGTCGGCGTCCTCGACCTGCGGGTGAAGTTCTGCGACGGGCAACTGGACGCCGTCGCGCGGCTGCTGGACGAAGTCCGGCCGAGCGTCGTCCTCACCCACAGCCCGGACGACTACCACCTCGACCACGAGCAGACGAGCGTCCTGGTCCGCGCCGCCACCTTCGCCGCGCCCATCACCAACTTCCTGCACCGCCCCGGTCACGCCGAGCCGCACCCGCCGCTGGACGCCATCCCGCACCTGTTCTACTGCGACCCGCTGGAAGGGAAGGACATCTTCGGCCGGCCGGTCGCGGCGGCGTTCTCCATCGACATCTCGACGGTCGTCGCCGCCAAGGCGACGATGCTGGCGGCGCACGAGAGCCAGCGGGCGTGGCTCCGCAAGCACCACGGCGTGGACAACTTGGTGCAGTCGATGACGGACTGGTCCGCGAGCCGGGGCAAGGCCGCCGGCGTGCCCTACGCCGAGGGCTTCCGCCAGCACCTCGGCCACAGCTACCCGCAGTCCAACCTGCTGGGCGAGCTGCTGGGCGCGACGTGACTCGGCGACGGGTGTCGGCGGATGCGGTCGTCGATCCGGTCGAGGGCGTCCTCGTGACGCGCCGGAATCCCCTCCCCTTCACTTCGTGAGCCGCCGCCATGACCGCCGTCGAGATCATCCGGGCGAAGCGGGACGGCCGCGAGTTGACCGCCGGGCAGATCGCCGCGTTCGTCCGCGCCGCCGCGCACGGCGAGTGGCCGGATTACCAGCTCTCCGCGCTGCTGATGGCGATCTTCCTGAACGGCATGACGGTGGACGAAACCGCCGCACTCACGCGGCAAATGGCCGACTCCGGCACGGTGCTGGACCTGTCCGACATCCCCGGCGCGAAGGTGGACAAGCACAGCACAGGCGGCGTCGGCGACAAGGTGTCCCTGGTGCTGGCCCCGCTGGCGGCGGCGTGCGGGGTGACGGTGCCGATGATGTCCGGCCGCGGGCTGGGGCACACCGGCGGCACGCTCGACAAGCTCGAAGCGATCCCCGGCTTCCGCGTGAACTTGAGCGAAGACGAGTTCCGCGCCGCCTTGCGAACCGTCGGCTGCGCGATGATCGGCCAGACGGCCGAGGTCGCGCCGGCGGACAAGAAGCTGTACGCCCTCCGCGACGTGACCGGCACCGTCGAGAGCATCCCGCTCATCACCGCCAGCATCCTCAGCAAGAAGCTGGCCGAGGGCATTTCCGGGCTGGTGATGGACGTGAAGTGTGGCCGCGGCGCGTTCATGAAGACGCTGCCCGACGCGCGGGCGCTGGCCGAGTCCATCCAGCGCGTCGGCACCGCCAACGGGCTGAAGGTGGTGACGATGATCACCGCCATGGACGCGCCGCTGGGCCGCGCGGTCGGGAACAGCCTGGAAGTGATCGAGGCGATTGAGACGCTGAAGGGGAACGGGCCAGTGGACTTGATGGCGTTATCGGTCTGCCAGACCGAGCGGATGGCGTGGTTGGCGGAGAAGGGACGGCCGAATGTGGTGGTCAGGCTGCAAAACGGCATGGCGCTGGACAAGTTCCGCGAGATGGTTCAACAGCAAGGCGGGAACCCCGATGTCGTGGACGACTACTCGCTCCTGCCCCTCGCCCCGGATCGCGCGACGGTCGTAGCGAAGTCGGCCGGCTTCGTGAACGAGATGAACGCCGAAGCGGTCGGCATCGCGGCGATGACGCTCGGCGCGGGCCGACTGCGGGCCGACGACGCGGTGGACCACGGCGTCGGCGTGATGGTCCGCAAGAAGCCCGGCGAGGCGGTGACGGCCGGCGACGTGGTGTTCGAGATTTACCACCGCGCGGGCAAGGGGCTACCGCGTGCGACGGAGTTGCTGGAAGGGTCGTTCACCGTGACCGACTCCGCTCCGCCCGCGACGCCGCTGGTGATCGAGGTGCTGGGGTAGTGTTCGACACCCGCCCGAGTGAGCGCCCTGTGGAAGGTCGTGTTGGTGCCGGAAGAGACCGTCCGCGCCGCCGGCATCCCCAGCACCAAAGGGGTGCTGTGAGGGGGAAGTTCGGAATTCCCCCCGGTTCTCGAAAATCCGTGCCGGCCAGCCGCGAACCACTTGACGTACCATCACACCAGTCGCACCTGGCGGTTCCCATGTTCGAACTCTTCGGCTCCGTCGTCGGCGCGCTGGGGTTGGCGGCCGGCGTCGTCCGCAACCTCGGCGACATCGCCCAGGGCGGGCGGAAGGTGTTGGACTTCGCCGACAACGTCCTCGGCCTGTTCCGCAAGAAGGTGCCGGCCGCTCAGCAGCCCGCCGTGATCCGGCAGGCGCTCGCGCAGGTCGCCGCCCTGCCGCCGGCGGAGTGGGACAAGAAGGTGGAGGAAATCGTCGAACTGGAGCTGGCCGGCAAGTCGGCGGAGGAAAAGAAGGCCGCCACCGAACACCTGAAGCTGTGGCCGGCCCGCATCCGCACCACCTTCGCCCGGCCGGAGGACCGCAGCGGCCGCACCGTCCCCGACGACTTCACCCTGACCCGCGCCGAAGACCTGGCCCCGTTCATCCCGCCCCGGCTGTCGCGGTTCCAGGTCGGCGACAGCCCGCCGGCCGCGCCCAACTGGCTTCTCGTCGAACGCCTCGGCATCGGCGGCTTCGGCGAGGTCTGGAAGGCCCAGAGCAAGCGGATGACGAAGACGTTCCGCGCCTTCAAGTTCTGCCTCGATCCGGTCTCGCAGGGGAACCTCGAACTGGAGATGGAGAACATCGAACTGGTGCAGAACGAGCTGCGGAACCGCGACCACATCGTACAGCTCTTCGAGGTCCACCTGGACGGCGAGTCACCCTGGCTCCAGTACGAGTACGTAGAGGGCGGGGAACTCGGCACGCTGGTCCAGTCGTGGCCGAACGACGTGGCCGTCCGCGCCGCCCTCGGCGTGCAGAACCTGACCACCCTGGCCGACACGCTGGCCTTCTGCCACACCCGCATCCGCCTGGACGACAAGCCCCGCGCCCTCATCCACCGCGACATGAAGCCGGCGAACGTGCTGATCGGCAAGGACCAGACGCTCAAGATCACCGACTTCGGCATCAGCCACACGCAGGCCCGCCAGGCCATCGACGAGGCCCGCATCGCCACCGTCGGCGGCGTCACCGTCAGCACCGCGACCGGCGGGTTCGTCCGCGCCGGCACCCCCATGTACGCCTCCGACGAGCAGCTCGCCGGCGCGAAGCCGCACGCCGCCGACGACGTTCACGCCCTCGGCGTCATGCTCTACCAGATGATCCTCGGCGACGTTCACCGGCCGCTGAACAAGGACTGGTATCACGTCCTGGAGAGGAAGCACGTCTGCCGCCCGCTCATCGAACTGCTGGCCCGCAGCATCGCCAGCGACCAGCGGGACCGCTTCCAGCACGCCGGCGAACTGGCCGACGCGCTGAAGTCCTTGCCGAAGAAGCTGACCGCCGAGCCGGTCGTCATCAGCCAGGCGGACCTGGACAAGGGACTGACGGCCGAGTTCGACGCCAAGTACGCCGACGCGGACGCCAAGAACGCGACCGCCCAGAAGCAGCTCGACCGCCGCGAGTGGGCCGCCGCCGTGGCCACGCTTGAAAGCATCTTCCACTCGCGGATGCGGGACGCCGACCTGCACGCCCGCGCGGTCGCCTTCCGCGACGGCAAGCGGCTGGTGAACGCGCTGGGGATGGAGTTCGCCATCGTGCCGAAGGGCACGTTCTGGATGGGTGGCGGCGACGGCAAGTGCGGCGACAAGCAGGTGAGCATCGACCGCGACTTCTACCTGGGCGTCTACCCCGTGACGCAAGGCGAGTGGACGGCGGTGATGGGTGCCAACCCGAGCGCCTTCCGCAAAGGTGGTTCCGAAGCGGCGAAGGTGGCCGACATCTCGGACGCCGACCTGAAGCGGTTCCCCGTCGAATCGGTGTCGTGGAACGACTGCCAGACGTTCGTCCAGAAGCTGAACGAGAAGCTGAAGGAGAGCGGGTACAAGTACCGCTTGCCGACCGAGGCCGAGTGGGAGTACGCCTGCCGCGCGGCCGCCACCACACAGGCCCTGTGCGGGTGGAACCACTACTTCCAGTCGCCGACGAACACGCTCACCACTCAGCAGGCGAACTTCAGCGAATCGGGGCTGGGGCGGACCACGAAGGTCGGCGACTACAGGCCGAACGCACTCGGCCTGTTCGACATGCACGGCAACGTCTGGGAGTGGTGCCAGGACTGGTACGATAGTGAACAGAAGTATCGCATCCTTCGCGGCGGCTCCTGGGACTCCGGCAGTACTGGCTGCCGCGCCGCCAACCGCGGCAGGAACGGCCCGACGAACGCCCGCAGCAGCTACGGGTTGCGGCTGTGTCTGTCCCTGGACCGGTAGCTCGCCGACGGTCCCAGGCGTTCGGCGAACTCCACGAGCGGGCGCGCGCCCGGAGTTTTCCAGGGGTTCGGCGAGCTGCGCTCGCGTGTCACCCCTGGAACCCACGCGGAAACCCTAACACCATTGGCGGGTATCCGCCCGCGGAGTTTCGGGACAGTCGGCCGCCGTCACCCGGTCGTCTTCTCCGCCGACCCCCGCCGGCCGAAGCGGAGGTACAGGGCCGGCAGCAGGAACAGGTTCAGCAGGGTAGACGTGACCAGTCCGCCGAGGATGACGATGGCCAGCGGGTACTCGACCTCGTGGCCGGGCTTCAACCCCGTGATGACCAGCGGCAGCAGTGCCAGCCCCGTTGCCAATGCGGTCATCAGGATGGGGGCCAGTCGCTCCTCCGAGCCGCGCCGCACCAGCTCCGGGCCGAACGGTTCGCCCTCCTCATCCTCCAAGTGCCGGTAGTGGCTGACCATCATGATGCCGTTGCGGGCGGCGATGCCCAGCACGGTGACGAACCCGACCAGCGACCCGAGCGACACCACCCCGCCCGTCAGGCCGACGCCGACCAGCCCGCCGACCAGCGCGAACGGCAAGGTGAAGGCGACGATGAGCGTCAGCCGCCACGAGCCGAAATCGGAGAAGATGATGAGCAGCACGCCGAGCAGCGCCGCCCCGCCGAGGACGAACAGCCGCCGGGTGGCCTCGCGGCGGGCCGCCTCTTCGCCGAGGAACTCCGGGTGGTAACCGGGGTCGTACTTCAGCGCCCGCACCTCCCGCTCCACGTCCGCCGCCACTGCCCCCAGGTCGCGGCCGGCCACGTTGCAGGTGATGTCCAGCCGGCGCGACGCCGCTTCCCGCTTGATCTCGTTCGGCATCGGCACCACCAGCACGTCGGCCACGTCCTTCAGCCGGAGCTGCGTCGGGATCGCGCCGGCCGGGTCGAGCGGCAACTCGCGGATGGCGGTCACGTCGGCCCGGCACTTCTCGTGGCCCCACACCACCACGTCGAACCGCTTCTGGCTCTCGTACACCTCGCCGACCTTGGTGCCGCGGAGCAGCGTCGTGGTGGCGCGGCGGACGTGACCGGGCGTCAGCCCGTAGCGTTCCAGGGCGTCCGGCCGGGCGCGGATCTCGATCTGCGGCAGCAGCGTCTGCGACTCCACCTTCAAGTTGGTGACGCCGTCGATGCCGCCCATCGTCTTCTCGACTTCCTTGGCCTTCGCTCTCAAGACCGCCATGTCCGGCCCGAACAGCCGCACGACGATGCTGTAACTGGTGCCCGACAACACTTCCTTGCTGCGCTCCTTGAGGTACGTTTGAACATCACAGAACATGCCGGGGTAGCCGTCCATCGCGTCCTGAATCTTCTTCAGCGTCGGATGGTACGGCACGTCCGGGTCGATGCTGATCCAGAGTTCGGTGAAGTTCGGCCCGTACACCTCGTCGGCCACCTCGGCGCGGCCGATGTGCGAGCCGAAGTTCCGCACGCCGGGGATGGCCATGAGTTCGCGGCTGGCCAGCACCGTCATGCGGTCCATCTCCTCGACCGACGCGCCGGGCTTGGTGATGTAGTGCATCAGGAAGTCCGTCTCCTGGAACTCCGGCAGGAACTCGCCGCCGAAGCGGGTGGCGTAGGCCCCGCTGAGGACGAACGTGGCCAGGACGATGCCCAGCGCGGCATACGGTCGGTGCAACAAGTACGGGATGACCGCCGCGTAACACTTGCGAAGCAGCTTCGCCAGCGGTGCCTCCTCGCGGCGACCGGTGTGACCGGTTAGCAGCATGTACGACAGCGCCGGCGTGACCGTCAATGCCACCAGCAGCGAGGCGAGGATGGCGAGGATGTACGCCAGGGCCAGCGGGCGGAAGAAGCTGCCGGCGATGCCGTCCAGGAAGAAGATCGGCAGGAACACGGTGATGACGATCATGGTGGCGTACACGACCGCGCTGCGGACTTCGAGCGATGCCTTCAACACGACCATGAATGAACTTTCGGGACTCTCCATCCGTCGATTTAACCGCAACCGCCGGACGATGTTCTCCACGTCGATGATGGCGTCATCCACCACCTCGCCGAGCGCGATCACGAGGCCGGCGATCACCATCGTGTTCAGCGTGATGCCGAGGGCCGTGAGGATGACCACGGCCGAGATGAGTGACAGCGGGATGGCCAGGAGGCTGATCAGGGCCGTCCGCCAGTCGAACAGGAAGGCGATGAGGATGACCACCACCAGCCCGCAGCCGACGAGCAGCGCGTGGGCCAGGTTCTCGATGCTCCGCTCGACGAACGTGGCCGGCCGGAAGATGCTCGGGTCCACGTCCAGCCCGACGAGGCCGGGTTCGAGTTCCTTCAAGGCCGCTTCGACTTTCCGGCTCACTTCCAGCGTGTTCGCGTCGGGCACCTTCTCGACGATGAGCAGCAGGCCGGGCACGCCGTCGGCGGGGGGCGCGCCGGCGGCTGGCTTGGCGACGATGATGGCGTCGCCGATGGGCGGCGGCGAGCCGAACCCGACCGTGGTGATGTCGCCGAGGCGGACGGGGGAACTGCCGTCGAAGGCGACGACGGTGCGGCCGAGGTCGGCCGGCGACTGCACCATCGGCCGGTGCCGCACCGCCAGCCGCTGGTTCGGCTTGTCCACGAACCCGCCGGAGTCCAGGGCCGTGGCGTCGGTCGCGGCCTTCACCACTTGGTCGAGCGTGATCCGCTCGTTCCGCAGCCGTTCGGGATCGACGATCACCTGGTACTGCTTGTCCCGCTGGCCCCAGATGGCGACGTTGGCCACCCCTTGCACCGACATCAGCTTCGGCCGGATGGTCCAGAGCGCCAGCACGGTCATGTCTTGCTGGCTGAGCGTCTTCGACGTGACGCCGATCTTCATCAGCCGGCTGAGCGACGACAGCGGTTGCAGGATGTTCGGCCGCTGGGCGACGACCGGCAGGCGGGGCGTCTCGGCGAACACCCGCTCCTGCACGAACTGCCGCGCCTTGTGGATGTCGGTCCCTTCCTCGAACAGCAGCACCACCGAGGACAGGCCCAGCACCGACTTCGACCGGAGGGTCTTCAGACCCGGCGTGCCGTTCAGCGCGTTCTCCAGCGGCACGCTGATGAGCGCCTCGACTTCGTCCGTGGACAGGCCCGGCGCTTCGGTCTGCACCTCGACGCGCGGCGGGGCGAACTCGGGGAACACGTCGAGCGGAGCGGTTTGGACGGTGCGGTAGCCGTAGGCGACGAGGAACCCGCACAGGGCGAGTACGACGACCCGCCCCCGGACGGACGACGCGATGAGCCAGCTCAGCATGGGCGTCTCACTTGATGAAGCCGGTTTCCGCGCCGAACAGTTCCTGGACGCCGGCCGTGGCGATCCGCGTGCCGGCCTTCAGTTCCGGCATCCCACTCGCGGCCGCCCGCGCGCGGTCGTCGGCGTCGTACTTCAGCACCGCCGTCACCGGGTTCGCCGGGTCGGTGTACGCCACCACCACCCGCCGGCGGTAGAAGGTGCGGGCGGCCGTCTCCTCGAAAATCCAGTTGCCGCCGTGCGTGTCGAACACCACCGCCGACCACGGCACGGTCAGGCTTTCCTTCGGGTCGTTCAGCGGCACCGTGACGCCGACCCGCTGGCCGGGGGTGAGCGCGCCGCCGGCATTCGGCAATTCATAAAAGACATCGACGGTGCCGGCCATCACACTCGCCGACGGCGGAGCGGGGATCGGCGTGGCGGGGGCGAGCGCGGTGCCCGGCGCGGCGGCCAGCTTGCCGACGAGGGCCGGTTCGCCGCCGGCGATGGCATCCGTGTCGCCGACCGGCACCGGCACGCGGACCCACAGGGTGGACAGGTCCACCACTTCGCACAGGGCCGCGCCGCCCGGCACGGCTTGCCCCGGCTGCGCGGTGACGACGCGGAGGAGGCCGGAGATGGGCGCGAGGACGGGCACCGGCGAAGCGGTCCCCTTGTCCAGTTCGCCGGCCGCCTTCGCCAGCACCTTGCGGTTCACGGCCGCCACGTCCCGCTCCTCCACGGCCACGTCGTAGGCCCCCTGCGCGGCCTCCACCGGCCCTCTCCCGCCCGTGATGTTGGCCGAGCTTTTGGCCCGGTCGAGCGCCACGCGGGCGGCGTCCACCCGCTTCTCGGTCGTCTTCACCAGGCCGTCGGCGGTCGCCAGCGTGCCGGCCATCGTGATTCGTCCTTCCGGGCTGAGCAGCGGCAGCAGTTGGAACAGCGCGTCGCCGGCCTTCACCACCTGCCCGGCCTTCGGCATGCCGCCGGTCGGCGCGGCCAGCGTGCCGGCCAGGGACGCCGTGACGGGGATGCGACGGCCGTCCGGGATGGTCACCTCGCCGCCGTACACCCGCACCCGCCGGACGGCCTTCGCCTCCACCGCCCCCACGGTCAGTCCGATTCGCTCGACGGCCTTCTCGCCGACGATCACCCGCGCCAGGTCGTCCTCCTTGACCACCTTCTCCACCTTGGCGGCGGGCGGCGGCTTGTCGGTTTTGGGCAGGTCGGGCTTGTTCGTGACCAGCCACCACGCGCCGGCCCCGACGAGTGCGGCCACGGCCAGCGTGAGGGCGACCCCCGGCAGGCGTTGTAGCAAACTCATGGTGCGTTCCTGGGGGGCGTCGGCGGCGTCGCGCTCACCGGCTGCGGCGGGACCGTCGCGGGCTTCGGCGGTTCCACGACCCGAATCGGGCTGGTCGGCGACCCCGCGCTCGTTAGTCGCCGGCCGACGCTCCGCTCCAGTTCGGCCCACGCCCGCCGCAGGTCGCCGGTCAGCACCGCCTCGCGGAGGTAGTTGTCCAGCAGTTGACGGGTGTTTTCCAGCACGAGGAAGATCGAATCGTTGCCGGTCTGATAGCCTTTCCGCGCCAGGTCGAGGGCCGCTTCGACCTCCGGCCGGACCTTCGTCTTCAGCGCGTCCAGTTCCGCCGCCGCCTGTCGGTATTGCAGGTACGCCCGCTGCACGTCGAGGACGATCTGATTCGCCACCGTCTGGCGGTTGCGGACGGCCCGCTCCAACTCGGCCTCGGCCCGCGCGATGCCGCCCTGGTTGCGGTTGAAGATCGGCAGCGTGACGCGGAACGCCGGGCCGAACTCGTGGCCGGCGGAGCGGCCGCTGGTGGCGTCGAAGATGCCGAGCAGTCGCACCCAGCCGAGGTTGGCGAGGCGGACCCGCTCCTCGGCGGCGGCCACGGCCTTGGCGGCGGCGGTCGCGTCCGGCCGGGTGGCCAGCGCCTCCGCCGTCAACTGATCGACTGGCAGTTCCGTCGTCGGCGGCAGCGGCGGCGGGTCGAGCGGCAGCGGCCCGCGGATCGCACCGAGGCCGAGCAGGTTCCGCAGCCGTTCCTCCGCCAGCGGCACGTCGAACGCCGCGCGGGCCGCGTCCTGGTCGGCCTGAAGCGCCAGGATGCGGGCGGTCGCGGCCTCTTGGACCGACGAGTCATCGTTGTCGCGCAGCTTCTCGACGAACTTGCGGTTCTCGGTCCGCAGGGCCACGGTCTTCTTGGCGACGGCGAGTCGCTCCTGGGCCAGCAGCACGTCGGCGTAGGCGAGGCGCACGTCCCGCATCAGGTCGAGGCCGGCCTGCGCCAGCCGATCCGTCACCCGCGCCGCCTCGTTCGCCGCCGCCTTCACGCGGATCGGCCGCAGCCACAGCGATTCCAGCGGGAAGTCGAGGACGTACTTGAACGGCTTGTCCGTCGCCGCGAAGAAGTAGCCGACTTCGGGGTTCGGCAGCAGCCCGGCCTGGATCAGATCGCCCCGCGCGACGCCGAGGTCGGCCAGCAGTTCCTGGAACGCGGCGTTGTTCCACAGGGCGACGGCGAGGGCTTCGTCCTCCGTCAGGCCGTCGTCGATGGCCACCCCCGGCGGCAGCGCGAACTGGCCGGCGGTGGTGCGATCCGGCAGCGTTTGGCCGAACCGGGGCAGCAGTTGCGCGGCGACGGTCACGCGATCCGGTGCGACCGGGGCCGTCTGGCAGCCGACCGCCGTCAGCAGCGCGACCAACGTCGGCAGTCGCAGCGATGGGGTCATGGCGTGCGGAATCCGGGACGGCGGGACGGAGGTCATTGTCCGTCTCATCGACCCATCGGCACGGCGACTTTGATGAAAAGGACTTTAGGAATGGCAGCGCGAGGGCGAAGTCACGGAAACGGGTGGAATGGATTCAAGTCTACAGCCGGACTCGTGAAGGCCCCGCACGCCGGTACAATGCCCCCATGACTCGCACCACGCCCGAACTGCTGTCCCCCGCCGGCGACTGGGAGGCCCTCCGCGCGGCCGTCGCCAACGGGGCCGACGCCGTGTACTTCGGCCTCGAAGCCTTCAACGCCCGCGCCCGCGCGCACAACTTCACGGTGCAGGAGCTGCCGACCGTCATGCGGTTCCTGCACGACCGCAACGCGAAGGGGTTCGTCGCCCTGAACGTGCTGATCTTCTCGGACGAACTGGCCGAAGCGCGGCGGTTCGTGATCGCATGCGCGGGGGCTGGCGTCGATGCCGTCATCGTGCAAGACCTCGGCTTGGTCAAACTCATCCGCGAACTCGCCCCGACGCTCCCGGTCCACGCCAGCACGCAGATGACGCTGACCGAGCCGCGCGGCATCGCGTTCGTGCGCGGCCTCGGCGTCGAGCGGGTGGTGCTGGCCCGCGAACTGAGTCTGGACGAAATCCGCACGGTGACGGCCGGCACCGACACGCCCGTGGAGGTGTTCGTTCACGGTGCCCTGTGCGTGGCGTACTCCGGCCAGTGCCTGACCAGCGAAGCCCTCGGCGGCCGCAGCGCCAACCGGGGGCAGTGCGCGCAGGCGTGCCGGCTGCCCTACGAGATGGTCGTGGACGGCGAGACGCGCGACCTCGGCGACAAGGCGTACCTGCTCAGCCCGCAAGACCTCGCCGCGTATGAACTGATCCAGCCGCTGATCGAGGCCGGCGTCATTTCGTTCAAGATCGAAGGCCGGTTGAAGGGCGGGCCGTATGTCGCGGCGACCACGCAGACGTACCGCACGGCCATCGACGCGGCGCTCGCGCATCGAGCGTTCAAGCCGGCGCGGAAGGACGAACTCGACCTCGCCCAGACCTTCAGCCGGGGGCTGACGCACGGCTTCCTGGACGGCAACGACCACCAGAAGCTGGTGCGCGGGCGGTTCCCGAAGAGCCGGGGCGTGCGGCTCGGCAAGGTGACGGGGTTCAGCAAGGGCGGGGTGATGATCGTGCTGGCGGAGAAGCTGCCGGTGGAGGAACTGGTCCGCCCCGGCGACGGCGTGCTGTTCGACCTCGGCACCCCGGAGGCGAACGAACCCGGCGGACGGGTCTGGCGGGTGCAGGCGAAGTCGGCGACGAACGTGGAACTCGGCTTCGAGGCCGGGGCGGTGGATGTCGGCCGCATCCCCGTCGGCTGCGAGGTGTGGAAGACCGACGACCCGGAGTTGAAGAAGCGGCTCGCGCAAACCTACTCGCAGGACAGGACCGTCCGCCGCGAACGGATCACGGCCGTTCTGGGCGGCACCCTCGGCGGCGCGGTCGCGCTGACGCTGAGTACTGACAGTGGGTTGTCAGCGTCCGCGACGTGGCCCGGCCCGCTGGTCGCCGCGACCAAGCGGCCGACGACGCCGGACGAGCTGCGCGAGCAGTTGGGGCGGCTGGGCGACACGCCGTTCGAGTTGGGCGACCTGCTGGTGAACCTGCCCGCCGGTGTGATGCTGCCGAAGAGCGTGGTGAATGACTTGCGCCGGCAAGCGGCGGCGGCGCTGGCGGAGAAGCGGGAGGCGGGGAGACGGCACCCCGTCCATCTTCGCCGCGACCGTGAGGGAGCGGAACCCGTGACGCGCTCCGTCACGGTCGCGGCGAAGATGGAACCGGAACTCACCCTGCTCGTCCGCACCCTGGCGCAACTGGAAGCGGCGTTGCCGCTTCGTCCGGCGGTCGTGTACGCCGACTTTGAAGACCTTCGCAAGTACAAGGACGCCGTGGCGCTCGCCCGCGCCGCCGGGGTGCGGATCGGCCTCGCCACCAACCGCGTGTGGAAGCCCGGCGAGGACGGCTTTCAGGCCCTCGTCGCGCGAGCCGAACCGGATGTCGTGCTGGTGCGGAACCTCGGCGGACTGAGCTATTTCCGCGAGCAGTTGCCGGACGCCGAACTCGTCGGCGACTTCAGCCTGAACGTGGCGAACGAACTGACGGCGGACTTGTTTTTCGCCGCGGGCCTGTCGCGGGTGGTGCCGAGCTTCGACCTGAATTGGCAGCAGCTTGCCGCCATCCTGGCGAAGTCCGACGCGGCCCGGTTCGAGCCGGTCGTCCACCAGCACATGCCCATGTTCCACATGGAACACTGCGTGTTCGCCGCGTTCCTCAGTACCGGCAAGGACCACCGCGACTGCGGCCGGCCGTGCGACCGGCACGCGGTGGAACTGCGGGACCGCGTCGGCGCGAGTTTCCCCGTCCTGCCCGACACCGGCTGCCGCAACACGGTGTTCAACAGCGTCCCCCAGTCGGCGGCGGAGTACGTGTCGCGGATGCGGACGCTGGGCGTGCGATGGTTCCGCATCGACCTGCTGAAGGAGAAGCCGGAGGAGGTCGGCCCGCTGGTGGACCGCTACCGGCGGGTGATCGCCGGCACCGACGACGGCCGCGACACTTGGCGGCACTTGCGGGCGGTGAACCAGCTCGGCGTCACGCGGGGCACGCTCCACATGGCGTGAGGGTATGGCAACCGCTTCGGGCGGCCCGCAACTGTCGGATCGCCTCCGCCCCGGCCTTCCGCCGCCGTGCTACTCCCGCAGCTCCGGCGGGATGGCGAACTCGCCCGTCTCCCCCGACGGCAGCCCCACGTTCGGCAGGAACAGGCGGACGGCCGTCCCCTGGCCGAGGACGCTCTCCACCCGCACCAGCCCGCCGATCCGGTGGACGATCTGGTTCACCACCGCCAGCCCCAGCCCGGTGCCCGTCGTCTTCGTGGTGTAGTACGGCTCGAACATCCGCCGCCGCGTCGTCTCGTCGATGCCGGGGCCGGTGTCGGACACCTCCACCAGGACGTACCGGCCGCCGTGCGCCGGGTCGCCGGTCAGCTTGACGGACGCCAGCCGGACGCAGATGGTGCCCCCGTCCGGCATGGCGTCGCGGGCGTTCATCACCAGATTCGTCAGCACCCGGTCGTACTGGACGCGGTCGATGAACACGCGACCGAGCGGCGGCGGCGGCGAGTAGGCGATGGGGTGGGTCGGGCCGACGGCGGCGGCGAGGGCCGGTATCAGGGTGGCGGTCAGATCGGCCAAGTCGTGGACGGCCGGAGGCGCGGCCGGGGGCCGTGCGAACTCGGTCAACTGGCCGACCAGGGCGACCCCCCGCTCGGCGGTCTCGACCAGCGTCGCCCCGTGCCGCCGCGCTTCGGCGGGCAGGTCGGGCCGGCTTTGGAGGCGGTCGCCGATGCCGAGGACGATCGTCAGCAGACCGCGGAAGTCGTGGGCGATGCCGGCCGCGAACTGCTCCAGCGCGGCGGACTTGTCGAGGGCGGTCAGTCGCTCGCGGTGGGACTGGAACGCCGCCCGCAGCTCGCGCACCTCGGCCGACCGCATCCGCACGACCAGCCGGTCGGCGACGGCGGCGGCGAAGTCGCGGGCCTCGGTCGTCCACTCGCGGGGCGGGCCGACGTGCTCGTGGCACACCACGCCGATCAACTCGTCGTCCCGATACAGGCCGGCGTCCAGCATGGACGTGATGCCGAGCGGGGTCAGGTAGGCGTCCCGCAGCTCGGCCAGCCACGGGGCCGTGGCCACGACTTCCGTCGGCACCGCCTTGCGGATTGTCAGGGCGGCGAAGTACGTCGGGAAGTCGGCCACCCGGAGGACGGCCCCCGTCGAGTGGTCCCGCTTCGACTGCTCGTACAGGTTGGCGCAGCGGAGGGCCGTCTTGTCGTCGATGAACAGCCAGACGCCCACCCGTTCCACGCCGAGGGCGGCCGCCGACCGCTCGCAGGCGGCGCGGAAGCAGGCGTCGAGCGGGGTGTCGCCCGGCAGCGCCCGCAGCGCCAAGAGCGCGGCTTCCGTCGCGCGGCTGGGTCCGGGCGGCATCGTCGAATCGGCCATGTGGGGTTCTCCTGGGCGAGACGGCCACACTCACTCGTCGCGGTCCAATCGCAGGGTGTTGCCGTCGGCGGTCGCCTCCTGCCGCATCACCCGCCCGTCGGCCGCGCTCACCCACGTTCGCGCGGCCACCTTGTTGTCCTTCCCCCGGTACTCGATCACCCGGCACGCAACGGCTTACTCGTTCCGGCGGGCGGGCAGGCTCTCGGTGTCGGCCCGCACCTCCGCCAGCAACTCCTCGCCCCGGTCGCCGCCGCCCGGCAATGCCGCGCCGAAGCCGTGCCTCTTCGCCAGTGCCTGGAGCAACTGCTTCAGCGAGTCGCCCAGCGGGTCCACCTGCCGAATGGTCCACCGCTTGCCCGGTTCGACGCCGGACAGCCGGTTCACCGGCAGCAACGGGTTCAGCACCTGGCCAGACGGCACCGGCACCGACGGCAGGTCCATCGGTTCCAGTGTCAAATTCAGGTCGGGAATGCGGCCCTCGACCCGGCCCCGCAACTCCCCGCCGACGACGCTACTGGTGACGGACGCGGAGCCGGAAACCTCCGCGCCGAACCCCTTGAACACCGCCGTGCCGCTCACCGACTGGCGGCGGAGTTGCCCGGCGCGGTCGGTGGTCACTTCGGTGGTGGCCGTCGGCACGCGGACGGGGAACGGGCCGATCTCGAACCGCAGGTCGGTGTACTTGGCGACGAACGTGAACGTGTCCGTATCGTCCGCCGTCATCTCGGTGGTGAGCGTGCCGGCTTTCTCGAAGCCCCCCTTCCCCGATTTGAACAGCACCACCCACCGCACCTTCTGCCGCCCGGCCTCGTCGGTGGCCGACACCGTGACGGCCGGCGCGGCCGAGGCGGTCAGCCACGGCAGCACGCGGGTGTACCCCAGGTGGCCGGTGACGGCCAGCCAGAACAGCACGATGGCGGCGGCGGTGAGGCGCGACGGCATGGGACACCGGGAAACGGGTGGCGTGGGTGGATTGTATGCCAACCGCCCCGTCTCACACCGGCATTTCTTTCCCTTCCCGCGCGCTGCGGATGAGCGCGTCCATCACCCGCAGGCTCTTCACCGCCTCGTCCGGGTTCGGCACCGGCTCCCGCTTCTCCCGCACGGCCGCCGCGAAGTCGTCCAG
Organism: Fimbriiglobus sp.; assembly: GCA_043738505.1. Lineage (GTDB taxonomy): Bacteria > Planctomycetota > Planctomycetia > Gemmatales > Gemmataceae > JALHQU01. The sequence continues at coordinate 7,038 of JAYUFU010000443.1, read as the reverse complement.
CATGTGAACCATCTGGTTCTCGCCGGGCGTGTCGACGTCCTCGGTCTTCAGCCCGAAGTCGCCGTCCTGCCGCACGACTTGGAACGTGGCCCGGTCGTCCGGGATCCACATGTTCGGCACGCGGACGACGCCGGCCGTGCCGACGATCTCCACCCACGTCCGCAGCGGGTGGGTGAAGCCGCAGTCGAAGCCGGCGAGACGGCCGTCGGCGAACGTCCACACGCCGCTCATGGCCACGTCCACGCCGTTGACGAACGCGGCCTTGGCGTACACGCTCACCGGCTCCGCGCCCATCCACCAGCGGATGGCGTAAGTGGTGTAGCAGCCGACATCCAGCAGCCCGCCGCCGCCGGCTTCGGGTTGCATGCGGATGTTCGTCGTCGGCAGTCCTTCCAGGTTGAAGGTGAACGCTGCGTTCACCTTCTTCACATCGCCGATGGCCCCGGAGTCGAGGAACTTCCGCAGCTTGTGCGTCCGCGGGTGGTGCGGCCACATGAACCCGTCCATCAGCCGCACGCCCTTGCCGCGGCAGTACGCGATCAGCGCGGCGGAGCTGGCCGCGTCGCACGTCAGCGGCTTCTCGCACAGGACGTGCTTGCCGGCGTCGGCCGCCTTGCGGGTCCACTCGTCGTGCAGGACGTTCGGCAGCGGGTTGTACACGGCGTCGATGTCCGGGTCGGCGAGCAGCGCCTCGTAGCTGCCGTAGGGCTTGGCGATGCCGTCGGCCTTCGCGGCGGCGGATGCTTTGTCGAGGCTACGGCTGGCGATGGCGTCCAGGCTGGCGGTGGTGCTGGCTTTGAAGGCGGGGATCAGCCGCTTGTTGATGCCGGCCACGCCGAGGATGCCCCAGCGGAGTTTCGGGAGTGTCATGGGGGTCGCGCGGTGATGAGGAGGGGCACCCCTCCGGGGCAGGTCGTCCCGGTGTTGTATTGGCCGCGACCGGCCGGTGAGGGGCGGCGAGCCGAACGGCACACCCGGTGGCGTCGGCGAGTTCCGCCCCGGCCGTGTCCTCCGCGGCCCGCCACTTGTACATCAACCCACGACGAGTCGGAGCCAACTTCCCGCGTCCGCCCTCGGTGTGGGGTGCGCGACCCATCCCGGAGTCCCTTCCATGCTTCGCCTCGCGCTGCTGCTCGCCCTGCCCGCCGTCGCCCTCGCCCAGGGGTCGTTCCCCCAGCCGAAGACGTTCCCGCCCGACGCGGCGACGCTGGCGAAGATCAAGGAGAAGACGGAGGAGCTGCGGAAGGCGGTGGCCGAACTGTCGAAGACCACGAAGACACCGAACACCCTGGCGGAGGTGGAGGTATTCCACAAGGCCGCCGACTGGATGCTCCGCCACGGCGAATGGTACACCGACAAGACCGCCCAACAGACGCTGGAGGTGCTGGACGCCGGGCTGAAACGCGCCGCCGCGCTGAAGGACGGCAAGACGCCGTGGCTCGACGCGCGGGGAAAGCCACTCGCGCTCGGTTACAGGTCGGTGGTGGACGGGTCCGTTCAGCCGTACTCGCTGCAACTCCCGGCCGACTTCGACCCGAAGAAGAAGTACCGCCTGGATGTCGTACTGCACGGTCGCGACGCGACGTTGACGGAGGTGAAGTTCCTGCACGGGAAGGAGTTCGCCAAGGCCGGCAAGGCTCCGGATCACTTCGTGATGGAGGTGTACGGCCGCGGGAACAACGCTTACCGGTGGGCCGGCGAGCGGGACGTGAGGGGAGCGATAAACACCGCGTATGCCCTCGTGTTCCAGCAGTTGCAGCCGCGCGGTTCGAGGGAACCCGCGTTTGAACTCGACCAAGTATTCCTGCGTGGGTTCAGCATGGGCGGTGCCGGGGCATGGCACCTCGGGTTGCACAACCCCGCGAGTTACTCGGCGATCAGCCCCGGTGCCGGGTTCACCACCACGCGCGGGTACATAGGCAACCTGCCGAAGCAACTCCCGGACTACGTCGAGAAGTGCCTGCGCATCTACGACGCCGTGAACTACGCCGAGAACGTGTTCAACCTGCCGGTGATCGCGTATTCGGGGGAGAAAGATCCGCAGAAGGCCGCCGCCGACAACATCGAGACGGCGCTGAAGGACTTCAAGGAACCGCACACGTTCAAGCACCTCGTCGCGCCGGGGCTGGCCCACCAGCAACCGGCCGAGTGGCAAAAGAAGATCGACGACGAGTTCCGCAAGTTCGACGAGAAGCCGACGTACCCGCGCCGGCTACGATTCGTGACGTACACGCTCGCGTACCCGGACGCGGGTGGCGATCTGACGCTAACCGGGCTGGATGCGCACTATGAGCGGGCGGTCATCGACGCCTCGTTCCGAGAAGACCGCATCGCGGTGGCGACGGTGAACGTGCGGGGTTTCCGAATTTCGGCCTTGCAGTCTCTGGTGGCAAAGCTCCCCCCCACTGCCACCATCGACGGGCAGCGGGTAGCCATCCCACTGACGCCAAAAGGCTTCGTCGCGGGCGTCGAGTTCGAGAAGGTCGAAGGCAAGTGGCGCGTAGCGGCGAAGCCTGAAGAACGACCGCCGAGCAAGCGGCCGAAGTGCACCGGCCCCATCGACGACGCCTTCCGAGGCAAGTTCGCCGTCGTCGATCCGACCGGGAAGCCCTGGCACGAAGGGATCGATGCGTTCACCACCGCTCGCCGCGAGCAGTTCGCCGCGCTGTGGGACAAATGGTTCCGAGGCAAGCTGCCAACCGCGTCCGCGATGGAGGCGGAGAAAAGCGCCGCGAACGTCGTCCTCTTCGGCGACCCGCAGTCGAACCCGGCAATCGCGAAGGTGTTGCCGAAGTTGCCCATCCAGTGGACGAAGGAGGAACTCGTGGTCAACAGCGTCAAATACGACGCCAAGACTCACGTCCCCGTGCTGATCTACCCGAATCCGAGCGGTTCCGGCTACATCGTCATCAACTCCGGGCACACGTTCGGCGAGGCGGACCTGCGGGGGACGAACGCGCTGCTGTACCCGCGCCTCGGCGACTGGGCGGTGCTGAAGCCGACGCCGACGAAGGAGAACCCGGCGGCGTTCGAGGTGGTGGCCGCCGGCCTGTTCGACGAGTTCTGGCAGTTCCCCAAGAAGTGAACCGACTGTCCGTCGAAAAGACCCGCCGAGCCGCCAATCACTGGCGGCTCGGCGTGAGCCTCGCCTCCCAAGAATGCCGCTCCCTCGCGGTCGCGGCTCGCCAGATCGTCACCGCCCGTCGGTCACTTTCACCACCGTCACCTTCGGCTGGGTGCCCAGCACCATCAGCACCGGCAGCAGCGGGGCGAACGACTTCTCCTCGTGCCAGCTCGTCTCGGCGATCTTGATGTGGCCGGGGCCGACGGACCCGTCCCCCAGCGTCGCGTCGAGCGCCACCCAGCGGCCGTCCGCCCACACCTCGAACCACATGTGCCAGGCCAGCACCGACTGGTTCGCCCGCCGGTCGTGGACGGCCACCACGCCGATGGCCGTGCGGCTGGGGATGTCGAGCGCCCGACACATGCCGGCCGCCAGCACCGAGAACTCGGTGCAGTCGCCGCTCAGCGACTGGGCCACGTTGGAACAGGTCGCCATCGCCTGGGAGAACTCGGCCGCCTTCATGTTGTCGTGGACGTACTTCTCGATTGCCTGCGCCTTCCGCCAGTCGCCGGTGGTCGCGGGAAGCTTGGCGATCGCGGCGGCGGCGTGCTTCTTGGTCGGCTCGTTGTCCCAGTCGATGAAGAAGCAATCGCTCAGATACTCCTTGCCCGGTCGCACGGCGGGTACGTCGGCCTTCACCGGCTGCCGCACGGCGGTGACGTGCAGCTCCAGCGTCCGCGCCTTGGCATCGACGTTCTTCACCTGCTGGCGGTCGTCGGACGGGAACGCCTTCTCCACCGGCACCTCGCCGCCGAGCGTCACCTTGTACACGGCCCCGGCTTTGGCCTGGATGCCGGTCATGTCGCGGTCGAGTTTGATCGACTGCGCCTCGGCCAGGTCGAGCCGCTTGGTCGGGGCCTTCAGGGCCGCCTCGCGGGTGGTGCGGTACACTTCCAGCTTGCCGCCGAGGGTCGGCATGTCCGAAGTCATCTTCACCAGTTGGTACGTCTCCGGGTCGCAGTAGGCGGTGACGGACGGCAGCTTGAAGTCGGTGCCGGTGTCCATCTCGGACACGACGGGGATGAGCTTGCGGGCCTTCTCGCCGGGCTTGACGACGACCTCTTCGATCGGCTTGGCGGTGGCGGTGAACTTGACCACCCGGTTCACCCGCGCCTCGTACCACAGGTACTCCACCGTCTCGCCCGGCTTCGGCTTCTTGTCCTGAAGGATCTTCGCCTCCCGCGACACGCCCAGCACGCCGGCCGGCCACTTGATGACCTTCGTGTCCTTGATGCTCCCCGCGATGGACACTTCCAACCCCTTGTCGGTGACTTTGCCCGTGAGCGTCATCGACTGGTCCTTGCCGATGGCCTGCGACATCTTGGTGACGATCACGTCGCCGCCGGCCGTCTCCAGGGTGGTGTCCTCCGACATCGTCTCCACCGCCTGGCCGAACCGCGCCACGGTCAGCTTCATCGTCTTCGTGGCGTAGATGACCTTCTTCTCGTTCTTCTCGAACTCGCGGACGACGACGTGGAAGTAGCCGACCTTGTACCCGCGACAGAACGCCGCGTCCCAGGTCTCGTACAGCACCTTGCCGTCCTTCGGGTCGGAGGGGTCGGGCTGCGGCTTCGGGTCGGCCGGCGGGGGCACCGGTTGCGGCAGCGGCTTCGCCCCCGGCATCGGGGCCGGGTTCTCGGCCGGCATCGGCAGCGCGTCCGGGTTGGTCGCCTTCGGGCGAATGATCGAGATGTGCGGGATGCCGTCGGTGCGCGGGGTGGGCAGTTCGGTGCTGTACGCCGCCGGCGCGAGGCCGCCCGGTCGGAACACGATCAGCCCCGGCCGATCCGGGTCGGTGCCGCGGTTCACCACGAGCTTGCCGGCCGAACCCGGCGGCACGATGGTCGGCGGCTGCGGGTTCTTCGGGCGGATGACGATGGTGCCCGGCGGGTCGGCGGGGGGCTTGGGGGGGAATTGCGCGACCGCCGGCGCGACCGCCACGAATGCCAAGAGCGAGAGGAGTTGTCGTCGCATGGGGGTTCCCCGACGGGTGGTGTTCTCAATGCTACTGGAAGCCGCACGGGAGCGACATTCGGGTCCGTTCGATTCTTCGGCCAAGCGGGATGGCAGGACATCGCGCACGAGAGTCGAGTGGATCGGAAGAGAGGCCGCAGACGACGCAGAGAAGGCCGCGGATGAAAGCCGGAAAAGACCGATCCGATCCTGTCTTCCTCTGCGTCTGCTCAGCGTACTCTGCGGGCGGCTTCGAGTTTCCTCTCCGCCTCCCTCCTCGTTTGAAACACGCAACAGCCTCATCGGTTTTGTCGGCCGCCCCCGTCGGTACGGTTGACGGCAAATCGCCCCGGCGGGTCGTGCGGCCGGCGAATCCCGTCGTCGCCCCGGAACCGGGCACAACCGGCACCGGCCGAATCCGCCGAAAAAGCACGCGATTCGTGCTAGGGTTGGGCCGACCGGGGTAGAATATTGCGTTCCGGCCCGGCCCGGCGAGCAATCGTCGGGTAAGGTACACGGCCGGGACGACCACCTTGAATCTCACCGCCGCGCCATCATCCCGCCGGACTGACCCAAGATCAACGGGATTCCCGCCCACTTGCGGAGAGGTTCCTTCGTGAATTCGGAAACGCTATTCCCGCACCTGGCCGTCAATCGCTACGGCCGGTTCGTCCTGCCCGACGCCATCCGCCCCGGCGCGGGCGTGCCGATCCGCCCCCGCCAGGGGTATCGGACGGGCATTTACCGCGACCGCGCCGCCGGCCTGAAGCTGCCCATGCTGTCGGCGGCGGTGTCGGCCGAACACCTGTTCGACGCCTTCCTCGCCCTCATCGAACCGCTCGGCGAAGAGGTGACGGCCGTCCTCGAATCCAGCCACGGGCGGGACGCCGACGACTACCGCGAGTTCCGCCGCGACCGCATCGACACGCCGGTGCTGGCCAGCCACTTCTGCGACTTCGAGAAGCTGCTGACGCACGACGGCTGCACGGGCGTGGCGGTGCTGAACGCCTCGGTGCCGATGGAGGTGCAGTTCGACGAGCACAAGCTGCTGCACGTGTACGCCCCGGACCTGACGCCGTTCAAGGAGGCGCTGAAGGCGCTGGGCGTCCGCCGGCGGAAGGAGCTGGCGCTGATCTGCGAGGCCGAACACCTGCACCACACGACCGACGACTACGAGAACGAGTTCGACCGGATGTGCCTGCGGGTCGGCGTCGGCGACTTCGAGTCCGTCTTCAGCGACGAAGGCGAGGGCGAAAGCGAGGTGTGGTGACGGCTGGCAAAGGCGAACCCGCTAGTATCGGCCGACTCTCGGTGTACAATGCGCCGAACTCCCGGAGGCGACGCGATGATTCTCACCGATGTCCTTGCCGAACCGATCTCCGCGGAGTCCACGACCCCGGTCACGGGCACAGCGGCATTGCCTCCGGAGATCGGGGAACCGCCGGTCGTCCACATCCCGTGGTGGGCGTACCTGCGGGCGATGGCGAATCTGTACTGGTCGTGCCTTCGCCACCCGCTGTCGGAAACGACGATCGACCTCGGCACCGGCCGCGTGTTGTCCCGCATCTGATTTCCGAGAGGTGTCGCGGTGCCCGACCCCAAACCGGCCGAGTCGAAAGCGGCGACCAGAACTCGCCGCACGGCCATTCCCATCATCACCCAGAATCGACTGTTCGCGCTGCTGATCCTGATCGTGACCGGGGCGTTCCTGTTCTCCCTCGTCGCCCTCGCCCTTCTCGCGATCCTGGCGAAAGACCCGCCGACCAAGTTGCAGGAGCGATTCGCCGAGGTGTGCGTGTACATCGCGATGGTCACCATCGGCACGCTGGTCGGGTTGCTGGGCGGCCGGGCCGGCGCGCCGGATCGTTTCGAAGTCGGCGACCGCTAGTGACTCGCCGGCGGAAGGAACTGGCCCTGCTCTGCGTGGCAGAACACCGGGTCGGCGTCGGCGACTTCGAGTC
>JAYUFU010000442.1:0-11053 GCA_043738505.1 Fimbriiglobus sp. | reverse complement strand
GTGCGACTCGGATCGAACCCGTCACCACTGATTTAGCTCAGGATCGGGCGGTGTGAAGGCACGGAATCGCAATTCATCCAACTTTCAAACTCGGCCGCTTTCCCGGCCCAGCTTTCGCCCGACAGGCGCAGCCGGGCGCTCCGCTGGGCGTCGGAAATTCCCACCGCCACCCGCATCCGCACCGCCGCCGCGAAATCGGCCGCCGTGTCGGCCGTGTCCGCCGCGTCCGCCCACGGCCGGGTAGCCGGCAGCGCCCGCACCACCGCCGGCTTGCCGGTCGCCAGGTACTCCTTGAACTTCAACGGCTGCATCGCCCGCGTCACCGGCGCGTCGATGTACGGCATGACAAGTACGCCGGCGGCGGAGGCTAGTGCGGGAAGCCGGGCGAACGGCACCGGCGGGCGGACGACCACGCGAGGCAGCCGGAGCAGCTCCGGGTCGGGGTCTTCCTTCGGCCCGATTAGCACCACCGTGCCGGCCGAGAGCGACGCGGTCAGTTCGCGGACGAAGGCGGTGTCCATTCGTCGGTCGATGACGCCCCAGAACAGGAGGATCGGCGGTTCGAGGCCGGCGAACTCGGCCGGCATCCCGGCCACCGGCGGCGCGGCCCAGTGGGCCAGATCGACGCCGTGCGTGAGCAGGTGCGCCGGCTTGCCGAGCGCCGCGACGTGCCGCTGGAGCGTTTCCGAAACGGCGACCACCGCATCGACTTTCGGCACCAACTCCTGCTCCATCCGCAGCATGGTCGCGCCGTCGTAGCCGGGCCACACGCTGAAGTCGTCCACGCAGTAGTACACCCACTTGGCGACGGGAAGTGTGCCGACCAAGTCCGCCACCAGCGGCAGCGTCGTCACGACGACCGGCGAACGGGGCATCGCCGCCACCGCCGGCCGCAGCGCGCGGAGGAGCAGCCGGTGGTTCAACCCGCGCGCGAACCCGGACTTGAAGGACGGCCACATCTTGGGGGAGAGGACGGTGGGATTTGTCCCCCCCTCCCCTTGCGGGAGGGGGGTTAGGGGGGAGGAGGTTTTCCGAAAGCCCATCCACCCCCGCAGCTTCCCCGCCGCGCGCTTCACCGTCCCCCAGTCCAGCCGGGGCGGGCGGGTGCCGATGGTGTTCACCCACCACACCGCTCGGCGAGGCAACAACTGGCGGATGAGGTGCTGGCAACTGGACGGGTGGCGGCCCCAGTCGTCGGCGAACACCAGCAGCGGCGGCGGGTCGGTGGGCGTCATGCGCGTATTATGCGACGGGATCGGCACGCCGGGCGGATTCGCCTCGAACGGCCCACCGACTTCCGCGACGCGCGCCGGATCGCCTTTTCGAATTGCTCTGCCGGGCCGCCCACGGTAAGCTACCATCTCAATTGAACCCCGCCGGACGGCCGCGCCCCGCATCACCCACGCGGGCCGGGTCATCCCCACCATCCCTTTCCCCGACACGGAGTCCGTGCCATGCTCACGGTCCACGGTCAGCCCGCCCGGTACTGCGACGGTGTCACCCGCCGCTCGGCCCTCCATATTGGCACGTTCGCCTTCGGCACCACCGCCTTCACGATGGCCGACGTGTTCCGCGCCGAAGCCCGCGCGAAGGAGTCCGGCCCGTCCCGCTCCGGCACCGGTCTGGGGCACAAGGCGGTCATCAACGTCTACCTCGGCGGCGGCCCCCCGCACCAGGACATGTGGGACATCAAGACCGACGCGCCGGCCGAGATCCGCGGCGAGTTCAAGCCGATTTCGACCGCCGTGCCGGGCCTCCAGATCGGCGAGACGTTCCCCAAGATCGCGGCCATGATGGACAAGTTCGCCGTCATCCGCAGCTTGGTCGGCGGACAGGACCGGCACGACCCGTGGTGGACCACCAGCGGCGGCTTCCCGGCGAACTCGCTGTCCGGCATCGGCGGCCGGCCGAGCCTCGGCGCGGCGCTGGCCAAGATGCAGGGCGCGGTCGATCCCAGCGTGCCGCCGTTCGTCGGCCTGTGCGACAAGACCGCCCACATGCCGTGGAGCGACCCCGGCCAGTCGGGGTTCCTCGGCAGCACCTTCGCGGCGTTCAAGCCGAGCGGCCCGGACCTGGCGAACATGCGGATGAACGGGGTGAACGCCGGCAACCTGGGCGACCGCAAGAAACTGCTCGCCGGGTTCGACGGCCTGCGGAAGGAACTGGACGCCGGCGGCACGCTGGCCGCGGCCGACGCCCACACCCAGCGGGCCATGGACGTGCTGCTGAGTAGCAAACTGATCGACGCGCTGGACGTGGGCAAGGAGGACCCGAAGGTGCGCGACCGGTACGGCGACGGCAAGCCGTACAAGTTCCAGTTCGACGGCGCGCCGACGGCCAACGACCAGTTCCTGATGGCCCGCCGGCTGGTGCAGGCCGGGGTGCGGTGCGTGTCGCTGACGTTCGGCCGGTGGGACAGCCACGGCAAGAACTTCGACCTCGTCCGCGACCACGGCGGCAAGCTCGACCAGGCGCTCACCGCGCTGGTGTGGGACTTGGAGCGGAACGACATGCTGGACGATGTCGTCGTCGTCGCGTGGGGCGAGTTCGGGCGGACGCCGCGGATCAACAAGGACGCCGGCCGCGACCACTGGGCACCGGTCAGCTGCGCCATCCTGGCCGGCGGCGGGCTGAAGACGGGGCAGGCCGTCGGCAGCACGAACCGCCTGGGCGAGACGGCGAAGGACCGACCCGTGACTTACGGCGAGGTGTTCGCCACCCTCTACCACGCGCTGGGCATCAACACCGAGACGGCCACCATCACCGACCCGACCGGCCGACCGCAGTACGTCGCCGAGGGCCGGCCGATGCGCGAGCTGGTGTGAGGGGGTAGAATACGGTGAGGCGGCATCTGACTTTGGGAGTCCCGATGTCGCGTTCGTTGCAGAAGTGGAGGGCGGAACGACTGCCGGCGCTGCGGGAGTTGGATGCGGCCCGCCGTGGGTTGGCCGGATCGAAGCGCGGCCGGCGGTTCGCCATCCGGCAAATTCACGAGTCGTATGTCGTGCTGTTGGCGTCGCACTTTCAGGGATACTGCCGCGACCTGCACGACGAGTGCGCGACCTTGTTCGTGCAGTCCGTTCCGGAAGGAGTGCTGCGAAGTGCCTTCCACGCCGCGCTGGTACTCGGTCGCAAGTTGGACAGCGGGAATGCCAACCCCGGTAACATCGGCTCGGATTTCGGGCGATTCGGCGTTGATTTCTGGGAGAACGTTCACGGGTTGGATGAGTCGCACCCCGGCCGGCAGAAAGACTTGGAAGCACTGAACGCTTGGCGGAACGCGATCGCACACCAGCACTTCGATCCGAAGAAGTTGGGCGGCGTCGAGCTTCGGTTGCCCTTGCTTCGGGACTGGCGCGCGGCCTGCAACCGGCTCGCGGCGGCGTTCGATGCGGCGATGCGGTCGCACTTCGTTGCGGTCAACGGCTCGACACCCTGGTGAGGGCGAACGATGAAGACGAAACAGGCACCCCCGTTGTTTCGCGTCGGGCAACGGGTGACGGTTCCGCTCGGGCCGCGCGACGTGCCCGGCATCGTCGCCGAGGAGCGCGGCGCGCTCGGCATCGGCGGGCGCTACCTCTACCACGTCCACGTCCCGATGGAGCCGTACGACCCGATGTTTCTGGTGTGTTCCGAAGAGGAGATGGCGGCGGCCGACGAACCGCCGCCGCTCGAACCCGGAGAAGTGGTCAAATACCTGGTGAACGGCGGCCTCGTCTCGATCCTGTGGTCGAATCTTGAGGGCGGCAAGAATCAACCGCGGGCATGGCTTTGCCGCACGAGCCGGGGCGGCGTCACACACACGTTCCTGCCCGAACGGGGGATGGTCGGCGGCCAAGCCGTGCCGTTTTTCGCGTTGCACGGGGACAAGGTGTTCGCCCCGAAAGCGGCGGAAGTGGTGACGTTCGTCGAGAGCTTCGGGTTGAATCGCCGCGAGGCCGAGAAGGTGGTCGCCGAGGCCGGGACCGCGCCGTGAGACGGCGGACGGTGGCCGCCCCGCCGTCCGTCGCCGAGGGGTCGGTGATGAAGGAGCCGGTGTGAGGGACGCCACGAGAGCGGTAGAATGAGAGGCGGAGCCTCCGCCTCCCAACTTGCGAGGACAGCGATGATCCAAACAGTCGAAGCCGTAGTCGGGGCCGGCGGCAGCGTGCGCGTACCGTAGAAAAGTGGGCGCGCGATGGCGGAAATGGCGTCGTGGGTCTTGGACGAACTTCAATCCGATTCGGTATGACTCGATCCCAATTCGAAGGAGTTCGCGATGCGTCTCATCGGACATCTCAGCGCCTGCCTCCTCCTGGCGGGGTGGGCCGCGCCCGGTCTCGCGGAACCCTCGAAGGAGGAGGACGCCGAGCAGGCGGCCGCCGACGGCGAGGCGGTTCTGGAGTACGTGAAGGCCAACGAGCTCGGCGAGACTTGGCACGGCCAGCCGACGCGACTGGACACGGAGGAGATCCGCAAGGCGTACCCCGGCTACCGGGTGTACCACACGTTCGCCGCGCCGCCCGTGCGGCGGTTCGGCGGGGCCGCGCCGAGTCCCCAAGAGGTGGAACGCGACCGCAAGGCGGAGGCGGAGTACCAGAAGCAATCGCTGCGGATGGCGTTCCTCGTCAAGGACGGCAAGCCGACGGCCTTGACGGACGCGGCGGACTACAACACCGGCCTGATGCCGATCAAGTCCGACGACGACGCCAAGATCGCCGCCGCCGCGATTCTGTCGCTCCGGCCGATCCGGCAGTTCGCCGTGCCTCCGGCGCGGGTCGAAACCGGCGCGGTGAAGATATCCAAGACCGAGAAGGGCTGGACGGGCACGACGGTCGTGAAGCACGACATGCAGTTCCGCGGCTCGTGGTCCGGCGCGGGCACGGTCGCCATCGACGCCGACGGCAAAGTGACGGCGGTCGCGCACTCGCTGACGCACGCACCGTACAAAGGGCCGCTTCCGCCGTCCGCGCCTCCGCGATCGAAGTGACCCGCGGGGCACTCCGCTGTCCGCCGGAAGGCGGCAATGGGAATCGGCGCGGAAAGCCTTCCGGCGTTCGCGGAACTGGTTCGCTCCCGCCGCTCGACTCGCCACTCCCGACCCGACCCGGTGCCGCCGGACCCGCTCGACGAACTGCGGGAGGCCGCGCGGTGGGCACCCGGCGACTTCAACCTCCTGCCGACCCACTCCGTCGGCGTCACCGATCCCGATGTCGATGCGAGGCTCGACCCCGCGTGCATGAAACGGCGGCAGGACCGCGAGGCCGGTGCCCTCGACGCCGCCCTCGGCTACATGCGGGCCGTACTCGCCGCCCGGCATCAGCGGACGTGCCAGGAGATGCTCGGCCGCATCCCGGCGTATGCCCATCTTCTGTGGCAGTTCCGCGCCGCGCGGGTCGAGTTCCCGCCGTTCCCGAACGATTGACGGCGGCGTCACCGCACCACGTTCGGGGCTTTCAACGGCGGACGGAGCAGGTCGATGGGGATCGGCAGATGCTTGACCTCGGCCGCGGTCAGCGGGCGCACTCCGACGGAGAACATCGGGCGGCCGTACAACTCGACCGCCATTCCCCGGCAGATCCAGCGGCCGGTCGCCTCGTCGAGCTGTGTGGCTTGGGCCGGCAAGGCATCCGGAGAAGGGCGGAGCGGTCGCATCGTCAGCAGTTCCCACCCGCCGTCCGGCCGTTGGCGGCACAGTTCGTACTTCCCGACCCACACCAGGGCGGGCTTGGGAGACGCCGGATTCCGCCGCGCCCGCTCCTCGGCCTTCGTCATCGCCTTCGCCCGCCGCAGGATGCCGGTCTTCGGGCAGACGTACCACTGGTATCGGCCGCGAATCTCTCCGCCGTACCAGGACCATCCGCGCCTCCGGTGCGGGGGGTAACACGGCACGCCGTCGATCAGTCGAGCGTCCGTCTCGACGTACTCGAACAAATGCGTGAGGATGTGTTTCTGGACGACGTTGCCGCGGTCCACGTGTTCGCACAACTCGGCGTACACCGCGTCCCACATCCGGCCGACGCGGGCGTCCAGGAGCCGCCGCAACGGGGCCAGGTGTTCGTTGAAGTGGGTGGTGTCGCCGCGCAGGGCGGTGATCGGTTCGCGGGGCCGTTCCCGTTCCGCTGCCACGTCGCGGGCGAGCGTCTGGCGGTAGCCCTTCGCGCGGAAACGCCGCTTCGACGAGCCGACGCGGGGTCGCTCGACCAGCACTTTGCCCATGTCCTCGCGCATGACGATTCGCCCGGAGGGGAACGACGGTCGTCCGTCAGACACGGATTGCCGTTCCGGGTTCGCGCGGCACGCGGACGGGTTTCGTTCGACTATCCAGGAATTGGCGTCGGCGCGCGACCGCCGTCGGCGTCCAATGGATAGCGACCCGCACCCACTCCGGAATCACCCGCCATGTCGCCGAAACTGCTGTGGCTGCTGCCCGTCGCGCTCCTGCTCGCCTACCTGATTGTCCGGCAGGTCCGCCCCGAGTTCGTGCCGCCCGCCACCTTCCCGGTCCTCGACGCGACCGACCTCGACCCCGCCCCGCCGCCGGGCACGACCGAACTGGCGACGTTCGGCTCCGGCTGCTTCTGGTGTACCGAGGCCGTGTTCCTGCAATTGAAGGGCGTGTCGAAGGTCGTCTCGGGGTACAGCGGCGGGGAGCTGCCCGACCCGACGTACCGCGACATCTGCACCGGGGACTCCGGGCACGCCGAGGTGGTGCAAGTCGCGTTCGACCCGGCGGTGATCTCCTACGCCGAACTGCTGGAGGTGTTCTGGCGGTCGCACGACCCGACCACGAAGGACCGCCAGGGGAACGACAGCGGCACCCAATACCGTTCGGTCGTTTTCGCGCACACCGACCGCCAGAAGAAACTGGCCGAGAAGTACAAGGCGCTCATCGACGCGGCCGGCGTCTTCCCCCGACCGGTGGTGACGGAGGTGGTGCCGTTCGCGGCGTTCTACCCGGCCGAGACCGAACACCAGGACTTCTACGCCCGCAACCCCCGCCAGGGGTACTGCCGCGCCGTCATCGCGCCGAAGGTGGAGAAACTGCGGGACGTGTTCCGGGGCAAGTTGAAGGAGTGACGCCGACCGCGCAAACGGGCGGTTCGCCGAGTTCGCCAAGCCGGACGAGGAGTAGTCGCTACAGGACTCGAACCTGTGACCCCTCCCGTGTAAAGGGAGCGCTCTAACCGACTGAGCTAAGCGACCGTCGGAAGTGTCCCGCCATGATACCGCAGCGCGGCGGGACTGCCCAGCCGGTCATGCGATCACGCCCTTCACCACGTGGCCGTGGACATCCGTCAGCCGCATGTCGCGGCCACCGAAGCGGAAGGTGAGCTTCGTGTGATCGACGCCGAGCAGGTGTAGGATCGTCGCGTGCAGGTCGTGCATCTCACACCGGTCCTGTACCACCTTGTAGCCGAACTCGTCCGTCGCGCCGACGCTGGCCCCGGCCTTCGCCCCGCCGCCGGCCATCCAGATCGTGAACCCGTAAGGGTTGTGGTCGCGGCCGTCGCCGCCTTGGGCGAACGGCGTCCGCCCGAACTCCCCGCCCCACACCACCAGCGTGTCCTTCAGCAGGCCGCGAGACTTCAAATCCTTGAGTAATCCGGCGATGGGCTGATCGACGGCGCGGGCGTTGTCCTCGTGCCCCTTCTTCAGCCCGGAGTGCTGGTCCCACCGGTCGTGGCCGACACTCGGCACCGTCAACTCCAGGAACTTCACGCCGCGCTCCACCAGTCGGCGGGCGATCAGGCACTGCGTGCCGAACGACACCGTCTGCGGGTATTTGCTGTCCAGGCCGTACAGCTTCTTCGTCTCGACGGACTCCTTCTTGATGTCCATCAATTCCGGCACCGCCGTCTGCATCTTGAAGGCCGTCTCGTAGTTGGCGATGGCGGCGGCGATATCTCGATCCGCGTCGGTCTGCATCGCGTCCAGCTTCCGCATGAGCACCAACTTGGCCTGCTGCCGAGCGGAGGTCGACTCTAGCGGCAGCACGTTGGCGACCGGCGGGTTGCCGGCGCGGAAGACGCTGCCCTGGTGCGCGGCGGGCAGGAACCCGCTGTTGAAGTTGTCGAGGCCACCGGGCGGGATGAGGCCGCCGTTCAGGACGACGAACCCCGGCAGCTCCTTGTTGCCGACGCCGAGGCCGTACCCGCACCACGCGCCCCAACTCGGCCGCCCCTGGATGCCGCTGCCGGTGTGCAGGAAGTAGTTGGCGCTGGTGTGTTCGGAGAACTTGGAGGTCATCGACTTGACGAACGCCATGTCGTCCACGCACTCGGCCACGTGCGGGAACAGCTCGCTCACCCACGCCCCGGACTGGCCGAACTGCTTGAATTTCCAGGGCGACTGCATCACCTTGCCGACGTTGGCGAACTGCGTCGGCTCCAGCTTGCCGATGGCCGTGGCGGGGTCTTGGCCGTGGTACTTCTCCAGCGCCGGCTTGTAGTCGAACGTGTCCACCTGGCTCGGCCCGCCGTCCATGTACAGGAAGATGACGGCCTTCGCCGTCGGCTTGTGGTGCGGGGCGGCTGCGCCGTCCTTCGCATGGGTCTCGGCGAGGAGCGACGACAGCGCGAGCGCGCCGAAGCCGTTGGCGGAGCGGGTCAGCCAGTCGCGGCGGGAAAGCATGGGGAACCCTCGGAGTCGGGCGAAACGCGGAACACCCGTCTTCGCGGCGAGCGCAGCGAGCTTGGCGGACTCGCTGCGCTCGCCGCGAAGACAGTCCGGTTAACCTTCGATGTTGAACAGGAAGTCCTCGTACCCCTTCTTGGCGGCGAACTCGTCGACCATCAGCTTCTTCTCCTTCGCCGTCAGCGCGTCGAGTTCCTTCTCCTGGGCGCTCAGCTTCTTCAGGTACTCGGTATACACCTCGGCCTCCTTCGGCGTATCGCGCAGGTTGGCCCGGATGCGCACTTGGTCCGCCGTGATGCGCTGGGCGTCGGCGCGGACTTGAACCGTCTCGCGGCCGATCACGTCCCACTTCGCTTTGAGTTTCAAGGCGTCGGCCAGCTTCGCTTTCAACTCTTTGCTGGCCTCGTTCAGGTTGATGAAGAAACGAATCTGGTCGTCGCCGGTGTTGGTCAGCGTGATCTCCTCGTTCAGGTCGCGCTCCTCCGTCACCTTGAACTCGGCCGACTTCCCGGCCTCGACTTTCGCCTCGAACCGCCACAGCGCTTCGGTCTCCTCGATGTGCTTCGCGGTGTTCACCAGTTTGAAGCCCTGGTTCGTGCGGTTCGGGTGTTCGATGACCATCGTCCTCGCCGTGTCGCTCTTGTTGCTGATCTTATACACCTTCTCGTCCATCTGCTTCCGCGTCACATGGACGATGCCTTTCTGGGCCTTCACCTTGGTGACGTTCGTCTTCCCGTCGCCAACTTGCGGGATGACCTCGGTGCCCAGGTCGATGGCGAAGGCGATCATCCGCTCGTCGTTCGGGCTGATGTCCAGGAAGCGGGCGTCGCCGGCGTAGGTGCTGCCTTCAAACACGGTGACGGGGCCTTTCGCCAGGTTCGCGCCGGTGGTGTTCTTGAAGCGCAGCCCTAGCAGCGGGTGTTTCGCTTGCACGGCCGGGTTGTAGATGCTCACGCGGGTGCCGTCGATGTCCTTGCCGACGATGGGCAGCAGCGCCGACTTCTGCCGCGCGAGGCTCACCGGCTGATCGATGACGTACTGGAAGAAGTCGCCCAACTTGCTCGCCGTGGCGGCACTTGGCGACGCGGCGAGGTCCATCCGCTCGGCCATCTCACGGGCGATGACCGGGCCGATCTTCTCAGCTTCGTTCAGTTGATCGAAAGCGAACTGTTCCTTCCCGTCCCGCTCAATTCGGTTCTGCTCGGCTCGTCTATTTCGTTTCGCCAACTCGTAGACGAGGGTCAATGACGGGTCATCCGGGGCCATTCGCTTGGCTTGCAAGGCGAGTGCTTCGGCCTTCGTGTATGCCTCGATGTTCCGCTGTGCGAGCAGGCCGTTGATTTCCCGAACACGTCCGGCCATCTCCTGCGGGTCACGCTTCGAAGCAGCCAGATCGCTTGTGAACCCGCCCGCGGCCGGGTTCCAGCCGGCAGTGTCCTTCCGATACCCACCCTCATACGCGACGGGGCGTAGCGAGCGGAAGAGTTCCGGTTCGACGGTCGGGCGATCCAAGAAGCGCGGGTTGTACAGGTCCATCTTGAAGCTGATCGGCCGGCCGGACACCAGCGCCATCTTCACCCCAGCCCAGTCCTCGTCGGTCGTGTTCTCGACGACGGCCCACCCTTGCAGGTACGGCTTCGCTTCCTTGTCCAACACGAGGCGGTAGCTGGTCTTCCAGATGGGCGCTTCGATCACGTACCCGACCTTCACCTTCCGCTTGCCGTCGCCGCTGAAGTGCATGGAGACCGCCTTCTTCTGCGTGTCATGCGACATCGCCAAGGTATCCAGGGCACGCTTCAGTTCGTTCTCCAGTACCGGGTTCGTGAATCGCACCCGCTGCACGTCGCTCAACTTCACGCATCGCATCCCTTCGGCGGTGAGGACGTTCAGCATGTTGGCGTCAATCGTCGTCTGCCCGGCGGCGATCTTGTGCACCTCCACGCCCAGGATCGTCCCCGTCAGGCTGCCGGGTTGCGCGGTGTTGCCGGGCTGCATGGTCAGTTCCACCTTCTCACCGCGGGCCTGCATCAGGATGTTGGCGAGGCTCGGCTGGTCGTTCAGGTTGATGGCGAAGCTGGCCAACGTGCGGCTGACCGGCTCGCGGCTGTCGTAGCTGACGGCGGTGATCTTGCCGCCGGTGAAATCTTGCAACGTCATCGACTTGATGAGGTCGTTGATGTCCGTCTCGGGGAACGTCAGGTCCACGCGGGCATCGCCGTCGACTTCACCGGAACGGGCGTAGTAGCCGACGCCGGAGTTGAACATCACGACTTGCGTGAGCGGCAGCCGCACCGCCGGCTTCGGGTCGCCGTCCTGCTTGCCGTTCGCGCCGATCAAATGGTCGGCGAACAGGCCGAGGCCCGCCGCCGCCAGCACCGGCACCGCCATCAGCCAGGGTCGCAGTCGCATGGGAGAGTCCTCACGGGAGAAGAGACGT
>JAYUFU010000441.1:0-11068 GCA_043738505.1 Fimbriiglobus sp. | reverse complement strand
ACTCCGCTGTCGTCGCCGCGACCGAAGGGAGCGTCCGCGGTCTGCTCGATCCCTTTCACTCCGCATCTCTCACGCACCGTCACCCCGTGCGTATCCAGCCAGCCACGCAGCTCCACGCCGTACAGCTTCGCCAACGGCACCGTCGGCACCCGCACGGTGAACCCGTCGCGGTGGCGAATGAACCCGTCGCGGAACACCTTGCGGGCGTACTTCAGCCCGACGCGGTCCACGGTCTCGTTCAGCGCCGACACCAGCACCACGCCCCAGAAGCGGTCGATGGTGCGGCGGGTCTGCTTGTGCCGCAGCAGCCACGGTTCCAGCGGCGGGTCGGCGTCCGGCGATTCCAGCAGCATTCGCAACAGCCCGTAGCCGATGCGGAGCTTCTCGGTCGCCGTTAGGTAGTGCGCTCCCAGCAGCGCGCGGCCGAGGTGGAACGGGGCCGGCCACGGGTCGGACTTGAACACGCTCACCCGCGCGTCGGGCGTCTGGAAGTACAGCGTCGGCTGCGGTTCGAGCAGGTGGCCGACGCCGACCGTGTCGCAGAAGTGGTGGAAGTTGGTGCAACAGCCCATGCTGACGTGCTGGCAGGCGTCGATGAGCTGGCCGGTCGTCGGGTCGGCGAACGACGACGCGCGGCCACCCAGGCGGGGGCGAGACTCCAGCACCGTGACGTTGAACCCGCGCGGCGCGAGGGCCACCGCCGCCGCGAGACCGGCCAGTCCGCCGCCGACGATGGTGACGCGGAAGTGTTCTGCGCGCTCCGCGAGCGGTCCTGGTTCCGTGCCGCTCGCGGAGCGAGCAGAACACTTCAGGCTCGAAGCCACGCCCGCGCCGCCAGTTTCAGTTTGGCCCATCGGCTCAGTCGCACCCGGTTGGTGAACACGTCGTAGTCCGCCGCCACGATCCGCGCTAGCAGCTGGCGGTACGCCGAACACATCAGTCGATAGATGCGGCGGCCGTCGCGGGACAACAGCGGGACCAGTTTCTCCGCCTCGCGGAAGTACCCCTCGGCCCGGTCGCACTGGAACCGCATCAGTGCGCGGAAGTTGCCATTTCGTTCGCTCCACGTTTCCGGCGGCGCATCGAACCGAGCCAGCTCGTCGGCCGGCAGGTAGACCCGGCCGCGTGCCCAGTCCTCGCCGAGGTCGCGGAGGACGTTCGTCAGTTGGAAAGCATATCCGGCGGCGGTGGCGGGCGGATCGGCCTCGGCGAAAGTCGCGCCCGGTTGTAACCCCCAGATGCGGACGCACGCCAGCCCGACCACCGACGCCACGCGGTAGCAGTACGTTTTCAACTCGTCGAAGCCCGCGAGACGAACCGGTTCCAGATCGGTTTCGCAACCGGTGATGACTTCGGACAGGTACTCGGCCGAGATGCCGAAGGTGCGAACCGCGTGGTGCAATGCGGCGTGGATGCGGTGCGAGTAGACGCCATTGAGCGCCGCCGCGAGGCGGTCCCGCCAAGCGGCCAACTCCGCCCGCTTGCACGCCGGCGAACCGTCGCCGTCGGCGAGGTCGTCGGTCGCCCGCATGGTGGCGTACAAGGCGTCCATCGCATCCCGCTTCGCCGTCGGCAGCGTGCGGAAGGCGAAGCGGAACGAACTCCGCGCCCGGCGCGTGAGGCGCTGGCAATAGGCGAGGGACGACTCGGTGGCGGTCACTGCCCGAACACCACCCGGACGGGTTGGCCCACGACCAACGGCGGCTTGCCGGGCGGGGCGGGGTCGGTGATCTTGATGCGGCACTCCAGCACCTTCGCCGGCGGGCCGGCGAGCAGGTCGCCGCCGCCCCGCTTGGGCAACAGGCTGGTGCCGACGCGGACGACGACGCCCTCGTAGGTGTGGCCGAAGTGGTGGCTGTCGGTGATGGTCACCTTCTTGCCGGCCTTGTCGGTCACCCGCGAGACGAACTCGGCGTCCACTTCCGCCCGGACGATCCGCTCGCCGGCCGGGACGATCTGCATGGCCGCAAAGCGGGTGCCGGGGCCGAACAGCATGCCCGGCGTGGCCAGCACTTGCTCGACCGTGCCCGCCACCGTCGCCGTCACCCGGCAGGCGGCCACCATCGCCTTCGTCTCGGCCACTTTGGCGGTCAGCCGGGCCACCTCGGCAGCCGCAGCGGTCGGGTCGGCGTCGATCGGGGCCGTCGTCAACCGGGTCTGGTCGATCTCCACCTTCTCCACGTCCTTCTTCGCCAACTCGACGAGGACATCGGCCTTGAGCAAGTCCTGGTTCTCCTTCCGCCGGCGGTCCTTCTCGGCGTCGGTCAGTTGGGCACCGGTGGCCAGGTTCCGGTCGGATGCGAGCGCCCGGTCGAACGTCTCCGCGCCGCGGTCGCGGGCCTCCTTCGCCTTCTCCCACTTGTAGCGGGCGACATCGACGGCGAGTTGCTGCAGCTTCAACAACTGTGCGTGGTCCGCGCGGACGGCGTCCGCCTTCGTGAGCTGCGCTTTGGCGGCGATCAACCCGGCCTCGGCCTGGGCCAGCCCGTGGCGGAACAACTCGTCGTCGAACTGAAGGAGTGGCTCGCCGACGGCCACCGCCTTCCCCTCCTCGACGAGAATCTGCTTCACCGTCAGCACCCCGGCGACGGCCGGCGGGTCCACCCGTACCACGCCCGGCACGGCGTCCACGGTGCCGAGAATGGTCAGCCCGCCGGGGCCGCCGTCGGCCTTCGGTTTCCCCTTGCCGTCGCCCGGCGACTGCGCCTCGGCCGTGCCGACCATGCGGTTGGCGACGACCAGGGTGAACGCCAAAATGCCGACGCCCAGCGCCCACGGGAGGGCCGTCCGACGGGTCACGATGGCAGCCATATCAAACGCCCTCCGGGGTATCGGCCGGCACCAGCCCGACCGGTCGGTCCACGATTTCCAACCGGCCGTCGTCCAGGTGGTAGATGACATCGGCGAACGGCTTCATGCGGTCGTCGTGCGACACGACGAAGATCGACGCGCCGCGACTGCGGGCGGCGGCGCGGAGCAGCTCGAGCACCCGCCGGCCGTTCTCCCAGTCCAGCGCCGAGGTCGGCTCGTCGGCGAAGATGAACGTCGGGTTCTTGACCAGCGCGCGGCCGATGGCCACCCGCTGCTTCTCCCCGCCGGACAGCTGCGCCGGCTTCTTGGCCCGCTGCGGCTCCAGGCCGAGCGAGCGGAGCATGTCGGCGGCGTGCCGGGCGGCCGTCGGCGAGTCCTCCCCCACGCCCCACTTCAGCACGATCTCCAACTGCTGCGCGGCGGTCAAGGCCGGGAACAGATTGTACCCCTGGAAGATGAACCCGGTGTGCCGCAGGCGGAACTTCTCCCGCTCGGATTCGGCCAGCGCCCACACGTCCACCGTCTGCCCCAGGTCGCGGGCCAGCACCTGCCCGTCGTCCGGCCGGAGCAGCCCGGACAGCACCGCCAGCAGCGTCGATTTGCCGCTCCCGCTCGGCCCCATCAGGAGCGCCAGTTGGCCGGGGTACAGGTCCACCGACACGTCCCGCAGGGCGAACCGCCGCTGCGCGCCGTCGCCGAACGACTTGGACAAGCCGACGGCGCGGAGGACGGGGGCGGCGGTGTCCGAGGGCATCGGGTCTCCAAGTGTTCTGCTCGCTCCGCGAGCGGTCTTGCTTTCGCTGGGGAAGACCGCTCGCGGAGCGAGCAGAACGCTACCGCAGCAGGCTCATCACCTCGATCTTCCGCACCGACCGCAGGGCGAACAGGCCCGACAGCAGCGCGGTGACCACGGTCAGGGCAGCCGCCCCGCTCAGGATTTCCCACCGCAGCACCACCCGCGTGCCGGCGTGCGAGACGGCGTAGGTCAGCAGGCGGATGATCGGGTACGCGACGGCGACGCCGATCAGCCCCACCCACAGCGACTGCTCCATCACCAGCCAGTATATCTTGCGGCGAGGGATGCCGAGGGCCAGCAGGGTGGCGAACTCCTTGGCCGACGACATGGTCGCCGAGTACAGGGTCTGGGCGGTGATGACCGCGCCGACGAGCAGCCCCAGCAGCGCCGCGTACCCGATGGCCAGGCCGGCCTTCGTCCGCGTCAGCCAGTACCACCGGCAACTGAAGCTGAAGTCCTCGGCGGTGAACGCGGACATGTCCGGGTACTCGGCCGTCAGTTCGCGGACGATCTGCCGCGCCCGCACCGGCGACTCGGCCCGCGCCAGCAGGTACGTCGTGTGGTCCGGCGTGATGAACAGGGCGAGCAGCTGGCGGGCGGTGGTGTGCGAGCAGAACACCCACGGCGCGGCCAGGCTCTTGATGCCCGCCACCGTGCCGACCAGCTTCACCTCGACGCCGCTGATCTTGATGGCGTCGCCGACGGCCGTCAAGTTCATCCGCTTCATCTCGGACTCGTCGATCACGATGCTGTTCGGCTCGGTCAGGGCGGCGCGGTGGGCGGGGGTGAGGACGTTGGCCGCCCCGCAGGCGGTGTCGTCCAGGCTGCTGCCCAGCACGAAGCACCGCTCCATGCCGCCGTCCGGCCGGGTGACGTTGGCGTAGTTGGCCAGGAAGTACTCCGGCTGGCCGACCAGCCCCTTCTTCTCGGTCAGGCGGGCCATGTGCGTGTTGGCCGTGATCTGCGTGCCCAGGTCGATGCTCTTCACGTCCTGCGACCCGACCCAGATGTCGGCCGTGGTGTGATCGACCGGCACGCTGGTGATCTCGAACAGGCCCAGCAGCAGCCCCACCTGAAGCACGATGAGCAGCGCGCTGAACGCGACCGCGCCGACGCCGGCGGCGTAGCGGGCCTTCTCGTGCCACAGGGTTTGCAGGGCGTAGGACATTGGCGGTGGTCGGTGTCCGGTGGTCGGCGGTCGGGGAAGCAATCAGCCGGCGGCCGGCACCCCGACTTGGTCCGCCACGGCGAGTGGGATGGTCGTGGTGACGTGGCCGTTGTCCAGCCAGACCAGCAGGTCGGGGATGAGGAAATCGAACTCCGGGTCGCGGTCCTCTTTCGGTGCCGCGTACTTGTCGAACACGCCGACGGTGCTGCTCGTCTTGCCCACCGTCAGGAGTCCCGGGTGTCGCACGTCGTAGCTCCGTCCGTCGCTCATCACGAGACGGAACGGCTCGAACGGCTGTTTCTTGAGCATGGCCTTCAAGTAATACGGGTCCATCGACACACCTCATTGGAATGGGCTACGCCGCCATTTTACCCGATGCCGGGATGGCCGTGGCCAATTCGCACAACCCGCCGCCGAGGTACTGGTGGTGCCACAGCTGCGTGGCCGTCACCGCCGTCAGGCCCATCTCCAACCCCTGCCGCGCCGGGGATCGCGTCCGCATCTTCGGCACCCGCTCGCGGGCTTTGGCCACCGCGTCGGCGTCGAAGTACCCGGCTTTGCGGATCGACTCCGGCGACAGCACCTGCTCCACCCACGTCCCGGCGTCGGCCCCGACCCACGAGTCCATCGGCGCGCGGAACATCACCTTCCGCCGCCACGCGATCTCCTTCGGCAGCCACCGCTCCGCCACCTTGCGCTCGACGTACTTGTCCTTCATCAGCCCGCGCAGTTTCCATCGGGGGTGCAGCTTCGCCATGAAGTCGATCACGTCCTCGTCGAGGAACGGGTAGCGGGTCTCGACGGACGAGTGCATCGCCACCCGGTCGCCCTTCGAGGCCAGCAGGTGCCCCGGCAGCATGACGCGGGCACCCAGGTACATTTGCCGGTGGAACGGGTGCCAGCGGCGCAGTTCCGCCGGCAACTCCAGCGCGTCGAACGCCGACTCCGCCAGCACCGCCTTCCGCATGTCGCCGGCGAAGAACCGCAGCTTGTTCAGGCTCATCAGGCCGTACACGTCGAGCCAGCCGTTCCGCCCGCCGAACAGCTTTTCCGGGTAGCTATAGTCGCCGAGCGAGTACGTCGGCTGCCCGGCGATCTTCATGGCGGCGGTGCGGAGGGCGTACCCCAGCGGCAGCCCCGGCACCATCTCCAGGAACTTCGTCAGGCGGTCGATCTTGAACCACGGGTAGCCGGCCAGCCACTCGTCGGCCCCTTCGCCGGTCAGCGCCACTTTGTACCCGTGGCCGTGGACCTGCCGGGCCAGGTGCATGAGGCCGAGGCAGGCGGTGTCGATCACCGGGAACTCGGCGGCGGCAATCAGTTCCGGGTAGTCGGCCCGCAGTTCCGCGTGTCCGCACTCCACCACCACCGGCGTGCAGCCGAGGTAGTTGGCCGTCTGCATCGCCTCCGACATCTCGTTCATCCGCTTGTCGGTGACGCTGACGGTGAACGTCGGGATGGGCCGGCCGAGCGCCTTGCACGCCATCGCCACCACCAGGGACGAATCGACGCCGCCGCTCAGGTACGACACCACCGGCACGTCGGCCCGCAGCCGCCGCTGCACCGCGCCCCACAGCACCGCCTCGAAATCGTCCACCACCTTCTTCTCGTCCGAACCATACACTTCATCGCCCTGGTCCGGGTAGCTCACCGCCCAGTACGTTTTCTGCCGTGTCTGCGACTCTACCGAGCCGACGCCGGGCGTGAAGTGCAAGTACCGCCCCGGCACGACGGACGAAATCCCTTGGAACACCGTGGCCGGGCCGGGCATGGCGAAGAAGGTGAAGATGTGGTTCAGCCCGGTCGGGTCGGCCGCAGCCGGCACGAACCCGGACGCGAACAGCGCCTTCATCTCCGACCCGAACAGCAGCCACGGCGACCCGTCGATCTGCCGCACCGTGTAGAACAGCGGGCAGATGCCGGCGCGGTCGCGGCCCAGCACGAACTCGCCGGTGCGGGAGTCGTACAGGCAGAGCGCGAACTGCCCCTTCAGGTGGTCCCAGAAGCCGGGGCCGTACTCCTCCCACAGGTGCGGGATGAGTTCGGTGTCCGTGGACGTGCGGAACACGTGGCCCTTCGCTTCCAGCTCCTTCCGCTTCTCCGGGTAGTCGAAGAACTCGCCGTTGAACACGACCCAGACGGTGCGGTCTTCGTTGCTGATCGGCTGCTGCCCGTCCGCGAGACCGACGATGGACAACCGGCGGATGCCGAGGTGGAAGCCGGGGCGGTCGAGGAAGCCGTCTTCGTCCGGCCCGCGGTGGTAGATGGCCTGCGCCATCCGCGCGACCGCCCCGCGCGGCGCGGGCCGCTTGGCCGAACTCAGGTCGATCATCCCCGCGATGCCACACATGAAGCGAGTTCCCTTACTGGGTCGTTTTCGTGCTCTGCTCGCTCCGCGAGCGGTCTTCTTCATTCAATCGCCGACCGCTCGCGGAGCGAGCAGAGCACTATTGCCGACCGCCGCTTGTCACCACCTCCCGCCACAGGGCGGGCGACACGTCGCCGTGCCCGATCCGCGTCAGCGCCTCTTCGGGTCGGATGCCCGCGTGCTTCGCCATCGCCATTGCCGCGATCACCGGCGACCGGCTCGCCCCGGCGCTGCACGCCACCAACGTTGGCACACCGGCCGTCAACAACCCCGCCACGGCGTCCACCGCCAGCCGCAGAACCCACGCCGGGTTGCCTTGGCCGTCCACAAGCGGGAACCGAAGATACACCAATTCCCGCGTCGGGTGAACCGGAGGTTCGTCCATCGCCAGATCGACCACCGCCTCGATGCCGAGGTCGAGAACGCCCCGGATGTCCCGCGCGTCGCGGGCGGTGCCGATCCACAACGGCAGGTCGGCGACCTTACGCATGGGTTTACACCACCACCAGTTGCAACACCGGTTTCCCGGCGGCCTTGGCTCGTCGGGCGAAGGCGACCGCATCGCGGAGCGTCTCCGTCGCCCCCTCGGTCGTCCACCCCTCCAGGCTCTCGTCGGCACGCCACTGCTTCGCCAGGTCGGGCACCTGACCGTCCGGCACGGCCGCTAGCGTCAAGATGAAGTCGGCATCTACGCGGGACACCGACACCAACCCGTCCTCGCCGACGCCGTCCTCGTCCGCCTCGCCAACCTGGTGGAGCCGTGGGCTGTTCAGGTTCGCCCACTTGCCGGGTGTCCCTTTCAACACGCCCCACAGCGCCATCAGATGCGACTCGATCACGCCGGACAACTCCAGGTGCGGCCAGTCGTCGTGGTCGCGCTCCTCGGCGACGATGGAGGCGATGGCCGGCGCGTCGGCCGGGTCGGCGATGAACCAGTCGGTCCACATGCTCATGTCGTGGCTCCCGATTGTTGGGCCTTCTCCCGTGCGCGGAACTTCTCCACCTTCCGCTTCATGATCCACCGGACGCCGCGCGGCCACATCCGGCGGCACCACCAGAGCAGCCAGCTCACCCGCCCGACGGCCGTCTCGCGGCGGTTGCTCACCAGCGCTCGCACCACCCCGTCGGCCGCACTGTCCGGCGTCTGGGCACCGTCGAAGTTCAAGTAGACCCGACCGTCGTTGCGGATCAAATGTCGGTTGAGGTCGTCCGACCGCACCACGCCCGGCAGCACCAGCAGCACGTCGATGTCGAACCGGCTGAACTCGGCCCGCAACGCCTCCGTCAGGCCGACCAGCGCGTGCTTACTGGCACAATGTTCGGACAAACTCGGAATCCCCGCCCGCCCGCAGATGCTGGCCACGTTCACCACCGCCGGCCGGAACCGCCCCGGTTTGCTCGCGGTCGCCAGCAGGTGCGGCTGCGCGAGGCGGATCAACTCCGACGGGACGAAGAAGTTGATCTCCATCACCCGCCGCAGGATGTCCGGCGTGCTGGTGGCGAACTCGCCGAAGCTCGACACCCCGGCGCAGTTCACCAGCACGTCCAACCCGCCGAACCGCTCCACCGTCGTTTTCAGCAGCAACTCGCGCTGCTGCGGATCGGTCAAGTCCGCCGCCACCGCCTCGGCCTCGCCGCCGGCCGCGCGGATTCCGCCGACCAGCGACGCCAGTTCGCTCTCGGAGCGTGCCGTGGCGACGACCTTCGCGCCGAGGCGGGCCAGCTTCTCCGCGACCCGCCGGCCGATGCCGCGCGACGCACCCGTGACCAACACCACGCGGCCTGTCAACTGCCGTCCCATGCTGTTCTCGTAGTTTCGACCGAATCGCCGCCGTCCGACCGGCAGCAACGGTCAGTTTACGACCCCCGCCCCGCGATACCAGCCGAGCAACCGGTACAGATTGACCCAGGGCACGACAAAGGACGGTGCGCCGGACCGCCGAAGACAATCGCCGGCCCCTGTCATCCGCCCGCCGAACATTTTCCCCGAACTTTCACCCCGCCGGCGAACTCCTTGTTATAATGGTGGTTCTCTCAGATGGGACTACGCCCGCACATCTCGCGGTCCCAAGTCCCCTTCGCCGACCTCCGTTCCTCGTTCGACCCCGACCCCGCGTCGGGGCAAAGGGTACGTTTCTTGTCCGATACGCCTCCCGTTAGCCCGTCCGCCTTCGCCGCCCTCGGCTTGAATGACACGCTCGTCGCCCACGTGACCGCCGCCGGCTACACGGAGCCGACGCCGATCCAGTCCGCCGCCATCCCGCCCATCCTGGCCGGCCGCGACGTGGTCGGCTTGGCCGCCACTGGCACCGGCAAGACGGCCGCCTTCGGCCTGCCCCTGCTGCACCGGCTGGCCGCCGCGCCGGAACGCGCCCGCCCGTCGGCCCTCATCCTGGTGCCCACCCGCGAACTCGCCATCCAAGTGGCCAAGGCCATCGGCAACTACGGCGCGCCGCTGAAGGTCAAGACCACGGCCGTGTACGGCGGGGCCGGGTACGCCGACCAGATCCGCGCCCTGCGGAACAACTGCGACATCGTCGTCGCCACGCCCGGCCGCGCCCTCGACCACTTGAAGCGCGGCACGCTCGACCTGACCGGCGTCATCACGGTGATCCTGGACGAAGCCGACGAGATGCTGGACATGGGCTTCGCCGAAGACCTGGACGCCATCCTGACGGCGACGCCGAAGACCCGCCAGACGCTGCTGTTCTCGGCGACCATGCCGCCCCGCATCGCGCAGATCGCGCAGAAGCACCTGAAGAACCCGGAGCGGATCGAGATCGCCCGGCCGAAGCAGGTGGCCGGCGAAGCGCCGAAGGTCCGCGAGCGGGTGGTGATGGTCCGCCGCGAGTTGAAGCCGCTGGCCCTGGCCCGCGTGCTGGCGCACGAGGGGGCGACCTCCGCCCTGGTGTTCGTCCGCACCCGCGCCGACGCCGACGGGCTGGCCGACGACATGCTGAACGCCGGCTTCCGCACCGAGTCCATCCACGGCGGACTGACCCAGGAGCAGCGGGACCGGGTGATGCAGAAGTTCCGCTCCGGCGCGGTGCCGGTGCTGGTCGCCACGGATGTCGCGGCGCGGGGCCTCGACATCGACCACCTGTCGCACGTCGTCAACTTCAACGTGCCGGAGTCGCCGGACACCTACACGCACCGCATCGGGCGGGTCGGCCGCGCCGGCCGCGAAGGGGTGGCCATCACCCTGTCCGACCCGCGCGAGCGGCACCTGCTCCAGTCGGTCGAGCGGACGATCGGCCGCCGGCTGCAAACGGCGAACGTGCCGACGAAGGCCGAGATTCGCGGCAAGCGGCTGGACCGCACCCGCGACACCATCGCCGAGACGCTGGCCGCCGGCGGGCTGGCCGACCTGAAGGCGATCCTCGCCCCGCTGATGGCCGAGTACGACCCGGCGGATGTGGCGGCGGCGGTGCTGGCGGTGTTCGCCAAGGCCACCCACCCGGTGGACAACGCGCCGGACGTGACCTCGACGCAGGCCGGCCCGCCGGCCCGCAGTGCCCCCGCGCACAGCCCGCACCCGCCGCGGCAGCGGGTGGTCGGCAGCGCGCCGGAGCGCCGCCGGCCGGACGCCGTGACCGCCCCGCGCGGCGGGGCCATGGTCCGCCTGTGGATCGGCGTCGGCAAGCAGGCCGGCGTCGGCCGGCGGGAACTGCTGACCGCCTTCGAGGACGAGTTGGGGCTGACCGGCAAGGACCTGGGCAGCATCGACGTGCTGGACCGCCACAGCACGGTGGACGTGCCCGGCGAGCTGGCCGAGTACGCGGTGACGACGCTGAACAACATGCGGTGGAACGGCAAGACGGTGCCGGCCCGCGTGGACGCCGCCATCCCGCCGCCGTTCGCCCGCGCCCGCCGGTAGTCCACCGGGAAATCGGGTGGTGTCTCGGCGTGTCGGCGTTCGTTCCGC
>JAYUFU010000440.1:0-3697 GCA_043738505.1 Fimbriiglobus sp. | reverse complement strand
GGGAACGCCTCGCGCGCCCGCTGGCAATACGCGAGCGTCGCCCGGTCGGGGCGCAGGCCGATCCGCCCGCCGGGGGAATAGGCGTCGTCGTTCCGCACCTTCTTGTTCGCGGTGTAGTGGTTGATGAGCGAGTCCATGTTCCCCGCGCTGACCGCGAAGAAGAGTCGCGGGCGACCGAACTGCCGCCACGGCTCGCACGTCTTCCACTCCGGTTGGCTCAGGATCGCCACGCGGAACCCGGCTTGTTCCAGCACGCGGTGCAGGATCGCCATCGCGAAGCTGGGGTGATCGACGTAGGCATCACCGGTGACGAACACCACGTCCACGGCATCCCACCCGCGTTCGGCCATCTCGGCCGCGGTGGTCGGAGCGAAGGGCGCGGCGTACCGCTCCTGCCAAAGTGGCAGCGAAATGCGGGTGGAATTGCGCCGTTCAACCGTGGACATGCGTGCGATCCAGAATACAACAGTGCGACTGAGGCGATTATAGCAGGGCGAACGACCAATCGGCGTGCAAGATGCGGCCGGGAACGGGTGTAAATCCTGGGAAGCGCGTTGCCGGGAGTGAACTTCGGCTCACGTACAGCCGAAATAATCGCTACAGTTCGCGCCACCGCGCAAAACCGCACCGGGCGTGGACTTTCCGGCAAGATCGGTCTTTCAACGGACCCGTCGCCTGGGTAATGTCTGGTATTGGAGTCGGGTTCCGTCACCCGGCTCCGCTTTCCTCGGTCCTGGCGCCCCCGCTGGAGATCGTTCGTCATGCCTAGCACCTCTGCCCGCACCCGACTGGTGGCCCTCATTGCGGCCTTCCCACTCGTGTTCGCGCTCCAGTCCCGTGCCGTCGGGCAGGAACCGGCCCTCGAAGTCTTCTACACGAAGCTCGAGCCGAAGGAGCAGTTCAAGTACAAGTGGAAGGGCAAAGAGGCGGTGTGCAGCGCCGGCGTGTTCCGCTGGGAGGTGCCGCAGACCGAGTTCGGCACCAACGGCCTGGACCGCAACTTCACCGGCTACTGCGCCGAGGTGCTCGTCCCGATCACCGCGGACAAGACGTACCGCTTCCGGATGAACAGCATCTTCGCGCCGGAAAATTACGGTCTCGCCGGTCGTGAGAACTCGGCGACCATCGCCAATCGCCGGGCGGTGGCAATCAAGGAACTGTTCGGCCGGTACTACCGCGACCCGATCGGGAAGTCGGTGAACACCGACGAGGCGGTCGCGCTCCAGATCGCGCTGTGGGAAGTGATTCAGGAAACCGAACCAGCCGAGGACCAAGCGAAGTTCGACCTGTTCGCCGGTGACTTCCAGGCGAACTACGCGCGGGCCGACGCCCCCGCTTACGTTCTGAAGGCACAGCAGTACCTCGACTCCCTCACCGGGAACGACGCGCTTTACTACGAGAACCCCGACCTGAAGGGTCGCGAGTTGATCCGCCTACAGGGCATCGAGAACGCGGACAAGGTGGTCGCGCAATCGCAGTTCGCGCTCCAGTATGTGAACGGCGGCGGCGCGCCGGGCGCGGGCAACTTCGCTCGTGCCCTGACATCGGGCGGCGGGTTCGGTGGCGGCGGCTTCGGCGCTCCGGGTGGCGGCCTGGGTGGCGGCTTCGGCGGCGGCGGCGGCGGCGGGCTACTGGCCGGCACCGGCAACAATAACGGTTCCGGCCAGACGTTCCCGACGACCACGCCCATCACGACGACGACCCCCCCGGCCACGACGCCCATCGGCTCGACACCGCCCAGCACGACCCCGCCCACGACGACGACCACCCCGCCGGTGGGCGGCCCTCAAGGTCCGGGGACGAACCCGGTGCCCGCTCCCGCCGGTCTGCTGCTCGGCTTCATCGCCCTGGGCACGCTCGGCTCGTGGCGCCTCGGGGCGCGCGTGCTCGGCACGAAGTAAACATCGGCTCGGTACACAGCGAGGGGCCGGCATGATATCATGCCGGCCCCTCTTCGTTTTCCCTCTCCGAACTCCGAGGCGAACCGTGGACGTGATCGAGTACCGCGGGTGGAAGAACAACCTGCGCCTGACCAACGGGGACGCCGAACTGGTCGTCACCCTCGATGTCGGGCCGCGCGTCATCAGCTACCGGCTGGCGGACGGCGTCAACGTGATGAAGAACTACGACGCGATGATGGGCGGCACCGGCGAGCCGGAGTGGCAGCTCCGCGGCGGCCACCGCTTCTGGCTCGCGCCGGAAGACCTCACCCGCACCTACTTCCCCGACAACCGGCCGGTGAAGTGGGAAGCACTCGGCGATCGCGGCGCGCGCTTCACCCCGCCGCCGGAGACCGAATACGGCGTGCAGAAGGTGATGGAACTTCGGCTGGCCGAACGCGGCACGCGCGTGGAAGTGACGCTCCGGGTGACAAACATCGGCAGCACGCCGACCGAACTCGCGCCGTGGGGGCCGACCGTGATGGCACCGGGCGGGGTCGAGATCATTCCGCTGCCGCCCAAGAAGAACCACCCCGGCCACCCGAAGAACGCGAAGTCGCCGGCCGACTACGGCCCGAACCAGGAACTCGTCCTGTGGCCGTACTTCGACTTCGCCGACACCCGCTGGACGTTCGGCGCGAAGTACGCTCTGCTCCGCCAGGACGTGAACAAGGGGCCGACGAAGATCGGCCTCGCGCACCGCGAGGGGTGGGTCGCGTACCTGAACTCCGGGGTGCTGTTCGTGAAGCGGTTCGATTACCGCGCGGGCGCGGCATACCCGGACCGCGGCACCCGCTATCAGACGTTCTCGAACGAGGACATGCTGGAGATGGAAACGGTCGGCGAACTGGTCACCCTACAACCGGGCGCGTCCGCGGAACTCGTCGAGTCGTGGGAGTTGCACGGCGGCGTGCCGCCGGTGGCGACCGAAGCCGACGTGGACCGCGTGATCCTGCCGCTGATCCGGGGCTGAATCTTTCACCCCGTCGCTGACGCTCTCGGCTCGCCGGTCACTTCACGAGCGGTAGCACGACCCGGTCCACGTCGGCTTCGGTCGCCACGGCCGGCACATTGCCGAAGAGTTCCCACTGCTCGCTCAACGACGCCGACTCGCCGGGCCGCAGGGTCACGAACTCGCCGACGGTTTCCATTTCGAGCATGTCTTCGTTGCTGAACGTCTGGTAGCGGGTGCCGCGGTCGGGGTAGACGGCCCCCTCGCGGTAGTCGAACCGCTTGACGAACAGCGTGTTCGAGTTGACGTAGCCGACCCACCCGCCGCGGTGCGCCAGGCCGATCTTCGTCGGCCCCTTGTTCACGTCCTGGCGCAGCAGGATGTACTTCTTCCCGAAGCTCCAGCGCGTGTCGGCGAAGTCGAAGTACGGCCAGAGGACGAGTTCCTGGTTCGGCGCGAAGTCGGCCGGGGACTTGGCGTTCGAGGTGCTGCCGGGGTGCGGCGACTTGCCCGGCAGCGGGATCACTTCGACGCCGCCGGGGGCCATGACCGTCGGCCCCCAGGGTGCCAGTTCGGTGGCCGCGGTCCCGGTGTTGGTCACGGTCAGCGTCACGTCGCACTTCGTGCCGGTCGGGTGCAACTTCAAGTGCATCCGCTTCTGCACCCCGTATTCGACCTCCGGCGGGGCGACAATCGTGACGGCCAGTTCGCCGTCGGGCACGAACTCGACCGGGCGGTTGTCGGGGAAGTACGTCCGCGTCAAGTCTTCGGGGGCGAGCCAGAAGCGGTGGCCGCCGCGCAGTTG
>JAYUFU010000439.1:0-29399 GCA_043738505.1 Fimbriiglobus sp. | reverse complement strand
CCAGTGTTGGCGGCGCGGGCGTCCCACGCAGTCGGGTCAAGGATCGGCAGGCAATCGGCGGTGACAGTCAACCGTCACTGGGGGAAGTTCCTGGGGCGAACCGAGGACGCTTACGCCGACTGGTGCCGGAAGTTCCTCCTCCACGACAAATGCCATCCGAAGGAGATGGGGTCGAGGAAATTGAACGCTTCCTCACCCACTTGCGGTGGAGCGGAAAGTGTCTGCCAGCACGCACAGCGCCGGCCACGTCCTCCCGAAACCGACTCGCACGCCGGCGGACCGGTATACTTTCCCCTTGCCGCCCGTCCCCCGCGAGACGCCCGATGCCCCTGGACTGGTCCCCGCTGGTCGCCCTCCTCCGCCGGCACCACACCATTTTGCTGATGACGCACATCCGCCCGGACGCGGACGGCCTCGGCTCGCAACTGGCCCTGGCCGACGCCCTCGTCCGCATGGGCAAGCGGCCCCGCGTGGCCATCGCCAGCAAGCTGCCGCCCCGGTACGCCTTCCTCGACCCGCAGCGGAAAGTCATCGAGGACTTCCGCGCCCCCGGCGACGACTTCCGCGACGCCGACCTGATCGTGGTGATGGACACCGGCACCTGGAACCAGCTCGGCGACTTCGCCGACTTCCTGCCCGGCATGGACGTGCCGAAGGCGGTCGTCGATCACCACCGCACGCAGGATGATCTTGGGGCCGAGCAATTCGTGGACGTGACCGCCGAGGCCACCGGCCGGCTGACCTACGAGATCATCCGCGCCCTCGGCGCGCCGCTGTCCCAGTACGCCGCGCAGAACCTGTTCATGGCCCTGGCCCTGGACACCGGCTGGTTCCGCCACCCGAACACCACCGCCGAATCCTTCGCGCTGGCCAACGAACTGGTCCGCGCCGGGGCCAACCCGCCGCCGCTGTACGAGCAGCTTTTCGAGTGCGCACCGGTCGCCCGGCTGAAGCTGCTCGGCATCGCCCTGGACCGCCTGCAAGTGACGTGCGGCGGGCAGGTGGCGTATACTGAAGTCCATGTCAAGGATTACGTCGGCTGCGGGGCCGTGCCGGGCGACACCGAGGACATCATCAACTACCCCCGCAGCGTGGACGGGGCCGAGGTGGCGCTGGTGTTCATGGAGCAGCCGGACGGCGGCACGAAGGTGAGCTTCCGCGCGCGGTCGCGGGTGGACGTGTCGAAGGTGGCCGAGCAGTTCGGCGGCGGCGGCCACAAGCTGGCGTCCGGCGCGCGGATCGACGCCGACCTGCCGACCGCCCGCGACGCCGTGCTGAAGGCGATCGAGGCGGCCCTTGCTGGGAAGAAAGACTAACCACAGAGACACAGAGGCACCGAGAAGAAGGAAGAGAGGGAGTCATTCAAAGACTTTCTCTCTTGTCTTCTCCGTGTCTCCGTGCCTCTCTGGTTAGTCCCCTGCTTCATCCCCCTCACGCCAGCACGTTCTGGACGACCGTGCCGGACACGTCGGTCAGGCGGTAGTCGCGGCCGGCGTGGCGGTACGTCAGCTTCTCGTGGTCCAACCCCATCAGGTGCAGGATGGTGGCGTGGAAGTCGTGGACGTGGACCGGCTTCTCCACCGCCTTCATGCCGTGGTCGTCGGTCGCGCCGTGGACGACGCCGCGCTTCACGCCCGCGCCCGCCAGCCACGAACTGAACGCCCAGTTGTGGTGTTCGCGGCCGGGGTTCGTCGCCGTGTTGTTGAACGGCGTGCGGCCGAACTCGGTCGTCCACACCACCAGCACGTCGTCGAACAGCCCGGCCCGCTTCAGGTCTTGAATCAGCCCGGCCATCGGCCGATCCACCTGCTTCGCCAGCCGGCCGTGGTCGGCCATGTCGCCGTGCGAATCCCAGTTGCCGGACGACCCGGTGTGGATGAGTTCGACGAACCGCACGCCGCGCTCCACCAGCCGGCGGGCGACGAGGCACTGCCAGCCGAAGCCGTCGGTCTGCCCGCGCTTCAGGCCGTACAGGGCGAGCGTGTCGTCGGTCTCCTTCGCCAAGTCGAACGCGGCCGGCATCTCGGTCTGCATCCCGAATGCGGTCTCGAACGACTTGATTCGCGCCGCGAGGTGCGGATCGTCCGGCCGAGTCTCGCGGTGCGTTTCGTTGAACGACCGCATCGCGTCCAGTTCCATCTGCTGGCGGCCGACCGACGGCACGCGGGGGCGGAGGTTGGCGACCGGTTCCGCGCCGGGCACCACCCGCGTCCCCTGGTGCGCGCCGGGGAGGAAGTCGGACGCCCACACCTGCGTGCCGGCGTAGGGCATCTGCGGGGCCAGCACCAGGAACGACGGCAGGTTCTTGTTCGGCGTGCCGAGGCCGTAGCTGGCCCACGCGCCGAGGCTCGGCCGCGCAGCCGTGAACGACCCGGTGTGCATGCCGAGCGTCGCGTTGTAGTGGTTCGAGTGGCCGGTGTGCATCGAGCGGATGACGGCCACGTCGTCGATCTGCTTGCCGAGTTCCGGGAACAGGTCGCTCACCTCGATGCCGCTCTTGCCGCGCGGGGCGAACGCCCAGCCCGGCTTCTTGAGGAACAGTTTCTCGTAGCCGGGGCGGTCCTTCGTCTCCGGGTGGTCGAACGTCACCTGCTTGCCGTGGTCGGCGACGAGCTTCGGCTTCGGGTCGAACGAATCGACGTGCGACACGCCGCCGCTCATGAACAGGAAGATGACCGACTTCGCCTTGCCGGGGAAGTGCGGCTTCTTCGGCGCGAGCGGGTCGCCGCCGTCGGCGGCCAGCAGTTCGCCGAGCAGGCCCGGCATCAGCAGCGAACCGGCGACGGCCGATTGGACGAAGCCCCGACGAGTGGCGGTGGGCATGGGACTCCCGGAAACTCACAGGCCGAAGGCCGTGCGGAAGGTGGCGAGGTCGGCGGCGGTCGCGGCGGTGCGGAGCCACAGGCGAAGGGTGCCGGGGTCGGTCGTGGCGTTCACCCGCTCCGTCAGTTCCGGCGGCACCGGCCCGAACCGCGCCTCCAGCAGTTCGGTGACGGCCGCGCGGAGCCCCCGCAACAGTCCTTCTTCGATGCCCATCTCTTTCCCCTTTTCCATCGCCTTCTCCTCGGCGATTTGGACTCGCGTCTTATTCACGGCTGGAACCCTCCCGGTGGCGTTTGCTTCGATCATACCACGGAACCGCGCCAGTTCCTCCTCGGGAAGGTCGATGTACGTCTCGACGCAGTCGCCGAGAAGAGCCTTTCGGCCGTCGGATATGTTCGCGTCCGCGATCCGGCGGATCGCCTCCACCCCGGCGTCCACCCGCCCGCCCTTCGGCACCCGCATGAGCGCCGACAGCGCCACGCCCACGAGATTGTCGCCGCGGAGGTAGTCTGCGGCGGGGAGGGCCGGCAGCCCGAGGTACTCGTAGCGGTAGGTGACGACGGGCTTGCCGACCGGCGGGTCGTGGATCTCCCGTGTCCCAAGCCCGTCCAACCCGACCTTCAGGAATACGACCAGCGGCTGGACCGGCTTCCGCTTGGTGCGGCGGAGGTGGTGGTAGTAGTCCGGCAACCGCGACTCGATGCTCGTGACCGAGTCGGCCGATTCGACCTCGACGTGGATGAGCGCGAGGGTGGTCGCATCACCGCCCAGCGTGGTCAACTCGGCCACCAAATCCAGGACGTGCTGCGGGCCGTCCGGCGGGTTCGGGAACAACTCCTTGTCCAGCCAGTTGACCGCTGACAGGTCGAACCGCGCGGCCAAGTCGGGGAAGAACAGCGGCAGGAACTCCGCGAAGAATTCCCGGATCACCGTCTTGAACAACTGGTCGTGGTCGGTGGCGTCGGGCATGCCCCTACTCCACGAAGAGGAATTCGTTGCTGGCCAGCAGCACGCGGGCGAGCGCGGCCCACGCGAGCTTCGGGCGTTCCGCGACCGGCGCGTCCGCAAGGCTTTTCGCGTAGCGGTCGAGGAAGGCGGCGGCGAACTCGCGGTCCTTCGCCGTCGGCGCGCGTTGCAGCGCGACGCGGAACAGTTCGCCGACGTGTTCGGCCTCCGGCTTCGTCGTCGCCCGCGCCACCAGCTTCTCGGCTTGTGCGTGGAAGAACGGGTCGTTCAGGAAGTACAGCGCCTGCGTCGGCACGGTGGTCGTCTGGCGGCTCGGCGTGG
This sequence comes from Fimbriiglobus sp., assembly GCA_043738505.1. Classification (GTDB taxonomy): domain Bacteria; phylum Planctomycetota; class Planctomycetia; order Gemmatales; family Gemmataceae; genus JALHQU01. The sequence goes on along the minus strand of JAYUFU010000439.1, from coordinate 25,289 downwards.
TGGCGTTCGGGTCGGCCCCGTCGAACAGGCCGAGGAACGGGTGCCGGCGGTTGCGGACCTGGACCAGATACACACTCCGCTTGTCCGTCTCGTAGAAGGTGCCGAACGGGACGTGCTGGGAGTAGTTCCAGGCCGATTCCGGCGGGAACGGGTGCGCCTCGGCCGGCTTGCGGTCCAACTGCCCGCCCGCCGACAGCAGGCTGTCGCGGATCTCCTCGGCGCTCAACCGCCGGCGGTCGAACCCGGAATGGAGATCGCCGCCCGCTCCGCACGCCTGCCGGTAAGTGGCCGAGAGCAGGATCGCGCGGTGCATCGCCTTCACGCTCCACCCGGAGGCGACGAACTCGGCCGCCAGCCAGTCGAGCAGTTCCGGGTGCGTCGGACGAAGCCCCCGCGTGCCGAAGTCGTTCGGCGTATTCACCAGCCCCTTGCCGAAGTGGTGCAGCCAGATGCGGTTCGCCATGACGCGGGCCGTCAGCGGGTTGTCCTTCGACGCGATCCAGTTCGCCAGGTCGAGCCGGCCGCTGCCGGACTTCGTGGAGATCGGATTGCCGCCCAGCACCTCCAGCCAGCGCCGCGGCACGGGGTCGCCGAGCTTCTCCGGGTCGCCCTTCAGGTGAAGTCGGGCGTCGGCGGGTTTCCCTTCGACCACCGCGAAGGCGACATCCTGCGTCGGCGCGTTGCGGAGGAGTTCCGCCTTCTGGCGTTCGAGTGCGGGTCGCTTCTCCGCTTCCGCCGCCACCGCGAGCAGGTCGGTTCGCACGTCGGCGGCGAAGTGTTCCAGTACCCAGCCGACGCCGTCCGGCCCGCCGGGGTGCGCGTCCTTGACGCGGCCGGCGATCCGCACCTTGCCGGTGATCGGGCTGAGCCAGCCGAGGGCGACGTTGCCGTTCGCCGCGGGGTGAACGAAGAGGGACCGCGCGGGCAGCTTCGTCCACGCGGTGATCTCGGCCGTCGTCGAATTCACCACCACCGAGGGCGTGTCGCCGTTCCGCCAGGCGTGGAGTCCGGACTTGCCGTTGGTATCCCGCACCGCTTCCGGCAGCGGCGTCGGCTGGTTGCGGGTGTCGAGCATCCACCAGACGTGCTTGTTCCCGAGTCGGTCGGCGTGCGGGTTGCCCGCGAGCAAGTCGTCCACGAGGTCGTCGGTCGCGTCCCACTTCCGTTCCTTCCCGCCGGCTTCGGCGATCTCCAGTTCGACGAGGGTGGTGTCGGCCCCGTGGCTCTTCAGCGGCGTGACGGAGAGCAGCACCACCTCGCCGGCCTTCACCTCGACCTCCTTCCCGGCGTCGAACCGCTTGTCCCCGCCGTCCGGGATTTCACCGGTCGAAAGCACCGTCCGGGACTTCCCGAACGCGGCCTGCACGGCCCGCGCGTGCTTCGCCTGCGCTTCCGCGTTCGCCCGAATCTCGGCATCCAGTTTCGCCAGCTTCTCCCGGTGCGGCGTCACCACGCGGTCCCACTCGGCCGGCGGCAGGAGCGGAACCAGATCGCGGGGCTGCTGCTTCGCCTCGCAGCCGGGGAAGGAGAACTTCGAGCTGTCGAGGATGCCGTACAGGGCGTAGTAGTCGCGGGCGGTGACGGCGTCGTACTTGTGGTCGTGGCAGCGGGCGCAGCCGATCGTCAAGCCGAGCAGCGCCTTGCCGAGGGTGTCGATGCCGTCCTCGTGCGTCAGGTGCATGGCCTTGTCGCTGTCGAAGTCGAACCGCCGCGCCAGGGCCAGGAAGCCGGTGGCGACGACGCGCGGGGCGTACTTGTCCGGCGGGCCGTTCGCGGCGATCAGGTCGCCGGCGATCTGCTCGCGGACGAACTCGTCGTAAGGCTGGTCGCGGTTGAACGAGTCGATCACCCAGTTGCGGTACCGCCAGGCGTGCGGCACCGGATGGTCGCTGGTCTCGCCGGCGGTGTCGGCGTACCGGACGAGGTCGAGCCAGTGCCGGCCCCACCGCTCGCCGTAGTGCGGCGACGCCAGCAGCCGGTCGATCACTTTGGCGAACGCCTGCGGCGTGTCGTCTTTTTGAAACGCTTCGACTTCCTCCGCCGTCGGCGGCAGGCCGGTCAGGTCGTAGGTCGCCCGGCGGAGGAGCGTCCGCTTGTCGGCGGACGGCGAGAGTGCGAGCTGATTTGCGGCCAGCTTCTGTTGAACGAAGGCGTCGATGGGGTTCGCGCTCGGCGTCGCCTCGCGGTTCACCGGAACGGCGGGTCGCTTGACCGGTTGGAACGCCCACCACTTCTTCGCTTCCTCGACGGTCGTGCCGCCGAGCTTCGCCGGCCCGCCGTCGCGCGGATCGACCGCCCCGTCCGTCACCCACTTCGTCAGTGCCGCCACCTCGGCGGCCGACAGTTTCCCCTTGGGTGGCATCGGTTCCACGCCGCCCGCGCCGCGCACCGCCTTCAACAGCCGGCTCTTGTCTGGGTCGCCGGGAACCACGACCGGGCCGCTGTCGCCGCCCCGCTGCCAGCCGGCTTTGGAATCCAGGCGCAGCCCGCCCTTCTGCTTGTCCGGCCCGTGGCAGGAAACGCAGTGCGTCAGCAACAGCGGGCGGACGTGCTTCTCGAAGTGGTCGTCGGCGGTCGCCGGGGCAACGGCGAGGGCGGCGGCGAGGAGTGCGGGGATCGTTCTCAGCGGGCGTCCTCCGGGGACCGGGCGCGGGGCGTCCCGATCATCCCGCGAATCCGGCCGGAATGCAAGCGGTCCGACGGGGAAATCTCAGTTCGTCGGCGTTCGCTCCGCGAGCGCGCGAGGTCACCCGGCCGGGCCGACCGGCTTCCGCCGGCAAGGGCCGGAGGTGAAGCCGAAGTCGAGCGGATCGCCGGAGGCGAAACGGGTATACAATCCCCCTACCGAACTTTCCGGGGTGATCCGATGCCGACGCTGACCGTCGATGATTCCGTGGCCACCGAACTGCGCCGGTTCGGTGGCAGCGTCGAACTTCTCGACCGGCGCGGCGAGACGCTGGGGCGGTTCGTCCCGCAAGCGGATGGGGACGACGCGGCAAGCCGGCGGGAGTGGGTGGCGCGAATGGCCGCCGAGTTCCCGCCGGACGTGCTGGACCGCATCGAAGCCGAGCCGACCCGGACGATGGCCGACGTGTTGAAGTTGACGGAGGGGGGCGCATGAAATTCGCCATCACCTGGGCGAATGCGGCCTTCGACGAGATGCAACGGCTGATCTTGGCGAACCCGGAGCGCGTCGAGGAGATCCGCGACGCGCTCCGGGAGTTGTCCGAAACGCTCGCCGCCGATCCGCTCGGCCACGGGGAATCGCGGGAGGCGGATCGGCGGGTCGGGCTCTTCGGCCCGCTGGTCATCGTCTACCGTGTCATCGCCACGGCGGATCGGGTCGTCGTCACGGCAGTTCGCCTCCGCAATATGACCAAGTGACGCACCTGCCGGGGTCACCTGCCAGGGCCGCTCGGCTTCGCCGGCAGATCGATCTTCTCGATCAACGCCTTGATCGTACCGAGCGTCCCTGCGTTCGCTCGAATCAGGAGCGTATTAGACACCGGCTCCGCGACGACGCTGACCTCGGTATCCCCGAACAACTTGCCGAGAGCCGCCGCGAGATCCGCAGCCGCCGCGTGCTTCAATTTGAGGACGCTGATCTCAACCGCCGGCGGCAGCGGCGGGCCGCCCGTGCCCTCACCGGCTAAACCGCCCGGCGAACCGGGGTTGCTGGCACCGGGGGCACTCGGCCCGCCAGACATCGGCCCAGGCCCGCCCGCTCCCGGCATCGCCGGCCCGCCCATCCCCGGCATCCCTCCCGCCCCAGGTCCTCTCGGCAGCCCCGACCCCGGCATCCCTGGGCCGCCCATCCCAGCCGCGGCGGGCTTCGACACGGCCGGCCGTTTGAACGCCAGCTTCACGTAGCTGCCCGCCGCGCCGGTCTCACCTACCTGTCCGGCGAACTCCCACCCCTCGGCCTGGCGCTTGTTGAACAACTCCGCGAGCTTCTTCTCGGAGTCGGGCAGATCGACGAGCGCGTGTTCGACGCGGGGTTGCGGCAGTGCCACAGGTCCACCCCCCATCGAGCCGCCGTCGCCGCCCATCCCCGGCCGGCCCGGTCCCGACCCGCTCGACGGCGACCCCGCCGGCCCCACGCCGGGCGGGAGCGGCGGCCCTTTTCCAAACCGACCGTCCCCGCCCGGAGGCGGCCCGGCACCGGGGCCGGGTTGCGCGTCGGCGGTGGCGAACCACCCGCCCGCGCCGAGCGTCAGGGCGGTGGCGGTCAGCACCGCGGCGGCCAGCAGTTTCACCTTCATCAGCGTTCCCTCCAGTACGGATGTCGTGAGCGTCAGAACGGCGGACGGGATCGCCCCGCCCGCCGCCAGTGTCAGTACGGTGTCGGCGAGAGCCGGCGGCGCGGCGGCGGACGCCCCGCCGAATGCCACCGCCCCGGCGACGGCGGTGGGGGCCAGCCCCCGCGCCGTCAGCCGCTTCAACAACTGCTGGCGGGCGCGGGCCAGCCGCCCCGTCAGCGTGCCGATTTTCCAGCCGAGTCGCGCCGCCGCGTCGTGCTGGCGGACGCCTTGCAGGTCGCACAGCACTAGGGCCGTGCGGTGCGCGGCGGGCAACTTCTCGACCTCTTCGTGAACGGCCGCGTGCAGGTCGTCCCACGCCAGTTCGCCGGGGAGGACGCCTTCGCTCTTGGCCGCGCGCTCCTCCTGCTTTCGCTGGCGGGCCACTGCGCGGCGGGACTTCAAACAGACCTTCACCGCCACCCCGTGCAGCCAGCCGCCCAGCGCCTTCGCCCCGACCGCCGCCCGCGCCGACCGCACCAGCGCGAGGAACGTCGCCTGGAACGCATCCTCGGCGTCGGCCTCCGTGGGCAGCATCTGCCGGCAGACGCCCCACACCAGCCCGCCGTGTCGCCGCACCAGCACCGCGAACGCCGGCTGGTCGCCGTCCTCGACGAACCGGCGGAGCAGCGCGGCGTCCTCGCCGACATCCGCGCAGGTGGAAGTCAGTTGGCGGAGAACGGATTGCAGCAGGCTCGTCACGGAAGTCCTCGTTGCCGTCACCGGGATGTTCCCGCTCGCGGGGAATGTCTACAAGTATTTTGCCACACCCCACCCCGCGATGCACCATGCCCATTCCGACCACGCTCGTCACCGGCTTCCTCGGCGTCGGCAAGACGACGGCCATCTTGGACCTGCTCCGCCGCAAATCGCCGGCCGAGAAGTGGGCCGTGCTGGTGAACGAGTACGGGTCGGTGGCCATCGACGACGCCTTCATCGAAGGCGAAACGTCGCCCGACGGCGTGTCGGTGCGGTCGGTGGCCGGCGGCTGCTTCTGCTGTACGACTGCACCCCTGCTCCCGGTCGCGCTGCACTTCCTGCTGCAAGACGTGACCCCGGACCGGCTGCTCGTCGAGACTTCCGGCCTCGGCCACCCGGCCCGGCTGCTCGACAACATCCGCACCAACTACGCCGGCCGGCTCGCCCTCCGCGCGACGCTCGGCATCGTCACCCCGTCCGACTTCACCGCGCCGGGCATGATCGACTCGAACCCGGTGTTCCGCGATCAGGTGCAGATGTCGGACATTCTCGTCCTGAACAAGGCCGACACCGCCACCCCCGCCGTCCTCGCCGACTTCCAGCGGTGGGCGAACGGCCTGTTCCCGCCGAAGCTGCTGGTCGTCGCCACCACGGACGGCCGACTCGACCCGGCGTGGCTGGACCTGGATTCCGACGCCGAGCGGATGCCGCTGTTCCCCGACCTGCACGCCGATCACCGCCACGAGGAAACGGTCTCGCTCGGCGGCGCGCGGCCGGGCAAGCCGGTGCGGTACGCCACCCCGGACGGCGTCAGCCCCGCGTGCGGTTGGGTTTTCGACCCCGCGGACGTGTTCGACGAGGAGAAGCTGCTTGCGGTGCTGGCGAACCCGGCGTTCGCGCGGTTGAAGGGCGTGTTCCGCTGCGAGAACGAGTGGCTCGCCGTCAACCGCACCGCCGACGGCACGAGCGTGAAGCCGACCGCCTACCGCCGCGACAGCCGCGTGGAGGTGTTCGCCGAGTCAGTGCCCGGCGGCTGGGCGGCAGTGGAAGCGGCGCTGGTGGGGTGTTTGGTTGGGTAGGTTTGGATTGCGGATTTGGGACGGACTTGCCGGAAAAGTCTGCGAACTGGCATGTCGTCGCCACGTCCCTGCGGTATAGACTTTCATAAGTGATCACCAACAGTGATTTGAGGGCGTACGCCATGGCCGTCACACAACTCCCCGAGCTTCGAGCAAAGGTCATCGGCATCCTCAGGAAAAAGGCCGGTGTACTCCGGGTGCCGGAGATCGAGGTCGAACTGAAACACGACGGCTACTGGGACGCCGACACGTTCGACGTGCGGGACATGGTCGCCGAACTGATCGCCGACGGCACGGCGGAAGAAGTTCACCCCGGCCGGAAGGTCAAATTGGCGAACCGCTGAAACGGCCGGCCGAGGGATTTCGGATGCGACCCACGGATGTCCGGGAACACCGGCTCAGCGACGACTACCCGGACCAGGCGAAGGATCCGAGACAGCCGTTCCAAATCGACCGGGATCGGATTCTCTACTCAAACGCCTTCCGTCGTCTCGCCGGGGTGACGCAGGTCGTCAGCCCCGGCGAGGGCGAAATCTTCCACAACCGGCTCACGCACTCCCTCAAGGTCGCTCAAATCGCCCGCCGGATGGCGGAAACGTTTCTCCGCCTCCAACCGAAGCAGGTGGCGGCGTGGGGCGGCATAAACCCGGATGTGTGCGAAGCGGCGGCCCTCGCGCACGACCTCGGACACCCGCCATTCGGCCACGTCGCGGAGTACGAGTTGCAGCGGTTGGTCAGCGGGGCACTTGCCCCGCCCAAGAAGAAAGGGGCGAAGGGAACGTCGGCGACCAGCGTCGAGGGGTACGAGGGGAACGCCCAGTCGTTCCGCATCGTCACGGAGTTGTCGGTTCGGCGTCCCCAGAGCCGGCACGGGCTCGATCTGACGCGAGCGACCCTGAACGCCACATTGAAGTATCCGTGGGTGTGCGGCGAGAACCCCGACAACCCGAAGAAATACGGTGCGTTCGAGTGTGATCGCGAAGCCTTCACATTCGCCCGCGAAGGGGACATCGGCCCGCTGCAACGGTCCCTCGAAGCTCAGATCATGGATTGGGCGGACGACATTACCTATTCGGTTCACGACACGGAAGACTTCTATCGGGCCGGACTCCTGCCGCTCGATCGGTTGGCCAGCAACCCGACGGAGCAGGACCGGTTCCGGGCAAGCATCCGTGCCCGGAACGCAAACCGAGACAAGCCGTTGGAAATGAACGGCGATTTCGACGCGGTGTTCAGCGGCCTGTTCGACAACATTCGGGTTCGAGACCGCTACGAAGGGGGGCGGCGTCAGCAAGAGGAGTTGTATGCGTTCGTCGCGGGGAAGATCGCCGAGTACGTCCGCGCGACCAAGCTGCTCGACCCACCAGGACGGGCCGGTGAGGCGTTGGAGGTTCCAAGTTCCCTGCGAAAAGAAGTCGCGTTGATGAAGGAACTCACCTGGACGTATGTCATCGAGAACCCCGCACTCGCCGCGCACCAGTACGGCCAGCGGAAGGCCATCGTGAAGCTGTTCGAGGTGTTCGATGAGGAGGGTGTGGAAGGGCGGTGGACGTTGTTCCCATCCTTCTACCGGGAACGCGGAGAAGGATTGGTAAAGAAGCACGGGTCGAACGCCGTCCCCGTGGCGGAGCGAGTCCGACTGGTCGCGGACACCATCGCGAGCATGACCGACCGCCAGGCGCTCATCGTGTACCAGCAACTCACCGGCGTTTCCCCGTCGTCCATGCTTGACCCTGTCGCGTGATCGCCGACACCGGAGCCCGCGCGTAACGTTCCGTATCGGACATTGGAATTGGGCCGCCGTTCGGGGTATGATTACCCCATCAGGTCCGATCCCGGAGCGTGCCGAATCATGCCGCTGATGCTCCGCCCGCAAGGCGAACAGGTGTCGCTGCCCGACCGCCTCGTCGAACTCGGCCGCGCCCGCCGCCGGGCGCTCGTCCTCGGCGGGGTGTTCCGCACCGCCGCCGCGTGCGCGTTCGCCGTCACCGTCGCCGTCGGGTTGGACCTGTGGCTCGACCTGCCCGCCGCCGCCCGCGCCCTCCTGTTGCTCGGCACGGTCGCCGTCACCGGGTTCGTCTTCCTCCGCGACGTGGCCGCGCCCGTCCGCAAACCGGTCACGCCCCTCGCCGTCGCCCAGGAACTGGAGCGGCGGTTTCCCCGGTTCAACGACGCGCTGGCCAGCGCGGTCGAGTTCCTACAAGCCGACGACGACCCCGTCCACGGGTCCGAGTACTTCCGCCGGGAAGCCATCGATAAAGCCGAGATGGTCCTCGACCGGGCGCGGCCGGAGCGGATCGTCCCCAGCAAAGAGGCGTGGGGCGCGTTCTGGCTGGCGATGCTGGCGGCGGTCGTGATCGTGCCGCTGGCGCTGTGGTTCTCGGATCGCTCCGGCACCGCCGCGAAGCGCCTGTTCGACCCGTTCGGCAAGCACCCGTGGCCGACGAAGACGGTGGTGAAGTTCACCGCGCCGGCCGCCTTCCCGCACCGCCACACCGCCGGCGAACCGCTCGACCTCGTCGTCTCCGTGTCCGGCGTTCTGCCGTCGCGCGTCACGGTGCAACTCCGGAATGCGGCGGGTTCGCAGGGCGAACTGGACATCGACCTCGAAGCGACGACGGGCACCGGCCCGGTGGACGTGGCGGCGCAGCTGCCGCCCGACCGCGTGGGCAAGGACTGCGAAATCCGCGTGAAGGCGAACGACGGCGACACCGACTGGCTGCCGGTGGTGGTGGTCGCGCCGCCGAAACTGGCGTACCGCGACGGCCGCCCGGCCCCGCAACTGCACGTCGAGTTCCCCGATTACACCGACCTGCCGCCGCTGACGCTGCCCGACGGCGCGACCGTGGTGGACGCCGTGCCGGGCACCCGCGCCACCCTCCGCGCGGCGACGGATCGGCGCGTGGTGTCGGCCGTCCTCCGCCCGCTGACCGACATGCAGCCGCTCCGTACAGCGGCATCCGTGGCATCGCTCGCCGCCGACAACCCGTTCGCCGCGTTCGCCAACCAAACCCTGGCCGACGACATCCCGGCCGACATCCCCGTCCGCGTCTCCGGGCCGAACGGCACGCACCTGGACGCCGAGTTCGTGCCGCGCGTCGCCGGCCTGTACGCGCTGCGGTTCACCGACGACACCGGCATCACCGGCAAGCAGACGATCCACCTGAACCTGACCCCGGACCCCGCGCCGGTGGTGGCGATGGACCGCCCGGCCGCCACCCTCGACCCGACGGTGCTGCTGCCGACCGCCGCCGTGACCATCGTGGCGCGGGCCGAGGACCGCACGTTCGCCGTCCGCCGGCTGTTCGTGGAGTACCGCCTCGGCGGGCCGGACGGCGCGTGGCGGGAACTGACGCTGACGGACTTCGGCGGGTTCGCCCCGCCGCTGGGGGCCGCCGCCGGCGGTGGCGTCGCGGCGAAGTGGGCCAAGCCGGTCGCCGTCGGCCGCGCCGCCACGATCCCGGTGGCCGCATTCCTGAAAGCCGACGGCACCCCGCCGGTCGAAGGCGACACCCTCACCGTGCGCGCCGCCGCCACCGACTGGGACGACGTGACGGCGTTGAAGGAACCCGGCCGCAGCCGCGAGGAAGTGACCATCCGCATCGTCGGCAAGCCGTCGCTGGACGCCTGGCTGCAACAGCAACTGGCCGGCGTTCGCCCAGAGTTACTCAAGCTCCGCGAGCAGCAGCGGGCCGCCCGCGACCGCGCCGCCGAGGTGGAGAAAGCCGCCGCCGACGGCAAACTGACGCCCGACGACGTGCGGAAACTCGGCCTCGCCGACCGCGACCAGCGGGCCGTTCAGCAGAAGATCGCCGACCCCCGCGACGGCCTGCGGACGGCGGCCGACCAGTTGAAGGAGACCGTCCGCGCCAACAACCTGCCGCGCAGCCCGACCACGGATCGGCTCGACGCCGTGGCGAACGACCTCGGCAAGCTGGCCGACAAGCAGCTCGACGCCGTGGACGGGCCGCTGTCCGGGGCGAAGGCCGAGGCCGAGAAGCCCGACGGCAAGCCCGACCCGGCCGCGATTGCCAGCGAATTGAAGAAGGCCGTCAAGCAGCAGAAGGCGGTGGAAGCGACCCTCGACGAGATGCTCCGGCAACTCGAACAGTGGGGCGGGGCCGGCGAGATGCGGGCCGAGGCGCGGCTGCTGGCGGACCAACTCCGGCAAGCGGACGCGGCGGCGAACAAGGCCGCCGGCAAGGTGCCCGACGGCAAGCCGGCCGACCAACTGACCAAGCCGGAGAAGGCCGAACTCGGCAAGCCGGCGGAGCAACTCAACCGCATCGCCGAGCGGGCCGACGCCGCCGTGTCCAAGGCCGGCCGGCTGGCCGACGAGAAGGACGCGCAGGCGAAGGCCCTCGAAGGCCAAGCGGAAGGGAAGGAGAAAGCCGCAGCGGACGCGAAGGCCGCCGGGGACGACAAGGCCGCGCGCGGGCTGAAGAACGACGCCGCCGACCTGAAGGCCGCCGCCGAGTCCGCCAAGGCCGAAGCCGACGCCCTGCGGAAGGCGGTGAAGGAAGCCGCCAACGACGAACTGCCGAAGGAGCTGCGTACCGCCGCCGACGAACTGGCGAAGAACAACGCCGGCAACTCCGCCGACGCCCGCAAGGCCGCCGCCGAGAAACTGGAGAAGTTCGCCCAGGCCCTCGGCGAAGCCGCCCCCGACGCGACGGCCGAACTGAAGCGGACGCGGGAACTCGGCGACGCCGTGGACAAGCTCGCCGCCGAGCAGGACACGCTCGCCAAGAAGGTGAAGAAGGCCGCCGCCGAACCCGACGCCATGAAGCGCGAGGAGCAACTCCAGAAGCTGGCGCGGGAGCAGGACAAACTTCAACAGAAGGCCGAGGAGTTGGCGGAGAAGCTGACCCGCAACAAGAACCCGGACGCCGCCGAGCAGGTCCGTGAAGCGGCCGAGAAGATGGAGGCCGCGAAGCAGAAGTTGGAACAGGGGATGCCGCCCGAACAGGCCCCGACCGAGGCCGTGGACAAGCTCGACGAGGCGCTGGAGAAGCTCGACCGCAAGCGGGAGGACGACGAGCAGAAGTTGTCCCGCGACCAGCGCGAGCAGGTGGCCGAGAAGCTGAAGAACCTGGCCGAGCGGCTGACCGCCGCCGACGCGGAGGCCGCCCGCCTGCACGCCGACGTGGTGAAGGGCAAAGGGTGGGACCGACCCAAACTCGGCAGCCTCGGCGACCTGTCGGATCGGGCCAAGGGGCTGGCCGAGGAGTTGCTCGCCTTCTCCGAGAAGGAACTCGAACCGCTGCCGGTGTTCCAGCGATTGACCGAGCAGGCATCCCGGCTGACGAGACAGTCCGCCAAGCTGTTCGGCGAGCGCCGCGACGACGCCGCCGACAACGCCGCCAACCCGTTCGACGAGAAGTCCGAGGTGGCCGCCGACGACCGGTCCCGTCGGCCGCTGAAGACCGCCCTCCGCCGGCTGCAACACGTCCTGTCGGCGCTGAAGGACGACCCGAAGAAAGACTCCAAGGCCGCCGGCGGCGGTGGCATGGGTGGGGACATGCCGCCCGGCGGTGGTGGCATGGGCGGTGGCGGAATGCCCGAACAGCCGCCCGGCCTGCCCCCGCTCGCGCAACTGAAGGCGTTGCGGAGCATCCAGGCCGAACTGAACGAGCGCACGGTGGCGTTCGACAAGGCCAACCCGGACAAGGCCAAGCTGTCCGAGGCCGACGCCGACGAGATCGTCGAGTTGGAACGCGCCCAGCGGGAAGTCGCCGACCTGTTCAAGAAACTCGCCCCGGCCCTCCAGAACCCGCAAGGGATGGTGCCGCAATGACCCGAATTCTCCTCGCTTCCCTGCTGGCCTCCGGCCCGGCGTTCGCCGTCGGCGTCATCGCGCCGATCCCGCGCATCCCGGCGGAGCAACTCCTGCCCGCCGCGCCGCCGGCCGACCCGGACGCGCCCAAGGCCGACGCCGACGAAGACCCGGCCAAGGTGGTCGAGCGGATCACGCAGGCCGCCGAGGCCGTCGGCGACCGGCTCAAGGACAAGGACACCGGCGACGACACCCGCAAGCGGCAGGACCAACTGCTGAAGGACATCGACTCGCTGCTGAAGCCGCCGCCGCCGATGAGTGGCGGAGGTGGCGGGTCCGACATGCCTCCGCCCGAAGGAATGCCGCCGATGCCCCCCCCGATGGGCGGTGGCATGGGTGGCGGTGGGATGCCGCCGCCGATGGGCGGCGGTCGCCCGAAGCCGCCGCGCGGGTCGCGGGGCGAAGGGCAACCGATGCCCATGCCGATGGGCGCGGGCGGTATGACGGAGCCGATGCCCGGCACGCCGATGCCGAAGCCGATGGGGAAAGACCCGATGGGGGGCGACATGCCGCCGGGGAAACCCGGCGCGGGCGGCAACCCCGGCAACGGCGGTCAGAAGTCGCCGCCGGCGCTGCCGCTCGACGTGCCGATCACCAAGGAAGTCTGGGGTCACCTGCCCGACAAGATGCGGCAGCAGGTCAGCCAGTATTACCGCGAGCAGTACCTGCCCCGCTACAACGACCTGCTGAAGCAGTATTACACCGCCCTCGCCGAGCGCGAGCGGAAGCAACAGAAGAAGTGATGCCCCTGGCGATCCAAGAATACACCCTTCGATAAGAAGAACGCGGACGACACGGATGGAAGGCAGGATGAAGGCAGAAGACTAACCACAGAGACACAGGGGCACAGAGAAGAGAGGATTCTTTCTCCCGAACAACTCTCTTCCTCTCTGTTTCTCGTCTTCTCTGTGCCCCTGTGTCTCTGTGGTTAGTCTTAGTCTTCTGCCTTTCATGCTCGGATCCTGCCTTCATCCCGGCTTTGATCCGTGTCATCCGCGTTCCTCTTCTTGAACGGTGTGGAACCCTGCGGAATCGGAGTCTCCCATGAACCGCCGCCTGTTCATCCGCTCGACCGCCACCCTCGGCTTCGGCTCCGCGCTCGCGCTGGTCGGGCACGCCCAGGACGCGCCGCGCGGGAATGACGACCTCGTCACCACCGACGCGCAGGCGGCCATCGACGGCGGGCTGGCCAAGCTCGTCACCCTCCAGGCCGGCGACGGCGGCTTCTCCGACCGCACCGGGTTCGGCAACGTGGCCGTCACCGGGCTGGCCGGGCTGGCGCTGCTCGCCGGCGGCCACCACCCCGGCAAGGGGAAGTACGGCCGCGCGGTGGCGAAGGCGGCGGACTACGTCGTCGGCAAGGGGACCGGCACCCGCGCCGGCTACCTCCAGAACACCGACGGCTTCTTCTCGCACGGGGCCATGTACCAGCACGGCTTCGGCGCGCTGTTCCTGGCCGAGGTGTGCGGCACCTTCCCGTCCGCCGACCGCCAGGGCAAGGTGCGGGACATGCTGGAGAAGGCCGTCGCCGTGACGGTGAAGTCGCAGAACCGCGACGGCGGCTGGCGGTACAGCCCGCAGCCGGCCGACGCCGACGTGTCCGTCACGGTGGCCCAGCTGATGGCCCTCCGCGCCGCCAAGAACGCCGGCGTGTACGTGGACAAGTCGGTGGTGGACAAGACGGTCGAGTACATCAAGGGGTGCCGGCTGGCGGACGGCGGGTACAGCTACCAGAAGGCGCAGCCGGGCACCGGGTCGCTGTTCCCCCGGTCGGCCGCCGCCGTCGTCGGCCTGTTCAGCGCCGGCGTGTACGACGGCCACCCGGACTACAAGAAGTACGTCGAGGGCGGGCTGAAGTACCTGATGCGGTTCCTGCCGGGGCAGCGGCTCGGCAACATCGCCGACCTCCGCGACAACCACTACTGGTACGGCCAGTACTACGCCGCGCTGGCCATGTGGACGGCCGGCCGGCCGTACTGGACCGACTGGTTCCCGGCCATCCGCGGCGACCTGCTGGCCAAGCGGACCCCGACCGGCGGGTGGGACGACCCGAACGGCACCGCCTACGCCACGGCGATGGCGTGCGTCATCCTGCAACTGCCGAACAACTACCTGCCCATCATGCAGAAGTGAACCGACGGGCGGTCTCCCTCCCAGTTGCCTGACCGACTCACCGGGCCGAACGGCACGACCTGACACGCCCTGGATCCGCCAGCCGGCTTGACCCAGGACCGTGTCGTCCTCGGTTCAATCACCGGAGTCGGTCGCGTCGTTCGGCGATCCCACCAGCCCGTACTCCAACGGGTGCTGGTCGAACCTGTCGGGCTGAACGATCCCGTAACCCGCGCCGTACGGGTAAATGACTCCCTGTCGTTCCGCCTTCGGGTACACCACGAGAATAGCCTGGTCGAGGCTATACGACTCGAATCCGTCCGGGTCGGAATAGTACTCGGGAGCCATCTCATCCCGAGTCATTCTGCGTGGACCGGTCGTCAGCACCCGTTTGACATCGGCTGGCGAGATGGTGTAGGGCTTCGCCGGCCATTCCTTAAATCTGAACACGATTCACCTCTCGGTGGTAGAGCCTCTGCGTTTACTTCAATGCCTTCAACAGGGCTTCCTTGGTCACCACGGCACCGTGCAGCGGACGGGGTGTCCGCGCGCCGCGGGGCGGCAACGGGAGCGGACCGTCACTGACAATCCACCGTCACTGGGGGAAGTTCCTGGGGCGGCTGCCTGGCGACGCACCCACGACCACCCACGCCAACGAACCGCTCCGCGCGCTGGGAGCAACCACCTTCGGGGACGAAGGAGCAATCACCCACGCGGAAACCGAGCACACCACGTTAGAAGGTCGGCCGGCATTGCCTTCGCGGATGCCGCGCGACACCCGTTCTCCCTCCCGGCTGCCTGACTGGCTTACCGGGCCGAACGATACGGCCTGGCACCCAATGTTTCTGTCAGCCCTCTCGACCAGTACCGTGTCGTCCTTGGTTCAATCACCGGAGTTGGTCGCGTCGTTCGGCGATCCGACCAGCCCGTGCTCCAACGGGTGCTGGTCGAACCTGTCGGGCTGGACGATCCCGTAACCTGCGCCGTCTGGATAAATAACTCCCCGGCGTTCTGCTTTTGGATACACCACGAGAATTGCGCCATCCATGCGGTACGTCTCGAACCCGTCCGGGTCGGAATAGTATTCGGGAGCCATCTCGTCTCGAGTGAGCCGACGGGGGCTGGTCACCAGCAGTCGTTTGACATCGACTGCCGAGATGGTGTAAGGCTTCGCCGGCCATTCCTTAAATCTGAACATGATTCACCTCTTGATGACAGATCCTGTGCGTTTATTTCAGCGCCTTCAACAGGGCTTCCTTGGTCACCACTACACCGCCCTTCTGGAATGGTGCGTAGTTCGGAATCGCGATTAGCGTCTTCGCTCGAAAGTTCTCCCCCTTGTTCGGTGCGAGCACGTTCGACTTCGTGACGTAGAACTCGCACTTGGCCTTATCCCAGTCCACGAACGCTTGGTGCAAGACGACGCCGTTAGTCGCTCCGAGCGCCACGATTTCGGGGCTGACCTTGGTATCCGTGTAGGTAACGTACAACAGGATGCCGGCCACGCGGTCGTTTTGTCCCAACTCGGCCGCGGCCCCGCCCTGTGTGCCGAACAGCGTCGCGTTCTGGACCAAGTTGGCGATGTACTTCACGCTCTGGTAGGGCGACCGAGTGTTCCCGGCCAACGTAATGTTTTTGTCTAATGCCTTCGCGTCCACCAGCACCATTTTGGCGGCACCCACCTTGCCGAGCGTGAAGTCGCCGACGAGGTCCGGCGTGGCATTCCCAGAGGCCCCTCTGAGAATCGCGTCCCGCTTCCCGGCCAGTGACGCGGGGATGACCAACGCAGGGTTGGCAGTCGAGGCGACGTATGCTTCATTCGCTCCGAGACCGGTGTTCGCCTTCAGCCCACCTTGCGTGGCTAGCGACAGACGGGTGATCACCTCGAACGCCTTTCCCGTGTCGGTCCCCGCCCCGATCTCTTTCAGGATCGCCTTAAACGCTTCGGCATCCTTGATGTCCGCCAACCCAGTCGGGTCCAGTCCGACTTGCGGACTGTTGCCCACGAACCGATATAGGTTCGGATCCCCCGGATCGTACTCGATGGGGTCGTTCTGAGTCCACCGGCCCAGCGTTGGCGAGAACATCGTCGCTCTCCTGTCAGGTAAGTTGACCGGCACGGTCGGCCGGATGGTTCCATCGGTAGTCGATCCGCAGCACTCCGGGCAGTCCGCCGGGGCGAGCGGACGGATGTGCTCGCAGCGGTGCCCACCACCGCCGCTCGTAATCCGGGTCGTTCAGCACGGACTGTTGCACCCGCAGTCGGATCAACTCCCGCTCGACCTCTCGGGGCAATTCCCGGAAGTGGTGGGCGGGCAGGCCGATGTCGAGCTTCGGGAACATCCGCCCCGGCAGTCGTCGTCTCAACTCCTCGTCCCACACCTTGAGCGCCTGCCACGTCAGGAGCGAGTACATCCCGCTCCCGTGGCCGTTCACTCCGGGGCACAGTTCATTCGCCCAAGCAAAGGCGGCGGATGCCTCCTGCCGATCCTTCCGGTCCATGAAGCAGTGCCCCCGCTGGCTCAAGAATCCGGCCAACTCGTGCCGGGGCGACTGCGATTCCAGATACCGGCAAGCGCGAATCGTCTCCGGCGGCATGTCCCGGAGGTAGTGTTCGTTCGGGAAGTAGCTGATTCCCTCGCCCGCCGCTTCGATGTTGAAGCACTCCCCGCCCGGCAGCGCGTCCCACCGGGCGAGCAGGTGCTGCTTGGCGGCCGTCAGCATGAGCGGGTAGCCGAGCCGCCTCCCGACGGCCGCGTACAGCACCGGCATGTTCCCACACGTCCCGCCCTCCGACAAGAAGATTCCGTGGAGGAAGTGGTCCACATCCTCGAACGCGCTCTCCGGTGTCTTCCTCCCTGGATGGTAGCGCACCCCGATGTCCCGCTGGAGGTGCGAGATCATCGCCTGGATGCGGAACTTCGGCTCGCTCTCCGGGTAGTCGCACCGCCGGGCGTGGAACATCGGCATCACGCGGTCGGTGAACCGGCCACACTGCCGGGCCATGTCGTCGATGGTCCGCAGGCACCTTTCAGCGTCGATGCGGTCACATCCCGGCAGCCCGACCCCGCACGCCAAGTTGACGGCGGTAATATCGAGCCGGGCCAACAGTTGGTCTGGCAGCAGAACAAGATCATGCCAGTCGTACACTGGGCTTCCCCTCTGTAAACCTCTGCAAGTGCCGCACGCCGCCGAACTTGTTATGCGATTGCGCAAGCTATCCCGGTGGTGCGAGACGGCGGAACGCTCCGCCGAAATTCATCGCGGCCAACCGACTTCCACGTCCACTCGTTCGCGGGCAACTTCTTTTCCAGAACATATCCAAGGTAAACGGCCCCGAAGCCGGCCGCAACAACTTTTCGTGCGTTCGGCGAACTTTTCCAAATGGTCGAAGAGGTCGGCCCGCAACCGCAGGTTCGCCTCTGCCCGGCCGGTTCCCGTACCCTATCCGGCATGGACCTCCGCACCGCCACCGCCGCCTACGAAGCCTGGCTCGCCGGGTTCGGGCCGCTCTTCCCCTCCGACGTGGCGCACAAGCGGGAGGCGATGGCCGACCCGGACGACCCGTTCCCGTTCTTCCGCGGCACCTACTACCGCTGGCCGCACCACTGGCGGGCGCACGCCGGCGACGCCCTCGCCGCCGCGCCCCGCGTCCTCGCCGTCGGCGACCTGCACGTCGAGAACTTCGGCATCTGGCGGGACCGCGACGGCCGCCTCTGCTGGGGCGTCAACGACTTCGACGAGGCCGACGAACTGCCCTACGCGAACGACCTCGTGCGGCTGGCGGCGAGCGTGCGACTGGCCCGCGCCGACGCCGGGCTGGACGTGTCGATGAAGGCGGCGTGCGCGGCGATCCTGGCCGGCTACCGCGAGGGCGTCGGCGGCAAGGGCGACCCGTTCGTGCTGGAGGAGCGGCACCAGGAGCTGCGCGCCCTGGCCTACGACGGCGACCCGCCGGCCAAGTTCTGGAAGAAGCTCGGCAAGGCGTTCGAGAAGGACTGGCCGGCGGACGTGCCCCCGCTGCCGAAGAAGGCGCGGGCCGCCCTGACCGCGGATTTGCCGGCGGCGCGGCCGGAGTACCGGCCCCGGCTGGAGACGGGCATGGGCAGCCTCGGCAAGCCCCGGTACATGGCCCGCGTGCAGGCGGCCGGCGGCTGGCTGGCACGGGAGGCGAAGCGGGTGACGCCGCCATCGACGGCGTGGGACGCCGGCACCGACGGCCCGTCGCGGATGGCGGAGTTGGTCGCCGCCGCGATCCGCAACCCGGACCCGTTCTACCGTCCCGGCCCGGAGTGGGTGACGCGGCGGCTCGGCCCGAAGGCGATGCGGATCGGACTCGGCCAACTGGCTTCCGCCGACGATCTGGACACCGTGATGCGCGCGATGGGGGCGGAGACGGCGAACGTCCACCTCGGCACGCCGGGCGCGGCGAAGGACATCCGCCGGCACCTCGACGCGCTCCCCGCCGACTGGCTCCGCGCCGCGGCCAAGGTGCTGGCCGAAGCCGTCGAAGGCGACTGGAAGGAGTGGCGGGGGTGATCGAAGTGTTCTGCTCGCTCCGCGAGCGGTCTTCGATCCGCCGAGTGAAGACCGCTCGCGGAGCGAGCAGAGTACGTGCCGCCGCTCACGCCAGGATGTCCTTGGCCACGACGCCGTGCACGTCGGTCAGGCGGAAGTCGCGGCCGGCGTACTTGAACGTCAGCTTCTCGTGGTCCAGGCCGAGCAGGTGCAGGACGGTGGCGTGCAGGTCGTGCGTGTGCAGCTTGCCCGTCACCGCCTCGAACCCGTGGTCGTCGGTGGAACCGTAGGCGAACCCGCCCTTCGTGCCGCCGCCGGCGAAGAAGCCCGAAAACCCCTTGTTGTTGTGGTCGCGGCCGTCGGTCCCTTGCGCGACGGGCGTGCGGCCGAACTCGCCGGCCCACACCACCAGCGTGTCCTCCAGCATCCCGCGCTTCTTCAGGTCGGCGAGCAGCCCGGCGATGGGTTTGTCGATGGCCCCGCAGTGCCGCTCCAGGTCGGCCTTCAGGTTGCGGTGCTGGTCCCAGTTGCCGTAGGTCAGTTCGACGAACCGCACGCCGGCCTCGACCATCCGCCGCGCGAGCAGGCACTGGCGGCCGAACCCGGTCGTCGCCTGTTCGCCGATGCCGTACAGCGCCAGCGTGTCCTTGGTTTCGCCGGACAGGTCCATCACCTTCGGCACGTCCCGCTGCATCCGGAAGGCGAGTTCGTAGCTGGCGATGACGCCGTCCACCTGCTCGTTGGTCTGGTCGGCGGCCAGCTTCTCGGCGTTCAGCGCTTGCACGAAGTCGAGTTGTTCCCGCTGCGACTCCTTGCTCAGCTTCGCGTTGGCGATGTTGCTCATCTTCGGCCCCCCGCCGCCGCCGCCCATCGGCCCCATGCCCATGCCGCCCCCAGGACCGCCGCCGCCGGCCAGCCGGGTGCCCTGGAAGATGGCCGGCAGGAACGAACTGCCGTAGTTCTGCGACCCGCCGTTCTGCGTCGGCGGGTTGATCGACACGAACCCCGGCAGGTTCTCGTTGGCGGTGCCGAGGCCGTACAGCGTCCACGCGCCGAGGCTGGGGCGGACGAACTGCGAGGTGCCGGTGTGCAGTTGCAGGAACGCCTGCGGGTGGGCGGGCACGTTGGTGTGCATCCCGTTCAACAGGCAGAGTTGGTCGGCCTGCTTCGCCAGCTGCGGGAACAGTTCGGACAGCCACAGTCCGCCTTGGCCGTGCTGCTTGAACTTGAACGGCGAGGCGAGCAGCTTGCCCGCGCCGAACCCGCGGCCCTTGCCGGCGGGCGGGGCCTTGCCGTCGTCGGCGGTCAGCTTCGGCTTGTGGTCGAAGGTGTCCACGTGGCTCGGCCCGCCGTTCATGCACAGGAAGATGACCCGCTTGGCGCGGGCCTTGAAGTGCGGGGCTTTCGGCGCGAGCGGGTTGGCGGGCGCGGCGAGCGCGGCCTGACCGAGTAGGGCGTTCAGCGCGACCGCGCCGAACCCGCCGGCCGTCAGTTGCAGCGCCGTCCGGCGAGACAGGTGGTCGGGCGTCGTGGCGAACCGGAGCATGGGTCTTCCCTGGTCGATGAGGAGCGAGTGGTTTGTTTTGAACGTTCAATTCGGAGGAACACGGATGACACGGATGGAAGGCAGGATCAAAGCCGGGATCAATCACCAGGAGTCAGGAATCAGGGAACAGAAGTCAGGAGGCCCGTGGTTGCACCTGCCTTCCGACTCCTGTCTCTTGCCCCCTGACTCCTGATTTCCGATCCTCTTCATCCCTGCTTTGATCCGTGTCATCCGCGTTCCTCTTCTTGAATTCGTTCGTCTTCAGTCCAAGTATCGGAACTCGGCGGCGGCGAAGAGGGCCTGGGCGAACGCGGCCCACGCCGCCTTCTCGACTTCGGTTTTGCGGCGGCTGCCCTTCGACTCGGCCTTCGCGAACTTCTCGATGAACGCCTGCGCCGCTTTCACCTCGGTCTCCTTCGCGGCGCGGCCGAACGCCTGCTTGAACGCGGCGTCGATCCGCTCCGTCTCGCTCAGGTACTTCTTCTGAAGGGCTTCGCCGGTCTTCTCGGCCAGCTTCATCACCGCCGGGTTGTTCATCAGGTACAGCCCCTGTGCCGGGACGGACGTGCCGTCGCGGTGCCCGGCCACGAGGCTGGGGTCGGGGAAGTCGAACAGCTCCAGCACCTCCGGCACCTGGTCGCGGATGATCGGGATGTACACCGACCGCTTGGCCGTGTCCTCCGGTTTGGCCATCGCCATGCCGAACCGCCCCAGCGCCTGCACCGGCCCCTCGGCCTTCTGGATCGGCGAGCCGTTCGCCGGCTTCGGGTCCAGTTGCCCGGCCACGGCGAGCATCGCGTCGCGGATCGCCTCGGCGTCCAGCCGCCGCTTGCTCATCCGCCACAGGTACACGTTGTCCGGATCGACCGCCAGATTCGCATCCACCGGGGCCGACGACTGGCGGTAGGTCCGCGACAGCACCAGTTGGCGGATCAGCTTCTTGGTACTCCACCCCTGTTGGGTGAAGTCGGCCGCGAGGAAGTCGAGCAACTCCGGGTGGCTCGGCGCGCTGCCGGTGGTGCCGAAGTTGTCCGGCGACGTGACCAGCCCTTGACCGAACAGGTGGCTCCAGACGCGGTTGACGTACACGCGGGCGGTCAGCGGGTTGTCGGCCGACGCGACCCACTCGGCCAGCTCCTTCCGCCCGCTGGTGCCGCGCGGGATGCTGACGGGTTTCGCGGCCAGCACCTGCGGGACGCCGCGCGGGGCCGTCTCGCCGGGCTTGTCCAACTCGCCCCGCGCCAGCACCGGCACGTCGCGCGGACTGAAGCGGTCCTGCACCGTCATGGCCATCCGCTTCGGGTTGCCGTCGGTGTCGAAGTTGGCGAGTTGCTTGTCGAGGATGCCGATCTGCGTGTTGACCACCAGCAGGCGGAGGGGCGGTTGGGTGCGGTCCTTCGCGGCCTCGGCCTGGGCGTCCTCGCGCTGCTTCTTGAGGTCCGTCAGTCGGGTCTTCAGCCGCTCGATCTCGGCCTTCGACAGCGGGTCGCCGGCGGGTGCGGCGGCGGGCAACTCGGTGAGCGGGGCGGACTGGCGGGCCTGGATGCCGGCGGCCGTGCCGAACCGCGTCTCGCTGCTGGTGAAGATGCCGGCCAGCGCGTAGTAGTCCGTCGTCGGGATCGGGTCGAACTTGTGGTCGTGACAGCGGGCGCAACTCACGGTCAGGCCGAGCATCCCCTGGGTGAAGGCGTCGATCTGCTCGTCGGCGAGGTCCATCTGGAACTGCCTGGGGTTCCGCTCGTTCACCGACTTCGGCCCGATGGCCAAGTAGCCGGTGGCGGTCAGGTGTTCGGCCTTCTCGGCGTCGTCCTGGTGCGGGAGCAGGTCGCCGGCCAGTTGCTCCTTGAAGAACCGATCCACCGGCTTGTCGGCGTTGTACGCGGCGATGACGTAATCGCGGTATCGCCAGGCGTGCGGGTACAGCGTGTTCAACTCCTTGCCGGTGCTTTCGGCGTACCGGGCCACGTCCAGCCAGTGCCGGCCCCACTTCTCGCCGAACTGCGGGCGGGCGAGCAGGCCGTCCACCACTTTGGCGAAGGCGTCCGCCGACGTGTCCTTGAGGAACTGGTCGAGGTCCTCCGCCGTCGGCGGCAGGCCGATCAGGTCGAAGAACGCGCGGCGGAGCAGGGTCCGCTTGTCCGCTTCCGGCGACGGCGCGAGCTTCTCCTTCTCCAATCGGGCCAACACGAAGGAATCAATCGGGCTGCCTTTCTTCTCTTCGACTTGGAACTTGGAACTTGGAACCTTGAACTCGCCCACCGGGCGAAAAGCCCAGTGTTCCTTGCCTTTGGCGATGTCGATGGGCTTCGGCTTGCCGGCGGTGGGCTTGCCGGCGCGGGGGTCCGGGGCACCCATCTTGATCCACTTCTCGAAGTCCGCGACCGCGTCGGCCGACAGCTTCTCCTTCGGCGGCATCTGGGTCTGGCCGTCGGTCCCGTGCAGCGCCTTCAGCAGCAGGCTCTTCTTCGGGTCGTTCGGCACCACCGCCGCGCCGGTGTCGCCGCCGAGCAGCAGCCCGTTGCGGGTGTCCACGGTCAGCCCGCCCTTCGGCCCCTTCGGGGTGTCGGCGGTGTGGCACGACTGGCACTTGTCGATCAGCACCGGGCGGATCTTTTTCTCGAAGAAGGCGAGCTGGTCGGCCGGAATCGGCTTGTCGTCCGCGGCGACGAATTTCGGGTCCGCTTTGGGCGCGGCTTTGGCGTCGTCCTTCTTCTGCGCCTTCTTGAATTTGCCGAACTGGGCGGCCGCGGGGGTCGGGTCGGTGCTGAACGCGACGACCCCCGCGAAGGCCAGCCCGATCGCGGCGGCGGTGACGGTTCGACGGATCACGGCGGACCCTCGCGGAAGTTTGGACAGAGCGGTAGCTTGTGAACCCGTCCGCCGGGGCGGCATTACACCCGCGTTCGGAGGAGTCGTGTGGAGAATGTAACACGCCGGGCGAGCCACCGGATACGTCGGTGGTCCCGTTTCGGCGAACACTCATCCTTCTCTCACGGGCGAGTGGGGGGTGGTGATCCGTTCCGTTGCGACTGTTGCCCGCCACGACGCACCGAGGTGAGAAGTACTCTGCTCGCTCCGCGAGCGGTCTTCCTCTGCCAAGCCAAGACCGCTCGCGGAGCGAGCAGAGCACGCAAGCGAAGACTCCCCCCCGGACGAAGTATTCTGCTCGCTCCGCGAGCGGTCTCCGAGTGCGAAGCCAAGACCGCTCGCGGAGCGAGCAGAGCACACAAGCGAACTCCCCGGACGGCTTCGTCGTCCAACCTCCCCCCGCGATCCGGCCCGGACGGGCAGGCGGGAGAGGTCTTCCGTATCGTATCGGCAAACCACTTCCTCCTGGAGTTTCACGCATGAGTGACCGAATCGGGATGCGCACCGGCGAGGCGCTGGTCGAAGGCCACAAGGACTACCTGTGCGCCGAGCCGGAAGTGGTGATCGGCGAACTGGACGGCCCGGTCGGGACCGCGCTGGCCACGCTCGTCGGCGATCAGGTGAAGGGGCACACCCGCGTGTTCGCCATCCTGAACAGCGACGTGCAGGTGAAGCCGGCCACGCTGATGGTTTCGAAGGTGACGGTGAAGGACGCGCGGTACACCGGCATCCTGATGGGCACCGTGCAGGCCGGCATCGCCAACGGCGTGCTGGACGCGGTGCGGGAAGGCATCATCCCGAAGGCCAAGGCGAACGACCTGGGCATCATCTACAGCGTCTGGCTCGACCCGGCGATCCTGGACGTGCCGGTCGGCGACGTGGACCACGCGGCCCTGTTCCGGATCCACCGCGAGGCGACGGTGAAGGTGCTGCGGAAGGCGATGGCGAACGAGCCGGGCATCGACTGGCTGCTGGAGAACCAGGACACCGTCACGCACTACTTCCACCAGCTCGGGCTGGACGGGCAGCTGTGAGCGATGCCGGTGGGGTGCCCGACGGCCGAGGACGAGTCATCGCCACGCACGAGCCGGCACCTCGCCTTGTCCGCCGTCGATGGTTCCGGGTATCACGTCGCCTCCCCCGTCCGCGGGCCGGAGGCGACTTCCCGTGCGGCCGACACTCCACAACCTGCAAGCCCTCCGCGGCGTCGCCTGCCTGATGGTGTTCGGCATGCACCTCGCCGTCTGGGAGTCGCACTACGGCATCGCCCGCCCGCTGCTGTCGCCGGTGCTGTGGTACGGGTACGCCGGCGTCGATCTCTTCTTCGTCCTGTCCGGGTTCCTCATCGCCCACACGCAAGCGTCCGCCATTGGCAAGCCGCAGGAGCTGCCCGGCTACCTGTTCCGCCGGGCGTGGCGCATCTACCCGACGTTCTGGGTGATGATGCTGCTAACGGTGGTGGCGTTCGAGACGACCGGGGCCGCGCCGCCGCCGGCCGATGGCGACCGACTCGGCCGCTGGACGACGTGGCTGACGCTGTGGCCGCCGAACGCGCCGAACCTGTACGTTCCGGTCGCCTGGACGCTGCCCTACGAACTGCTCTTTTACGCCGCCTTCGGGCTGCTGGTGGTGCTGCCGCGCCGCGCCGCGCCGTGGCTGCTCGTCGGCTGGGCGGCGGTGGTCGGCATCGTCGCGGCGACGACCGGCTGGCTGCACCTGTCGTCGTTCGCCGTCGTCCGGCACGCGGTCAACCCGCACGTCTGGGAGTTCCTGCTCGGGTGCGGCATCGCGGCGATCATTCGGCAGAAGTTCACGCGGTTTGGCCTTGTGTCTGTCGCGCTCGGCCTCGCGTGGGCGGCGGCGTGGATACCGGCGTTCAACACGGCCACGACGCCGTATCAGATGGGCATGGACCCGCTGCTCCGGGTGTTCGTGTTCGGCCCGGCGGCGGCGCTGATCGTCTACGGAATGGTGGCCGTCGAACGGCGCGGCGGGTGGGTGTTCCCCCTCTGGCTGCAACGCATCGGCGACGCCTCGTACTCGATTTACCTCTGGCACGCGCCGGTCGGCATCCTGCTGCACGACTGGACGGCGAAGTGGTGGGACCACAAGCTGCTGCCGCACCTCGGCTGGCTGGCGATGATGACCGCCGTCGCAGTCGGCGGCGGGATGCTGTTGCACGGCTGCGTCGAGAAGCCGCTGCTCGGGCTGTTCGCGCGGAAGCGACGGGAGGAGCGGCCGCCGGTGGTCGTGGCCGCGCGGGTGGTGGGGACTCCTCGCGCATTGGCTCGCGCTCCCTGCGGTCGCGGCGAAGAGTTTGCCTCTTCGCCGCG
>JAYUFU010000438.1:0-3701 GCA_043738505.1 Fimbriiglobus sp. | reverse complement strand
GCCAATCGCGGGGCGCGAGAGACCGCCGGATGAATTGGCGAACCCGGCCCGCCCAGAAATCCCCCTCACTCCGTCCCCCGCGAGTAGATCAGCACCGAGTACGGGCCGACCGAAATCGTCGCCGTGGCGGGCAGGCCGTCGCGGTCGCCGGGCCGGGCGTCCACGTCGCCGCTGGCGTGATCGCCGAAGTGATCGCTGTAACCCTTCCAGTCGGAGTTTAGCCTGAGCAGCCACTTGCCCGGCGACGGGAACCCGACCGCGTAGTCGGCGCGGGCGTCGCGGTGGAAGTTGGCGACCACCACCACGTCGTCCCCGTCCCCGCCCACGTCCCACCGGCGGAAGGCGATCACGTTGGCGTCGTCGTTCAGGTGATGCACCTGGACGTTCTGCCCGCACAGCCCGCGCGTCCGCCCGTCCCGGTTCAGCCGCAGGCGGATCAGGTCGCGGTACAGTCGGACGATGCCGCGGAACTCGTCCCGCAGGTGCCAATCGACCGGCACCGTGTCGCGGAACCAGCCGCCTTCCAGGAACTCCTGACCCATGAACAGCATGGGGATGCCGGGGGCGGTGAACACCAGCGCGGCCGCCAGGGTGGACCGCTTCTGGGCGAAGTAGTTGGCCGGGTCGCCGGGGGCGATCTCGTGGACCACCCGGGCGCGGCCGTTCGCCACCTCGTCGTGGCTCTCCGAGTAAATGACCCGCTGGAAGGCGTCGTTGTTGTACTTGTGCGCGACGGCATTCGCCACGGCCGCCATCGACCGGTGTTCGTCGGCGGCGACGATGACGGCCTCCCGCACCGGGTGGACGAACTGGTCGTCCCACTGCGCGCCGAAGCCGGCCCCGCCGTCGGCCACCGGCTTCGTGATCGCGCCCAGGTGCTGGAGGTCCTCGGCGATGGTCAGCGTGTTCGGGTGCTTCGCCCGGATCTCGCCGTTGACCCACTGCATGAGCGACCACCCGTCGGGCAGGTTCGGCTCGCCGTCCGGCCGCACGCTGCGGATGTACAGCGTCATGTCCATCCGCAGCCCATCGACGTGGTAGTCCTCGACCCACATGCGCGCGTTGTCGGAGATGTACTGGCGGACCTCGTTGCGGCCGTAGTCGGGGCGGGTGTCGCCCCACGGCGTCACCTTCCGCCAGTCCTGGTAGAAGTAGATGCCGCCGCCGTCGTTCTCGCTCCACCCGTCGAACCGCCACAGGTCCAGGTCGCTCGGCCCGAAGTGGTTGTACACCACGTCCAGGATGACCGCGAACCCGGCCGCGTGCGCCGCCTTGACGAACTTCTTGAACTCGACCGGCCCGCCGTAGGCCGTCTCCACGGCGAACGGGTGCGCGGGGTTGTAACCCCAACTGCGGTCGCCGGCGAACTCGGTGATCGGCATCACCTGGAGGCAGTTCACCCCCAGCCGTTTCAAGTGGTCGAAGCGGGCCACCACCTCCGCGAACGTGCCCGGCGTGTCCACGTCCGGCCGCGTGTCGTTGAACGTGCCGACGTGCAGCTCGTAGATCACCCACTCGTTCCACGGCGGCGTCGGCAGGTACGCCTCGCCCCAGTCGAAGTGCGGGTCGTGGACGACGGCGTTGCCGACCGAGTTGGTCACTTGTCGCGCGCACGGGTCGATGCGGGTGAACTCGCCGGTCGGCGTCTTCAGGTGGTAGCGGTACTCGTGACCGACTTTCGCGGCGGGCAGGTCGGCGTACCAGTAACCGGCGTCGTTCTCGCGGGTCATCGGGGCCGCGTCGGGCTTCCACTCGTTGAACGCGCCGACGACGGCCACGGCGTCGGCGTGCGGTGCCCAGACGCGGAAGGCGACGCCGGATTCGTGGGGCAGCGCCCCCATTCCCGGCCGAGTGGCGGTGGCGGCGGATTGCGGAGTCATCGGCTCCTCGGGTCGGACGGGGGGCGGCGCGGTCGGGCATCAAAAAGAATAGGCCCGCCGAAGTCGGCAGGCCAATGTTCGGTC
This sequence comes from Fimbriiglobus sp., assembly GCA_043738505.1. Lineage (GTDB taxonomy): Bacteria > Planctomycetota > Planctomycetia > Gemmatales > Gemmataceae > JALHQU01. The sequence continues at coordinate 1,737 of JAYUFU010000438.1, read as the reverse complement.
GGGTGTGGGACAAAGCCGGGGAGAGGCAGTGTCCCCGGCGTGGAGGTCGGCATCTATGACAACCGCGTCGGCAGGCACGCGGGATGTTGGGGTGGGATTCGACTGTCGATCTGTCACTTTGCAGAAGTCGTGCCAAACGGCATTTGGCGGCGGATCGGGGAACGGCGGTCGCGGTGCGAGTCGGCGTTCCCGGCCTGGGGAACCGTACTTCTTGACCGGCCCTCGGTTCACTTGCCGCTCCGGGTCAACTCCTGGCTGAGCCGGTCCAGCGCCTGGACGTGTTCCTTGCAGCGGGCCTGCAGCTCGTTGCGGACGAGGTACTTGCACTCGACCGACACGTCCTCGTTTTGCAGCACGTCCTCGTACTCGCCGAGGCCGTGGTCCTCGCCCCGACGGAGGGTCGAGACGGCGGTGTGCGGCCCCATCACCTTGGCCACGCCGGTGACGGCGGCGGTGAACACGCCCCACACGCCGGACCCCTCATACGGGGTGCCGCCGAGGGCCAGCACGCGGGCGCGGAGCGTGCCGACGGCCGACTGGTGTTCGTCGCGGATGCGGCGGAGCTCCTTCACGGCGGCCTCGCTGTCTTTCCCCTCGAACTTGCCGAGGGCCTGCTCGTAGGTCTCGACCGCCGACAGCTCCCCGCGGAGGAGGGTGTTCAGCGCGGCGACATCGCCCTTCCCGCCGTGCAACGGTTGTCCGGTCGTCGGGCCGGTCATGGTCGCGGTAGTCATGGCGTCATCTCCTGGTTGGGTTGCGTGGGGAGAGTTCCGAACCCTCACGCCAGAACCTTGAGGCAGATATCGTGCCAAACCGCTCGTCACGGGCCGACCTCGATACGGAAGCCGCGCGGGGCGGCGGTTCGTATGTTGGCGGTTGGTGCGGCGCGGAGCGCCGCCGGTCTCTCTCACTGGCCTTCACGGGTTCCCGATGTCCGACCTCACGCCGACGCAGATCTTCTACCACCCCGGCAGCGTCACCCGCGACGAGCGGACGGCCACCCTGAAACAGACCGGGGCCACCCTCTGGTTCACCGGCCTGTCCGGGTCCGGCAAGACGACCCTGGCCGTGGCCGTCGAACAAGTCCTCATCCAGCGGGGGCACGCGGCGTATGTGCTGGACGGCGACAACGTCCGCTTCGGGCTGAACGCCGGGCCGAAGATCCTGGCCGACACCCGCGGGTACGGCGAAGCGCAGGCCAAGCGGTTCGGGCTGGGGTTCAGCGCCGAGGACCGCGAGGAGAACATTCGGCGGATCGGCGAGGTGGCCAAGCTGTTCGCCGACGCCGGCCTGTTCGCCGTGGCCAGCTTCATCAGCCCGTACAAGAAGGACCGGGACGCGGCCCGCAAGATTCACGAGGGGAACAAGACCGGGGCACTCCCGTTCGTCGAGGTGTTCGTGAACACCCCGATTGCCACCTGCGAGCAGCGCGACCCGAAGGGGCTGTACAAGCAGGCCCGCGACGCGGTGGCGGCCGGCAAGGGCATGGGGTTCACCGGCGTGGACGACCCCTACGAGCCGCCGGTCAACCCGGAACTGACGTTCGACGCCGCGACGCAGACCGTCGAGGAAGGCGTCGCGGCGGTCATCAACTACCTGGTGGCGAAGAAGCTGATCCGGGCGTGAGTGAGTTTCAAGTTTCAGAGTTTCAGGTTTCAACCCCAGACGAGTTCGGCAGATGGGGTGTGATACCCGAATCCAACTGATCGTGACCGTCGCGTCTTGTTAGCCCGCCGC
>JAYUFU010000437.1:0-11109 GCA_043738505.1 Fimbriiglobus sp. | reverse complement strand
GGCTTCGCCGCGGCCGGCGGCAGTTCGCCCTTCAGGAAGACGCCGGCCAGCGGCGGCAGAGTCAGCAGCACCGAGTACGGCTGGCCGTGGCACGGTATCGCCTCGGCCTGAACGCCGCCGGTGTTGCCGAGGTTGCTGCCCCAGTACACGGCGCTGTCGGTGTTCAGGATTTCCTTCCAGTAGCCGGGGCACGGCACGCCGATGCGATACCCCTGGCGCGGCACCGGGGTGAAGTTGAGCGAACACAGGATGCGCTCCGGCCCGGCCTTCGGTTTGCGGAGGAAGCTGTACACGCTCGCCTCCCAGTCGTTGGCGTCGATCCACTCGAACCCGCCCGGCTCGGTGTCCAGTTCGTGCAGCGCCGCCTCGGCCGCGTACAGCCGGTTCAGGTCGCCGACCAGTTGGTACACGCCCTTGTGCGAGTCGTGTTCCAGCAGGTGCCAGTCCAGTTGCCCGTCGTGCCGCCACTCCTGCCGCTGGGCGATCTCGCCGCCCATGAACAGCAGCTTCTTCCCGCACATGCCCCACATGTAGGCGTACAGCAGCCGCAGGCCGGCGAACTTCTGCCACTCGTCGCCGGCCATCTTGTCCCACAGCGGCCCCTTGCCGTGGACCACCTCGTCGTGCGACAGCGGCAGGACGAAGTTCTCGTTGAAGGCGTACAGCATCCGGAAGGTGAGGGCGTTGTGGTGGTACTTGCGGTGCAGCGGATCCTGCTGGCAGTACTTCAGCGTGTCGTGCATCCACCCCATGTCCCACTTGTACCCGAACCCCAGCCCGCCGGTGTACGTCGGCCGCGACACCATCGGCCACGAGGTGGACTCCTCGGCGTAGGTCTGCACGTCCGGGAACTGCGTGTACACCTCGTGGTTGAACCGCCGCAGGAAGTCGATGGCCTCGATGCTCTCCCGCCCGCCGTACTCGTTCGGCACCCACTCGCCCTGCTTGCGCGAGTAATCCAGGTACAGCATGGACGCGACGGCGTCCACCCGCAGGCCGTCGATGTGGTACTTGTCCAGCCAGAACAGCGCGGAACTGAGCAGGAAACTGCGCACCTCGTGGCGGCCGTAGTTGAAGATGTAGCTGCCCCAGTCCGGGTGGTAGCCCTGGCGGGGGTCGGCGTGTTCGTACAGGTGGGTGCCGTCGAAGAAGCCGAGGCCGTGTTCGTCGGTGGTGAAGTGGCTCGGCACCCAGTCCAGGATGACCGCGACCCCGTGCGCGTGCAGGGTGTCGATCAGGAACATCAGGTCTTGCGGCGTGCCGAACCGGCTGGTCGGGGCGAAGTAGCCGGTCGTCTGGTAGCCCCAACTGGCGAAGTACGGGTGTTCGGTGATCGGCATCAGCTCGACGTGCGTGAAGCCGAGCGCGACGACGTGCGCGGTCAACTTCTCAGCCACCTCCCGATAACTCAGCGAGTCGTTGTTGGCGTGCCGCATCCACGACCCGACGTGCATCTCGTAGATGCTGACCGGCGCGTCCTGGCCGCTCTTCGCCTTCCGCCGGCTCATCCAGTCGGCGTCCTGCCAGTCGTAGTCCAGTTCCCACACGACGGCGGCGGTCTTCGGGGCCACCTCGCAGTGGAAGGCCATCGGGTCGGTCTTGTCGGCGGTGTACCCGTGGAACCGGCTGGCGACGTGGAATTTGTAGCACTTGCCGCGGTGGTCGCCGGGGAAGAAGCCGCCCCAGCAGCCGGAGATGCCGACCGGCTGGAGGGGGTTCGCCCCCCGGTCCCAACTGTTGAAGTCGCCGACCACGCTGACGTACCGGGCGGCCGGTGCCCAGACGGTGAACTGCGTGCCGGCGACGCCGTCCACGGTGGTCGGGTGCGCGCCGAACTTGTCGTACAGCCGGACGTGGCTGCCTTCGTGGAACAGGTGCAGGTCGTGGTCGCCGAGCCAGGGGGCGGCCGGGGCGGGAACGAGTTTCGACATGGGCACACCGGCGGGAAGCGGAACCGTAGGGTTTGGTTACGGTTCCGCAAACGGCAGGCCAGCGAAGATCGGCCGGCTTTGGCGGATGCGCGGGGTGGGCGGGCGGAGGAACCGTCCGGCAGATTCGCCGCGACCCGCACAAACGTTGACCGCCTCCGCGTCATTTCCCCAACACCAAGTCCACCACCCAGCAGCCGCGGACGTGGACGCCCGGTTCGCGGCAGTGGGCGAGGATGTCGGCGCTATCGCACCCGGCTTCTTCGAGGGCATCCGCGAGGATCGGCATGGCGGCGAAGTGGCGTTCGTCGTACATCTTCGCGGCGATGCCGACCGCGTGTTCCGCCCGCCACGCCGGATCGAACGCCACCGGGCGAAACGGGTTGCCGAAGATGTCGCGTAGGAAGTGCTGCTGGTGCTTGCCTTCCTCTTCGGGGTTGTCGGGGTCGTTGACAGTCGCCCCGAAGATGTCTTCGACCAATCCGACAATGTGTTCAGAGATTTTTTCTTCGCCGAGTAACCACACCGCACGTTCCGCGTAATACCGCGCACCGGATAGACCTCCGAGTGCTTCGGTACGATTGGCGCACGCCTTCTTCATTGCCGCGCGGAGGTGAACCCGCGTTGCCGTCTGGTCTGCGAAACGGTCACTCACGTCAACCAGCATTTTCAGCTCGTCGAACGCGAGCAGGTGCCAAATGCGCCGGATGGCGGCGCTGGCAAACAGCCGCAACTTCCTACCCCTTGCCGCTCGCGCTGCCTTCAACCTCTTCGGCGCGAACTGCTCTTCCAACGCCCACAGCATTTTCCGGGGAAAGTAGGTTTCGCTGCCGGCGTTCCACTCCTCTTCCGTCATCGCGTCCTCCTCGCCTCACGGCTTCGGCACCATGTAGGTGAACGGCGGGACGAACGCCTGCAACACCACCATCAGGCCGACGACGCTGGCCAGGAAGATGCTGTGCCAGATGACCGCCTTGAAGATGTCCGCCTCCTTGCCCACTTGATTCGTGCCGGCGGTCGCCACGCAGATGCTCTGCGCGTCGATCATCTTGCCCATCACGCCGCCGGTGCTGTTCGCCGTGCAGATCAAGACTTCCGCCTGGCCGCGCGTCAGTTCCGGCAGCAGGCCGCCATCGTGGAGTTGCCCGGCAGTGATCTGCTGCAAGCTGCCGAAGAGCGCGTTGCTGCCGGCGTCGGTGCCCGTCAGGAACACGCCCAGCCAGCCGAGGATGGCGGCGAAGAACGGGTACAACACGCCGGTGCCGGCGAACGCCACCCCCAGCGTCGCATCCATACCGGCATACTTGGTCACATAACTCAGGCCGAGCATACAGGCGATGGTCGGGATCGGGATCTTCATCTGGATGACGGTTCGGCGCAACACCCGCCACAATACCGCCGGCCCGGTGCGCAGGAACAGCGCCGAGAGCAGCACCGCGACCACGCACGGGGTGCCGGCGGCGGTCAGCCACTTCACCTCGAACACGGCCTTCTCCAGCCGGGCGTCGCCGGTCGCGCCCGGCCTCTGCAACCGATCCGCGCGTTCGACTTCCATGTGCAGCGTCGGCACCTCCACCTTGTAGAAGGAGCGAACGCCCGCGCCCAAGTCGATCGGGCCGGGCTTCTCCGCTTGCCGCGCGAAGCCGATGACGCCGAGGCACAGCGCCATGATGACGAACGGCGACCACGCCTTCATCACCGCCCACGGCGTGAGCGGTGCGGCCTTGCTGTCGGCGTCCACCTGCGAGTGAAGCAGCCGCTCCACCTGCTCGCGGGCCGCGACGGCGTGCGCGTCGGTCGGGGCGACGGCCGTGGCATCCGCCTTCCCGGTCATCGGGTCGGCGTTCACCGGGAACCGCCACTCGTTCTTCGGCTTCCACACGAACCGCAGGAACAGGGCGAGCGAGATCATCGAGAAGATGGACGCGCCCACGTCGGTCAGCGGCCACACGCTCGGCCCGCCCCAGTCGTGCAGGGTGGCGAAGAAGTACTGGAAGACGGCGAACGACCCGCCGCCGACGGCCAGCGCCGGTAGCACCTCCCACGTCTGCTTCCAGGTGCAAATCATCTTCACCATGTACAGCGGGATGAGGCACGACAGGAACGGCAGTTGGTGCCCGCACATGGTGCTGATGGCGTCGCCGGGCAAGCCGGTCACGCCGTGGAGGACGAAGATGGGCGTGCCCAGCCCGCCGTAGCAGACCGGCGACGTGTTGGCGATCAGGCAGATGACGGCGGCCCGCAGCGGCGGCATCCCCAACCCGGCCAGCATGGCCCCGCAGATGGCCACCGGCGACCCGGACCCGGCCGCCCCTTCCATCAGCGCGCCGAAGCAGAAGCCGATCAGCACCGCCTGCACGCGGGCGTCGCCGCTCAGCCCGCCGATACTCCGGCGGATGATGCTGAACTGCCCCGTCTCCACCGTCAGGTTGTAAATGAGCATCGCGCCGAACACCGTCCAGCCGATGGGCAGCAGGCCGAAGCACGCGCCGTAAATCCACGACGACACGGCCTTGTCCGCCGGCATGTCGAAGGCGAACACGGCGAGCAGGACGGCCACCACCGACCCGGCGGCCCCGGCGAGGCTGGCCAGCCACCGCCGGCCAACCAGCAGGTAGAACAGGACCAGCACCGGCAGCGCCGCCAGGAAGGTGGAGAGCAGCCGGAAGTTCAGCGGGTCGAGATTCTGGACGTAGGTTTCGGCGAAGAGGGGCATGGGGTGGGCGCGGGGGGAGGAGGGAGAAGAAAGAAGACTAACCACAGAGGCACAGAGAAGACAGGAGAGAGGTGATTGAGGAGGGAAGATTGGTGATTTCTTCTCTGCCCTCCTCTCCCTCTTTTCCTGCTTTCTGTCTTCTCGGTGTCTCTGTGTCTCTGTGGTTAGTCTTCCTCGGCTTCAGAGGTCACTTCGGCCTCTGTTGTAACAGATACGCCAGCAGGTGGTAGTAATCCGCTTCGGAAACGGTGCTGTCCACGTTCGCCGGCATGGCCGACAGGTTCGACGCCACCGCCTTGTCCACGTCCGCCTTCGGGAAGCGGTTCTCCTTGCCCAGGCCGTCGATCAGCACGAACGTGTTGCCGTCCTCGCGGACCAGCCCCGTCGGCGACCGGCCGTCGGACAGGATCAGCGTCGTGGACTTGAACGCCGCGTCCACGTTGCGGTTCGGGTCGAGGGTGTCTTCCAGCAGCCGCTCCAAACCCCGGATGCCGACGCCGTCGAGCTGCGGGCCGACCTTCGCGCCCTCGTTGTTCAACTGGTGGCAAATGGCGCAACTCTTCTTGAACACCTCCTTGCCCTTCGCCGCGTCGAACGTCCCCTTGCGGAACCCGTCGGCCCGCTTCTTGATGAGGTCTTCGATCCGCTTGTCCGGCGGCAGGATGCCCTTGGTCAGGTCGGCCACCTTCTTGTCGAGGTCCGGCACGGCGGTGATCTTCAGGCGATCCAGCACGGCCTTCTCTTGCAGCAGCCGGGCGGGCGCGTCGCCGGCCTTCACCGCCGCCAGCAGCAGGTCCGCGCCGAACTTGTCGCCGGCCAACCCGACGGCCAGCGTCAGGGCGAACGAGTATTGCGCGGTCTTCATGGCCTCCTTGGCGATGACGCAATCGGCGGTGGACGGCGCGGTCAGCAGCAGCGGAGCGAACTGTTGCCGGACGGCGACCGGCTGCGCGGCGTCCGCGACGAGTTCGCGGATGAGGGGCCGGGCCTTCTTCGGCTCCAGAGAATCCAGCGCATCCAGGAAGGCGGCGCGGAGGTCGGTTGACGCGCCCTTCTCGCCGAGACCTGCAATCAGGTCGCCCACGAGAATGCTCGACGCATGGACCGAGGCCGCACCGAACTGCCGCGCCCACCGTGCGGTCGTCCGCGCGGCGAGCAGCCGTGTCGCGGGGGGGGCTTTCACCCGTAGCCCTCGGTCGAGTGCCTCCTCCAGGTCGTCGCCCACGCTCGAATTCTCGAACTTCCTGAACCCGGCTTTCTCGGACCCGTCGAACGCCGCGCTCGCCAACCGGATCGCATGATCGAGGGACGCCGACTCGGTTCCGGCCCGACGGACGTACTGCGAGAATCCGCCCCAGTCGTCCGGCGGCAGCGTCCGCCCCACCGCTTCCGCAACCGCCAGCCGGTCGCCGTCCGTCATCGACTTCATGCCACTCACCAATGTCACGGTCGCCTCGCGGCTGCCGACCGATTTCAGAGCGTCGATCAACGACGGGGAATAGCTCCAATCCTTCGCGTTGCGTAAGGCGGCGAGTCCGCCTTTCTCCTGCAAGCAGTTCCGCAGGGCGACCTTCGCGGCGTGCTTGAAGTACAGGTCGTCCGCCGCGACGGTCGGGAGGAACTTCAACAGCGGGGCGACGAACTCGGCGTCCGGGTGGGCGGTCATGCCGTCCACCACCGCCCGCTTCATGCGGATGCTGTCGAACTTGCCGAAGCAGTCCAACGCGATCTCCCGCTCCTCCACCCCCCACTTGTCGCGGCTGACCAGTGCCCGCACCAGCAGACCGTCGAGCGTTTCCGGCTTGACCTTGTCCGGGTTATCCAAGGCGTACTTGGCGATGTCGGCGAAGTGTTTGACCGTCATCTCGCCCTGCCGGTCCTTCACCATCGCCAGCAGGCCGACCCGCGCGGGCGCGGTCGGCAGGTCGGCGAGGACGGTTCGCGGGTTGACCGGCTCGAACTTCGCCCGGCTCGCCGCCTCGTTCGCGGCGAACAGCCGGACGGCGGTGTTCGGGTGGCCGAAGTCGTCGAACAACTCGTCGGCCGTCGCCTTCGTCCAATCGGCGCGGTGGAACTTCGGCGACGGGCCTTTGCCGTCCTCGCCCTTGTACACGATCCGCCACACCCGGCCGCGGTCCTTGTCCCGGCCGGGGTGCTTCAGGTCCACCTCGTAGTGGCCGACGATCTTGTTGTAAAAGTCACTGACGTACAGCGCGCCGTCCGGCCCCAACTTGATGTCCACCGGGCGGAACCACGGGTCGGAACTGCTGAGGAAGTCCGGCAGCTCCTTGCCGACGGGCGTCGCGCCCTGCCACCCGATCTTGTCGCAGTTGATGCGGCTCGTCACGCAGTTGCCGACGAACATCACGTCCTTCCATTCCTTCGGGAAGTGGTCCGCCGCGTAATACACCAGCCCGCACAGGCCGGTGCTGCCGTGCATGTGGTTGATGACGTGCGGGGCGTACCCCAGCCCGTCGTGCGGCTTGCCGAAGCTGTCGTAGTACGCGCCGCGGACCAGTTGCGTCATCGGCTTGCTGTGGCAGTCCGCCGTATACAGGTTCAGCCACGGATCGACGCACATGCCGAACGGGTTCACCTGCCCGCGCGTATATACCTCGATGCGCGAGCCGTCCGCCTTGAAGCGGAACGTGTGCCCGCTGTTCATGGCGATCTCGTGCCCGTCCTTGCCCTTCACCGTGCTGTCGTTGGCGAACCCGTGGCAGGCGTACACCCAGCCGTCCGGCAGCAGCGTGAACGAGTTGGTCATGCCGTGCGTGTCCTTGAACCCGAACCCGGAGTACAGCACCTCCCGCTGGTCCGCCTTGCCGGTGCCCTTCGTGTCCGTCAGCTTCAGGATTTTGCCGCACTCGGAGACGATGACCGACTTGCCGTCCGGCAGCGGCAGCACGCCGATGGGGATGTTCAGTTTGTCGTCGAACACCGTCACTTTCTTGGCCTTGCCGTCGTCGCCGAAGTCGGACAGGACGAACAGCTTGTCGGTGCCCTTCCCCTCGGCCACGGCGAACGGGTAGTGGTGTGAGGTCGTCACCCACAGCCGGCCCTTGGCGTCGAAGGCCAGTTGCATCGGCTTCTGGATGTCCGGTTCGGACGCCACCAGTTGCGCCTCGAACCCCGGCGGCAGGGTGAAGCACTTGAGTTCGTCGGCCGGCGTCTTGGCGTCGGTTTTCGCCACGAGGTCTTGCGCGACGGCGAACGGGGTGGCCGCCAGGCCGAGCGCGAGGGAGAGGAGGAACCGCATCGGGGACCGCTCCGGCGAGGGGAGGTGGGAAGGAGGGGAATTGTACACCGGCGGGCGAGCGGGTGGAATCACGGTTGTCGGGCGGTTCCGCTCGGGTCGTCACTTCGCGTCGAACAGTTTCGGCACGGCTTTCAACACGGCGGCGGTCGCGTCCGGGGTCAGCTCGCCGGCGCGGAAGGCGAAGTTCGCCACCACCTTCTCCTTCACGAACAGCAGCACCGTGACCTCCGCGTCGGCGTGCAGGGTGTACGCCGGCGGGCCGTCGGCGTCCTCGAACGCCCCGACCGGCACGTTCTTCAGCCCCTGCTCCTTGGCCCACTTCGCCAGCGCGTCCAGGTCGGCTTTGTCGGCCAACTGCGTCATCCACACCTTGAAACCGGCGTCCTTCCGCGCGACCGCCTCGGCGTCCAGTTTCGCCAGCAGCTTGCCGAGCGCGGGGGTCCGGGCGCGGGCGAACACCACGGCCGTCGGCTTCTTCTCCTGGTCGCAGATGTAGCACGTCGGCTTGCCGCGCTCCGGCCCGGTGGCGACGAGGAAGCTGTACGGCCCCGGCCGCTTGCCGACGGGCACCCCGGACACGCACGGGTCGGCGGCGGACGCGGCGGACAGGGCGAGCAGCACGACGGCGGCGGACGCGCGGAACATGGCGGGTCTCTGGGGTGGCGGGCGATGGCGGTTCGAGAACGGAACGCCCCTCGGTGTTCTACGCTCCGCGTTCGCGCGGCCCAGGAACCGCGGGCGAATTGGACCGCGTCCCCGGCGCGACCGCGCGACGAGAACGGGCCAGACCTCGGACCGCCGGAATCGGCCGCCCCGCCTTGCCGTCACCTTCCCTTGTGTTGCTACACTAACTCGTGATACGGTTCCTCCCCGTAGCCCGTTTCCGCGAGGCCCGTGCCCGTGACCACCGCCGCCATCGCCCCGCCCCGCCAACGCATCGTCCCGCTGTACCTCGGCGTGCTAGTCGGGTTCCACCTGCTACTACCCATCGCCTTCTTCGAGCCGTTCTTCACCTGGTGGTTCCCGGTCTACCTGCTGGTGGGTAACTTCATCTTCGGCAGCCTCGGCATCAACCTCGGCTACCACCGGCTGCTCACGCACCGCTCCGTCGAGTTCCCGAAATGGCTGGAGCGGACGTTCGTCCGGTTCGGCATTTGCAGCCTCGAAACCCCGCCGTTCCGCTGGGTGTGCGTCCACCGCATGCACCACCAGAAGAGCGACGTGGACGGCGACCCGCACAGCCCGGTCGGCCGCTTCTTCTGGGGCCACATGGGGTGGATCTACTCCGAAGACCCGCGGATGAAGTCGATGTTCACCTACGAGAAGTACATCCCCGACTTGCTGATGGACCCGTGGCTGCGAAACCTGCACAAGCGGAATCGCTGGTTCCGCCTGTACCTGGCGCACGTCGGGCTGCTGCTGGCCGCCGCCGCCGGCGTCGGGTATTTGGTGGACGGCCTGGACGGACTGATCGCGGCGACGGCGCAAATGTTCGCGTGGGGCATCGTCGCCCGCACCGTGTACGTCTGGCACATCACCTGGCTGGTGAACTCGGCGTCGCACCGGTGGGGCTACCAGAACTACGACACGAAGGACCACAGCCGCAACACCTGGTGGGTGGCCGCGCTGACCAACGGCGAGGGTTGGCACAACAACCACCACGCGACCCCCCGCGCCGCCAGCCACGGCCACCGCTGGTGGGAGATCGACCTGACGTACACGTTCATCCGGGTGCTGGCCGCCGTCGGGCTGGCCAGGAACGTGGTGCCGATCCAGGTGCCCAAGCAGAAGCAGCTCGAGGCGGCCGAAGTGCCCGTCGCCGTCTGATAGGCCCCACACGCCCGGAGTCGGGACCATGGATTTCGCGCTGCCGCCGGTCGGCGAAGGGCTGCTGGAGGTGGAGCTGGTCCGCTGGCTGGTGTCGCCGGGCGACGCGGTCAAGCGCGGGCAATCGCTGATGGAAGTGATGTCCGACAAGGCCACGATGGAGGTGCCGGCGGCGTTCACCGGCACCGTCACCGCCACCCTCGCGGAACCGGGGAGCAAGGTCAACGTCGGCCAGGTCGTGATGCGGTTCGAGACGGCGGAATCGGCGACCCAGGTGTCCGCCGAGCGGCCCGCGTCGATCCGCGCGGCACCCGCCCCGCTCGCCGCAGCGCGGAACGGCGTCACCGCGCCGGCCGTCGGGGCGCTGCCGCCGGCCGCGCCGTCGGTGCGGCACATGGCCCGCAAGCTGGGCGTCGATCTGGCCCGCGTGCGCGGCAGCGGTCCCGCCGGGCGGGTGCTGATCGACGACCTGGCGGGCTTCCTGCGACCCTCGGAAACGATTCCCGAACCGGCGGCGAAGCCAAGTCCGCTTGCGTTCGATTACGGCCGGCCGGGGACGCGGACGAAGTTGGTCGGCCTGCGGCGGAAGATCGCCGAACGCATGGTCGAGGCGAAGCGGGCCATCCCGCACTACTCCTATGTGGACGAGTGCGACCTGACCGACCTGGTGCGGATGCGCGGGCAGTTGAAGGAGCCGTTCGCGGCCAGCGGCGTGAAGCTGACGTACCTGCCGTTCGTCGTGAAGGCGGTGGCGCGGGCGCTCAAGGAAATCCCCGTCGTGAACAGCACGCTGGACGAGAAGGCGAACGAGATCGTGCTGCACGACAAGTACCACATCGGCATCGCGGTGGCCGCCCCGAACGGCCTGATCGTGCCCGTCATCCGCGACGCCGACCAGAAGGACGTGGCCACCATCGCGGCGGACATCGAACGGCTCGGCGGCGAGGCGCGGGCCGGGCGGTCGAAGCTCGACGACCTGAAGGGCGGCACGTTCACCGTCACGTCGGTGGGGAACATCGGCGGGCTGATCTCGACGCCGATCATCAACTCGCCGGAGGTCGGCATCCTCGGCGTCGGCAAGGTGACGAAGCGGCCGGTGTACGACGCCAACGGCAACGTCCGCCCGGCGGACATCGTGTTCCTGTCGTTCTCGTTCGACCACCGCGTGCTGGACGGGGCCATCGGGGCCGCGTTCGGGAATGCCGTCATCCGCCGACTGCAAACCCCGGCCGCCCTGCTACTACCGGAGAAGTACGGGGGGTGAGTGGAAGAGAGGGATTCACCACGGGCACAGAGCGCAGAGGAAGAAAGAACGGAGTTTGGACAGGATCACAGGATGAAAGGCAGGATCGAAGACCGAGGGTTTCCATCCTGCCTTT
>JAYUFU010000436.1:0-11125 GCA_043738505.1 Fimbriiglobus sp. | reverse complement strand
TGGCCGGGTTGCACAACCGCATGTTCGGGTGACCCGCCTGTGGGAGGGGCCCCCCACCTTCATCACCCCTGCCACCTAATTGCGCAGCGACTCTACTGCACCCGGACGCGGCGAGCGTGTTCCGCGACAGCTACCTCGTCGAGTTCCTGCAACTGCCGCCGACCCACGCCGAGGCGGACTTGCAGAAGGGGTTGGTCTCGCAACTGAAGCAGTTCCTGCTCGAACTCGGCCGCGACTTCTGCTTCGTGGGTAGCGAATACACGTTGCAGGTCGGCGGCAAGGACTTCGCCCTCGATCTGCTGTTCTTCCACCGCGGGTTGAACGCCCTCGTCGCGATCGAACTGAAGGTGGAGGAGTTCCAGCCAGAACACCTGGGCAAGTTGGAGTTCTACCTGGAGGCACTGGACCGGGACGTGAAGAAGCCACACGAGCAGCCGGCGGTGGGCGTGCTGCTGTGCGCCACCAAGAACGCCGAGGTCGTCGAGTACGCCCTGAGCCGGTCGATGTCGCCGGCGGTGGTGGCCGAGTACCGCACGAAGCTCCCGGAGAAGGCGCTACTCCAGGCCAAATTGCACGAGCTCTACCAGTTGGCGTTGTCTCCGGCGGACGAGAACGACCCACCCGAACCGTCGAAGCCGACGCGGCGGAAGCGGACGTGACGGGCTAGAATAGCGATGCCCACCCCGCCGCATCTCCGAGGTGTCCGCGATGCCATCCCGCGTGCTGTTCGCGTTCGCGCTGCTCGGCACTCCCGCCGTCGCCGCCGATCCGGCGGCCGTCGAACACTTCGAAAAGAAGGTCCGCCCGCTGTTCCTCCAGCATTGCGCCAAGTGCCACGGCGACGCCAAGGCGAAAGGCGGGCTGAAGCTGACCTCGCGGGCGGCGGTGCTGAAGGGCGGTGACACCGGGCCGTCAGTCGTGCCCGGCAAACCCGCCGAAAGCCTGCTGCTGAAGGCCGTGAAGTACGCCGACGAGTCGCTGAAGATGCCGCCGGCGGGCAAGCTGCCGGACGCCGACTTCGCCGCGCTGGAGCAGTGGATCGCGGCCGGGGCCGAGTGGCCGGGGGATGCCGCCGTCGAATCCGCCAAGCCGAAGGCCGGCCCGCTGTTCACCGAGGAGCAGAAGAAGTTCTGGGCCTTCCAACCCGTCACCCGACCCACACCGCCGGTTAACCGCGCGGCAACGCCGAGCGCGTCGCCGGTCGATGTGTTCCTCCACATTGGTCTTCAGAAAGCCGGCTTCAAGCCGTCGCCACCCGCCGACAAGCGGACGCTCCTCCGCCGGGTCAGGTTCGACCTCATCGGGTTGCCGCCGACGCCGGAGGAACTGACCGCGTTCGAGAAGGACACGTCGCCGGACGCCTTCGAGACGGTCGTGGACCGGCTGCTCGCGTCGCCGCACTATGGCGAGCGGTGGGGACGGCACTGGCTGGACGTGTCCCGGTACGCCGACAGCAACGGCATGGACGAGAACACCGCCTTCGGCAACGCCCACAAGTACCGCGACTACGTCGTCCGCGCGTTCAACGAGGACAAGCCGTTCGACCGGTTCGTCCGCGAACAACTGGCCGGCGACCTGCTGACCGACGGGTACGAGGGCGACCGCCTCGCGGCACTCGGCTTCCTCGCGCTCGGCCCGAAGGTGCTGGCCGAACCGGACAAGCAAAAGATGCTGCTGGACATCGCCGACGAGCAACTCGACACCACCGGCAAGGCGTTCCTCGGCCTCACCCTCGGCTGCGCCCGCTGCCACGACCACAAGTTCGATCCGCTGCCGACCCGCGACTACTACGGCCTGCTGGGGGTGTTCACCAGCACCCGCACCATGCAGAACCTGAACACCGTGGCGAAGACGTTCGAGCGGAGCGGGGCCGGCGGCAAAACGAAAGAGCAGGCGGACGCGGAGAAGACGCTCGACGGCCTGCGGCGCGAGGTGCGATTGCTCGAAAAGGAGTTCGGCAAGCTGGCGGAAACCGACACCGCGAAGCGCACGGAAGTCCATCTGAAGGCGGAGGCGAAGCGGGCCGCGATGCGGGCGTTCCAAGTCACCGTGCCGCCGGTCGAGTTCTACCTCGGCGTGGAGGACGGGTCCGCCGCCGCCTACGGCACGCAGCCGCGGAACCTGTTCGTGCAGGTGCGGGGCAACTACCTGACCGCCGGCGAGGAAGCGCCGCCGGTGTTCCCGCGCATCCTGGCCGGGGAGACGCAGGAGCCGTTCGTTGGCGTGAAAGCGAACCCCAGCGAACAACCCCAGGCGAACAAGACCCGCTTCGGTCAGGTCCGCGACCGCTCCGGCCGGTTGGAGTTGGCGAACTGGATCGCGGACGCCAAGAACCCACTCACCGCCCGCGTGTTCGTCAACCGCATTTGGCGGCACCACTTCGGCCAGGGGTTGGTGCGGACGCCGGACAACTTCGGCCGGCTCGGGGACCGCCCCACGCACCCGGAACTACTGGACTGGCTGGCGGCGGAGTTCGTCTCGCGCGACTGGTCCGTCAAGCACCTACACAAAGTCATTCTGCTTTCCAACACCTACCGGCAGGCCGGCGGCAACCCGCCCGCGACGGACGTGGACAACAAACTGCTCGCGTGCTTCCCGCGCCGGCGGCTGGAGGCCGAGGCCATCCGCGATTCGATGCTGGCGGTGGCCGGCACCCTCGACCGCACCGTCGGCGGCACGCTGTACACCGGAGCGAACCTCGATTACGTCGGCGACGTGAAGTACGACACCCTCCGCCGTAGCGTGTACTTGCCGGTCATTCGAGGGAAACTGTTCGACTTCTTCCAGACGTTCGACTTCCCCGACCCGTGCGTCACCGTCGGCCACCGGGTCGCCACCACAGTCGCCCCGCAGGCGCTGTTCCTGATGAACAACCCGTTCGTAAAAGCCCGTGCCGCCGAGTTCGCCGCGCGGATCGCCGCCGGCGGGAACGACGACGCCGAGCGGGTGGCGTTCGCCTACCAGCGGGCGTACTGCCGACTAGCAACGGCGGACGAAGTGACACGAGCAACCGCGTTTGTGACCGCTTACGCGAAGTCGCTGGAGGCGACGGAGAAGGACGCCGCCAAGCGCACCGCCTCCGCGTGGACCGCCCTCGCGCAGGCGCTGTTCGCCAGCAGCGAGTTCGCCTTCGTGGAGTAACCTTTTAGGCGAACCCGGCCCGCAATGGCCGTGGGTGGCTCGGAAGAAGACCCACGGCCCTTGCGGGCCGGGTTCGCCAGGAATCTGGAGACATCTCGTGGACCGTCGCCCGATCACGCTCGACGGCCTGACACCCGATGAGGTGTTGGCACTTCCCGATGACGCCATCGAAGCACTCATCCTGTGCGGCGAACCACTCGTCTTCCGTGCGGGAACGGCAGAGTTGCTTGGCCGCTTTTGGGTCGAAGGCGAGTCGCTCGTTCTGGAACTCGGCCACATCGACGGTGGCGGGGAGGGCGTGCTGCCGACCCTCGCGGTTCTGGCGGAACGGTACGCCCGGCGGCGCGGATTGACGACGTTGGACTGGCGGGTCCATGCCTTGAACTGCGCGAAGCCGAACCCGAAACTCCGGAGGGTGCTGGAGCGGAGAGGGTTCACCATTGCCGATGCGCCCGGCTCTGGCGCGTGCTACCAACGACTCCAAGCCGTTCCGTCCTGAGTCGAACCATCCGGCAGCACCATTTCCCGACCTCCGGCGCGGGATTTGCTCATCTTGCGACGGGAGTCCGCCGCGCGGTGGCGGCACTCCCGGACGGCAACCTCTTCACTTCGGAGATCGGTCATGAACAGGCGCATGGTGGCGTTCGGCGCGTGCGTGGCGCTGGCGGCAGTCGGGGCGGGGGTGGCGTTCGCGGCGGACGACAAGGCCGACGACGAGAAGGTGATGAAGGCGATGCAAGGGACGTGGACGTTCGAGTCGCACCTGATGGGCGGTGAACCGCTACCGGCCGAGAAGCGGAAGACGAAGACGATCACGTTCGAGGGCGACAAGTTCACGGTCAAGGACGGGGACAAGGTGGTGCAGGCGGGCACCCACAAGGTGGACACGTCGAAGAAGCCGAACGCCGTGGACGCGACGGTCGCCGAGGGCGAGGGGAAAGGCACGGCCATGCCCGGCATCTTCGGACTGGACGGCGACGCGATGCGAGTGTGCTTCGACACGGCCGGGAAGGACCGCCCCGACAAGTTCGCGTCCCCCGCCAAATCGACGATGGCGCTGCTCGTCCTGAAGCGGGTGAAGCAGTGACGCCCTGACGCGGGCCGCCCGCCGGCGGCGGCGGTGAGGACGACGCCGAGCGGATCGCGTTCGCCTACCGGCGGGATCACCGCCCCTTCAGCAGTTCGTCCCACGAGGCGACATTCAGCAGCCGCAGCACCAGCCGGTCGAGCCGCTTCAAATTGTCGATGGCGGCCAACTTCGCCGACTGGTCGGCCGTCGGCGGGCCGAATCTGGCCGTCGCCTGTTTGCGGATGATCTCCCGGCTTTTCCGTTCCATCGCCAGATCCTCGATCACCTTGAATGCCGAAGATTCGAGCATGGTCAACCCCCTCTGGAAGATGGCGCGGAGGAACGTGTCCTCTTGATGCATACCGGCCAACAGGAAACTCGCCAGGACGACATCGCTCACCGTCGCCCCGGCGACGGCGGCGCGGTCGATGATCCGGTCCACCTGCTCGGGCAGCGCCTGCGCGCGGGTTTGGCCCTTCGGCGGTTGCCCGAGGACCGCCAGCGGCATCAGCCCGACCGGGCCGGTCAGGAAGTCGTCCGCCGGCCGCTGCCACACCCGCACGATGTCGAACCCGAAGTCCAGCCGGCGGTATTGTACCGCGTCGGTCAGCCCGGCGTGCTGGGCATTCGAGCGGAGCAGCACGGCCGTGGACAGCACCTCCAGCCCGGTGCGGAAGTGGGCCAGTGCGTTGTACAAGTGAACCCGGCTGGCCAGCGACTCGTCCGGCCCGGCCTCGAACTCGAAGTGGTACACCACGTCGCCGACTTGCAGGAGCGAATCGGCCGAGGCGGTGACGGTGGACAACTCGGCGTCCACCCACGTCGGCTCCCGCGCGGGCACGACGCCGATCAGCCCCAGCCAGTCGGCGGGGTGGTGGCGGATGAGCTGCTTCAGCGTGGCGTCGAACGGTTTCGGCATGGCGGGAGTGTACCGCGCGGCCGGTTCGCCGCTAGACTTTCCCGGCCGGGATGTTCCGCCCCCGACCGGAGGTTCGCCGTGCGTCTCGCGTTCGCCTGCATCGCGCTGGTTGTCGGCACCGCCCTCGCCGCCGAGCCGAAACTGGACACCCACGGCGACCCGCTGCCGGAGAAGGCGGTCCTCCGGTTGGGGACGGTGAAGTACCGGCTGTCCAACCTCGCCGGCGTCGGGTTTCGCAAGTCCGGCGAACTGGTGGGGCTGACGTGCGCGCTGGACCTGCACACCTTCTCGGCCGACGGCGGCCCGAAGGCGACGGTGACGAAGCTGCTCGACCGCCCCGGTTCCACCTTCATCCGCCTGGCGATCTCGGCCGACGCCCGGTTCGCCGCCGCGCACGTTCCCGGCGACAAGAAGCTGGTGGTCTGGGACATCGGCGGGGCGAAGCCGGTCGAGCACCTGACCCGCGACATGGCCGACGCCTACACCATGACGTTCTCGCCCAACGGCCGCTGGCTGGCGGTGGACGACCCCGACAATGACCAGCCGATGCCCCTGCTGCTGTGCGACCTGGCGAAGAAGGAGTGGACGCGGTTCCCGCACCGGCCGGCGCACCTGGCGGGGTTCTCCTTCACCCCCGACGGCAAGTGGCTGACGGTGCCGATCCACGCGGCCGTCGTCGTCATCGAAACCGCGACCGGGAAGCAGCAGCACCGCCAGGAGCTGCCGGGCGAAACCGTGGCGGCGGCGGCCACCAGCCCCGACGGGAAGACGCTGGCGGTGCTGCCGTCGTCGTCCCGCGTCGGCAAGGAACCGACGATGCGGTTCTACTCCACCGAAAACGGCAGCGATGCCCCCGGCCTCACCGGGCCGGCCTCGTACTCGCGCTCGATCCAGTTCGCCCCGGACGGCAAGTCGCTCGTACTGGCCGAGATGTGGAAACTCCGCGAGTGGGAGCCGACGGCCGGCAAGTGGCTCCGCGATGTCACCGTGCCGACCAAGTACTACCATTTCGAGCCGGTCTGGTCGGCGGACGGCAAGCGGTTCGCCACGCACAACGACTGCATGCTGGCCATTTTGGACGCCAAGACGTGGAAGCCGCTCCGCCCGGAAACGCTGGCCGATGTCCACACCAACCGCATCCACACCGTGGCCGTCAGCCCGGACGGGACGGTGATCGCCACCGGCGGCGAAGTCCTCGGCCTGTGGGACGGCATCACGGGCAAACGGCTGGCGAGCGCGAACGTCTCCGCCGCCGCTTTCCTGCCGGGCTCCAAGTCGTTCGTCGCCCTCATGCGCGACGTTCGCGGGATCGCCGTGTTCGACGCGCGGACGGCCAAGGAACTGCGGCGGTTCGCCGTCGCCGACGACCAGTGGAAGAACCTGTCGTTCTCCGACCTCCGCCTGTCACCCGACGGCAAGACGCTGACCACCCTCGCGATACCGGGGGCGGTGAATCAACCCGGCCTGACGATCCGCTGGGACGTGGCGACGGGCAAGGCGACCGGGCAGCGGGAAACGGCCGGGCGGCGGTTGCGCGAATCGTTTCCGTCACCGGACGGCAAGTGGCAGGCGTGGGGCGGAGTCGTCACCCCGGAAGACCCGGCCGACGGTGACCCGCTGGCGGTGCTGCCGCGGGACGAACTGGGCTTTTACGGCTGGGCGTGGTCGCCCGACTCGACGCTGGTGGCGATGGCCCACGCCGTCGGCCCGCGCGGGAAACCGAAGGTGGAAACGATGGTGGTGTTCGATGTCGTCAAGAAGGTGAAGGTGGCGGAGTTGGCCACCGGCCCCTGGTACCGCACGGCGTTCACCCGCGACGGGCGGTTCGTGGCTGGCATCGGCGATTCGCACGTGACGGTCTGGGAGGTGGCGACGGGGCGGGAGCGGTTCCGCGCGGCGTGCGACCGGGCGACGATGATCCTGCCGGACGCCATCGTCTTCACCTCGGACGGCAAGCGGCTCATCACCGGCCACGACACGACGGCCCTGGTGTGGGACGTGTCGGGTGCGACGAAGTGACCACCCGCCGGCGGGTTCCACGGCACGCGCTCACCGTGTCGGCTTCACGGCGTGTTTGCCGCTCAGGTACTCGGCGGCGCGGGCGGCGGCCTGCTCCGGCGTCAGCCACTCGACCGACGCCAGTTGCCAGGCGTGCGCGAAATCCTTGCGCGTGAACCCGACGGCGACGTGAACGTCGGCCTGCTCGCCGTCCGGCGCGTGGTACTTGCCCGGCGGCGTGATCAGGTCCGCGCGGGTGTCGCCGACCAGTTCCGCGAACGGCAACTTGCCGCCGCTGTTCTTCACGAGTGCGGCAAGCTGCTTCTCGGTGACGGGCGTGCCGGGGTACAGCTTCAGCGCCTCGGCGGGCGACTTGTACAGCGCGGCCTTGGCGAGCGATTCCCACGCCCGTTTGGCGGACTGCCTCTCCGGTTGCTTGTAGCCGGAATAGCCGGTGAGTGTCGGCGGGTCGAGTTCCACCCTCTCTGCCGGACTGGACTGGAGGTACGCGAGACGAGTCTCGGGGGATTTTTGCACCGCCTTCTCGAATTTGGCGAACAGGGGCTTCATCTGCTCCGCACTGGCGAATTCCACTTTCACCAACGTCCAGGTCTCGTTGAAGTCCCGCTTCGGTTTGTCTCGCCAGGTAAACAGGTAGTGTCCTCGACCGGTCGGCTTCTCCGGTGGCCCGATGCCGTTGGCGGTGACGGTGACGAGTTCGCCCTTCGATCCGAATCGCGCCGCGTCGTCGAACGACCACGGGTTCGCGGCGAGGAGTCGGTCGAATTCCGCGCGAGGAACGTCCCAGCACCACCTCCGCCGTCCCGCCGCGTACTCGCCCCGCCATTGGAGATAGTCTTGGACAGTTTCGCCACCGTTGCGTGTGACCCAGGGGATGTCGACTATGTTGAATTCGTGCGAGTACGGCACCGGCTCCAGGTCCGTTCGCTCCCATGTCGGCACCGGCTTCGTCGACGGCTTGGGGTCGGCTTTCGCCCTCGCCTCGGCCTTCGGCGCTGCCGGCGGTTGCCCGCCGACGCCGACCGCGAGGCCGAAGACCCCGGCCACCAGAGCCGCCAACACCGCCACCAACCGGCCGATTCGCGCGCTCGTCATGGCCGACACCTCCGTGAGTAGGGATGCGATTCCGTCCGCCATCGGGCGATCCAGGGACACCGGCGGCGCGGCCGCCAGCGGTGCGAGAGCGACCACCCCCGTCCCGACGATGCCCCGCGCCGCCAGCCGCTTTCGCAGCCGTTCCCGGCCCTGCTCCAGGCAGCTCTTCAACCGGTTCAGCGTCCAGCCGAGGTCCGCCGCCACGGCTGCCCGCGACCGCCCTTCCAGCGCGCACAGCACCAGCGGCACCCGGTACTTGTCCGGCAGGCGGGCGAGTTCTGCGTGCAGGGCGGCGGCGCTTTCGCCATCCTTCTCCGGTCGCGCGACGGGATCGAAGAGGAGCGGTTCCGGCTGGCGGCGGGATCGCGCCTTGCCGGCCACCTTCACCGCCACGCCGTGTAGCCAGGCGGCGACGCGGGCCGGCTGCCGGATGCGGCCGGCGTTGCGGGCGAACAGGAGGAACGTCGCCTGATAGGCGTCGTCCGCGTCGTGCGGGTTGCCGGCGACGGCGCGGCAGACTCGCCACACCAGGCCGCCGTGCCGCAGTACCAGCGCGGCGAAGGCGTCGGCGTCACCGGAATCGACGTACCGGCGGACCAACTCGGCGTCGGGGGTGGCGGACGAGCGGAGCGTTTCGACCAGCGCGCGGGCGGATGTCATGGCGGGTGGGCCTCCGTTCCCTCAAAGTAGTGCCGCGAGCGGGACCGGTGGCAGACCGATTTTTTCCGCCCGGTCGCTCGGACGCCCCCACATCGCCGCACGCCGGCGGCTTCCCGCGATATAATGGACCGGATCGATCCTCCGGCCCGGATTCCAGGATTCCGCGAATGGCACCGAACGGCACCGACGGACCCCCACCGCCGCCGCAACCCCCGACCGGCCCCACCCAGGGTCCGGCCGCCCCGCCGCCGAAGCGAGCCGGGCTGCCGCAGGCGTGGTGGCTGGCCGTCGGCCTGCTCATCGCCGCCGTCGTGTTCTTCCTGACCGTGGACACCACCCCGACCATCCTCCGCTCCGAGTTCTACGACCTGCTCGACGCCGGGCAGGTGAAGAAGGTGACGTTCGTCGGCAAGCAGCGGGTGGAGGGCGAGGTCCGCGACCCGCAGTCGGAGCCGGCCAAGGCGCTCAAGCTGACCGCCGGCAAGTTCGTCACCAACCTGCCGCCCACTTCCCGCCAGGACGAGGTGGCGAACGACATCGAAGCCCGCGACGCCGCCGCGCGGAAGGCGCTGAAGGACGCCAACCCGGCCGACGCCACCAAGAAGATCGAAGTCGGCACCCCGGACGAGCCGCCGCAGTTCCTCGGCCCGCTCCTCTGGACGCTCATCCCGCTGGTGGTGTTCGTCGCCTTCTTCGTGTTCGTCCTGCTGCCCCGCATCCGCGACTCCGGCGGCGGCGGGTTCCTGAACAACTACATCCGCAGCCCGGCCAAGAAGTACGAGCGGAACCGCGGGCGGATCACCTTCGAGGACGTGGCCGGCATGGAGCCGGCCAAGCGGGAGCTACAGGAGATCGTGGACTTCCTGCGGAACCCCGACAAGTTCACCCGCCTGGGCGCGCAGGTGCCCAAGGGGGTGCTGCTGGTCGGCCCGCCCGGAACGGGGAAGACGCTGCTGGCCAAGGCCGTCGCCGGCGAGGCGAACGTGCCGTTCTACGCCATCAACGGCAGCGAGTTCATCCAGATGTTCGTCGGCGTCGGGGCCAGCCGCGTCCGCGACCTGTTCAAGACGGCGAAGGAGACCGCGCCCTGCGTCATCTTCATCGACGAGATCGATGCCGTCGGCCGGATGCGCGGCGCGGGCGTCGGCGGCGGGTCGGACGAGCGCGAACAGACGCTGAACCAAATCCTGAGCGAGATGGACGGCTTCCAGCCCACGGAAACCGTCATCGTGCTGGCCGCCACCAACCGGCCGGACGTGCTGGACGCCGCGCTCCTGCGGCCGGGCCGGTTCGACCGGCACGTCACCGTGGACCGCCCGACCTGGCAGGGCCGGCTGGCTATTCTGAAGGTCCACACCAAGACCAAACCGCTGGCCGACGCCGTGGACCTGGAGCGGATCGCGCGGGCGATGATCGGCATGAGCGGGGCCGACCTGCGGAACCTGTGCAACGAGGCGGCGCTGGTCGCCACCCGCGAAGGCAAGAACCAGATCGAGCAGGTGGACTTCGACACCGCGTCCGACCGGGTGCGGCTGGGGGCCAAGCGGGAGGAGGCCTACGGGGACGACGAGAAGCGGCGGACGGCGTACCACGAGGCCGGGCACGCCCTGTGCGCCTGGCTGGAGCCGAAGGCCGACCCGCTGACCCGCGTCAGCATCGTGCCGCGCGGCCGCTCCGGCGGCGTCACCATGTTCGAGGTGAACGAGGATCGGATCGACATCTCGCTGAGCGAGATCACCGCCCGGCTGGTGGTGGCGATGGGCGGGCGGGCGGCCGACAGGCTGGTGTTCGGCGAGCCGATGAGCGGGGCCATTCAAGACCTGAAACAGGCCACCCGCATGGCTCGGCTGATGGTGACGCAGTTCGGCATGAGCGACCGCCTCGGCCCGGTGTCGTACCGCAGCGGCGAGGAGCACGTGTTTCTGGGCAAGGAGATCATGGAGAGCCGGGACTTCAGCGAGGGCACGGCCCGCATCATCGACGAGGAGATCCAGCGCATCCTGACGGCCGCCGAGGTCCGCGCGTCGGAACTGTGTACCCGCAACCGGCCCGACCTGGACGCCATCGCCGCCGCGCTCTTGGTCCACGAGGAACTCGACCGCGAGGCGGTGGAGAAGCTGCTGCGGAAGGCCCCGCCGGCCCAGGGCGAGGAGCGCGCCAGCGACCCCGCCCAGGACGCGGTCATGCCGACCCTGGCCTTCGGGGGGATGTGAGCGATCAAC
>JAYUFU010000435.1:0-11168 GCA_043738505.1 Fimbriiglobus sp. | reverse complement strand
CCGACTCTCCGAGTCGGAAACGCCGTCACCGACTCGGAGAGTCGGGCGACGACAGAACGACGATGTCGTTTTGAACACCCCCTCTCCGGAACGGGGAGGGGGCCGGGGGGTGGGGTCTTCGCCCGCGCCGCCGCCGCCGCACGGCCGCTACCGGTACGTCCAGTACCCGCTCGACGCGCCCATCAACACCATGACGGACGACGAGTACAACGCCTACCGGCGGTGGCAGGGGTTCTGGCCCGGCGTCCCGCCCGGCTGGCCGAACTGGCCGCCGAAGCCGGCCGCCGCCGTCGCCGATCCCAATCCCACCTGACCGCCCGCATTTCGCACCCGCTGAAACCCGCACGGGTACAATCTGGGGACGACTTCGGTTTCCTCCGTTCAGGAAGGTGCCTCCGTGAGACTGCTCCTCTTGGCCGCCGTCGCCGTGGGGTGTGCCGCCCCGCTGCCGGCCGCCGACCCGCCCGCCCCGAAGGGCGAGGCCAAGGCCCACGAAATTCCCTACCGCCTGACCGACACCAAGCACGTCCTGGTGCGGGTGAAGCTCAACGGCAAAGGGCCGTTCAACTTCATCCTCGACACCGGCGCGCCGGCCGTGTTCATCCCGAAGGCCATCGCCAAGAAGATCGACCTGAAGCTGGACGGCAAGGGGTGGGGCACGTTCGACACGTTCGTGCTGGAAGGCGGGGTGACGGTGGACAAGGCCCGCTGCCGCGTCGAGGACCTGTTCCAACTGGAAGGCATGAACGGCATGGGGCTGGCCGGCGTCGAGCTGCACGGCGTCATCGGGTACAACGTGCTGGCCAAGTTCAAGATCACCTACGACTTCACCGCCGACAAGCTGGCCTTCGTGCCGCTGAGTTACGACCCGCCGGACCCCAAGGGCCTCGGCGGCAAGGGCGGACAGGGCGGGCTGGAAGTCCTCGGCCCGGTGATGAAGATGCTGGCCGGGTTCATGGGCATCAAGCCGAACTTCGAGGTGAAGTCGGGCGGCTTCCTCGGCCTGGACGCGGAGGAGAAGAAGGGCGGGGTGTTCGTCACCGCCGTCATCCCGAACGGGCCGGCGGACAAGGCCGGCGTCCAGGTCGGCGACAAGCTCGACGCGGTCGGCAAGACCTCGCTCGACGACCTCGGCGACCTGAAGCGCGAGCTGGCGAAGGCCGCCGCCGGCGACCCGCTGAAAGTGGAAGTCGTCCGCGACGGCAAAACCCAGAAGCTGACCGTCACGCTCGGAAGGGGGCTGTAACCATGACCACGCACCGCATCCTGCTCGGCCTGCTGGCGGCGACCGCCGTGGCCACCGCTCAGGAGCCGAAGAAAGACCCGCCGAAGGAGAAGCCGGTCGTCGTGGGCATGGAGATGCTCCCGTCGCGGCACTTCGTCGTGTACGCCAAGATCAACGGCGAGGGGCCGTTCCGCCTGATCCTCGACACCGGCGCGCCGATCACGCTGCTGAACTCCGAGGTCGGCAAGAAGACGGGGCTGACGAAGAAGGGCGGCGGCGGACTGTTCGGCGGCATGAACGCCGTGCCCGTCAAGACGCTGGAGATCGGCGGCGTGGTGGCCGAGAACTCCACCGCCGTGGTCATGGACCACCCGACCGTGAAGGCCATCTCGGACGCCTTCGAGAAGGACGGCGGCCCCATCGTCGGCATCGTCGGGTTCCCGTTCTTCGCCAAGTTCGCCATGACCGTGGACTACGAGAAGAAGGAACTGACGCTGACGCCGAACGGGTACAAGCCCGGCGACTACATGCAGGACCTGATGAAGAACCTGATGAACGCCGACGCGCTGAACAAGCCGCGGACGGTCGCGGTCGGCGGGGTGTGGGGCTTCGAGGTGGGCAAGGAGGCGGACGACGAGAAGGACGGCGTCACGCTGCTGAAGGTGTACGACGGCACGCCGGCGGCGAAGGCCGGGCTGAAGGCCGGCGACCGGCTGCTGACGCTCGACGGCCGGTGGACGGACACCGTCGGCGACGCCACTCTCGCGGCCAGCTTGGTGAAGCCGGGCAAGGCGGCGGCGCTAGTGCTGACCCGCGCCGGCAAGGAGCTGAAGACGAGCGTCACGCCGGTGAAGGGGTATTGAAGTAAGGAAGAAGGACCAACCACAGAGACACAGGGACACAGAGAAGAAGAGGAGAGAGGAGAAGAATCCGTCTTCAGAACTCTCTTTCTCTTGTCTTCTCTGTGTCCCTGTGTCTCTGTGGTGAGTCCTTCTTCACCACCGTCTCACCCCCACAGGCGGCCGGGGTTGAAGGCGTCGGTCGGGTCGAGGGTCCGCTTCACCGTCCGCATGACGGAGCGGTCGCCGGCGTCGCGGCCCCACACCGGCAGCGAGCCTTTCCACGCCGGCGGGCAGCGGGTGACGATCAGGTTGGCGTTCCCCGTCGCGGTCAGTTTGGACAAGGCGGCGATCGCGTTGGCGGCGCGGTCGGGGGTGCCCTCGGCGGGCAGGTGAACGAAGACGATGCCGTTGCCGGCGTGCGCGTGGACGGCGGCATCGGCGTGGGCGGCGACGGCGGCGGAGACGAACGCGGCGACGGCACTCGGTAGGACGTTCGCTTTCAGTGACACCCCGTCGTCACCTGCCGTTTGTAGGTGCGTCAGCGCCGCCCACCCGGCCGGCAAGTGAGACACCGTCAGACCTCGGACGGGGGCGGCCGCGAGTTCGGCCGTCAGCTCCGTCACCTGCCAGTCCACGGTGACGGCCTTCTCCTCGAACCCGCACACGATCACCCACGGGTCGGCGTCCGGCAGCGGGAGGCCGGACAGGACCGCCGCCGCGCGGTTCAGCAACTCCACCGCCACTGGGCGGGACTTGGAGGCGTGCAGCCGGTCCAGCGTCGGCCCGACCGCCGCCGCGCCGACGCCGAACGCGACCAGCGCGCTCGCCTCCGGCCTCGGCTTCACCTTCAGCGTCAGGTGCGTCAGGACGCCGAGGGTGCCGAGCGCGCCGGCGTGCAGCTTCATGAGGTCGTACCCGGCGACGTTCTTCACCACCCGGCCGCCGCCCTTCACCTCGACGCCCTCGTCGGAGACGAACCCGACGCCGATGACGTAGTCGCGGAGCGTGCCCTGCGCGAACCGCCGCGGGCCGGACGAGTTCGCGGCGACCGCCCCGCCGAGGGTGGCGCGATCCGGGTGCGGCACGTCCACCGGCAGCCACTGCCCTTCGGCGGCGAGCGTCGCCTGGAGGTCGGCGATGCGGACGCCGGCCTGCGCGGTGACGGTCATGTCGCGGGCCGGGTAGTCGATCACGCGGTTCAGCTTTGACGTGGACACCGCGACGCCGGGCTTGGTGGGGACGAGGCCGAGGTGCAGCTTCGTGCCGCCGCCCACGGGGTAGACGGCGTGCCCGGCAGCCACCTGCGCGCGGACGAGGTCGCCCAGCTCGGCGACGGTTTCGGGGGCGCGAACCGGCAGCGGGCCGAACCCGTCGATGGAGACACTGTCGGTCACGGCGGTTCTCGGTACGGATCGAAGACTTCGGATGGGTGCTGTTGTATGTCCGCCGTCTGCCCCCGCCCGCGCGGTGCCGCGACCGCCGGGGATGTCGTACAATTCCCGCAGTCCCTTTCTCGCCCTCCCGCCGGGGTCCGCCGTGCCCGCCACGCAGTTGATCGTCCTCTGTTTCGCCGGGGTGGTGTGCGTCGGCCCGCTCGCCATCTACCTGTGCTGGCTGGCCGGCGTCAACCGCCGCCCGGCCCCGACCGTCGTCGCCGGCGCGTGGGACTTCGCCCGGCTGTACGCCGCCCTGTCCGGGTTCGTGCTGGTCGGCGGCGTGGTGCTGCTGTCGCTGGTGCAGACCGACAGCCGGTTCGTCGCCCGCGGCGACTGGGCACAACTCCAGGTAAACTGGGAGCAGGAGCGGGTGAACTGGACGCTGACGATGGTCGGCTACCTGACGCTGGTGATCGGCGTGGCGGCGCTGGTGGCCGCGTCGCGGGCGCGGCTGCTGTGCGTGTACAACGTGGCCCCGGCGGACGCGGACAAGGCCGTCGAGGAGGCGCTGGAGAAGGCCGGCCTGCCGACCGTCCGCCACGGCAACCGGTGGGGCGACGGCATCCCGCTCGTCGAGGTGGTGCCGTTCCACGGCACCGCCCACGTCGGCATCCACCTGCTGAGCAACAGCCAGGCCACCCGCGACGAACTCGAGCGCCACCTCCGCCCGGCGCTGCTCGCCCTCGCCGCCCCGGACAACCCGGCCGCCCCGTGGCTCACCTCGCTCGCCTCCGGCACGGTCATGGTGCTGGTCGGCTTCGTCCTGTTCGGCGTCTACCTGACCCTGACCCGGTGAGGGGGCGAAAATGCCGGACTGCGACGGGCGAATACCTCGGTAGCTCGCGCTCCGTTCACCGTCCCGCCGGGAAGACCCGCCATGATCCAGCTCTTCCATGCGTTCCTCGACGAGGTGGCCCACCGGGGCGTGAAGGGCCTCGCCGAACTGATCGCCCCGCAGCTCGGCAAGGCGGTCGATTTCTTCCAGGGCGTCCGCGAGAAGTACGCCCGGCGAAAGGCCCTTCACGATCAGAAGGCGGAGGCCGAGAAGATCGCCCGCATGTCCGCCGAGCAGGTCGTCGCCGACATCCGCGAGGAAGTGGCCCGCGCCTTCCCCGACCAGCCGAAACTCCGCGAGGAACTGGAACTCTACCTGTCGCTCGTTCCCGGTGCGGTGCAGCGGACCCTGCGCGGCAAGCACGACCCGAAGGGCCTGTCCGCGCCGGCCGGCTTCGCGCTGGACAGCCCGGAGAAGGTGGCGGCGATGTTCCCCGACGCCGTGCCGACGCTCCGGCCGAACGACCCGGTGCCCGGCCGCGAGGAGAAGTACCGCCTCGTTTCGCCCGTCGGCGGCGGCGGCTTCGGCGAGGTGTGGAAAGCCGCCGACCGGATGACGCCCGGCCACTTCGTCGCCGTCAAAGTGTTCCCCGATCCGAACATCCAGCTCGACGTGATCCGTCACGAGTACCGCCAGGCGCTGCGGCTGAACGACCCCGTCCACGGCTGGCCGGCGGGCGTGGTGCCGGTGGTGGATGCCAAGCTGGACGGCGAACACCCGTGGATCATGTACGAGTTCGTCGGCGGCGGCACGCTGGCCGAACTCATCGTGCAGTGGCAGACGCTGGAGATGCCCGACCGGGTCCGCGAGGCGGTGGCGGCGATGAAGTCGCTGGCCGGCACTTGCGCGCACCTGCACGGGCTGAACCCGGCGCTGGTCCACCGCGACCTGAAACCGGCGAACGTGTTGGGCACCGCCGACGCGCTCCGCATCACCGACTTGGGCCTCGGCGGCGCGGCGGTGGAGTACGAATTGGCCACGGAGAGCCAGGGCTACCGCAGCGTGTCCGGCCGACTGCCGAGCCTGTTGTACGGCTCGTACAGCCTGAACTACGCCAGCCCGGAGCAGCGACGGGGCAACCCGCCCGACCCGCGCGACGACATCCACGCCCTCGGCGTGATCGCGTACCAGATGCTGACGGGCAAGCTCGACGCCGCGCCCAGCCCCCGCTTCGAGCGCGAGCTGAAGGAGCTGGCGGTGCCGCAACCGCTGATCGATGTCATCGGCGACTGCGTCGATGGCGACGCGAGCCGCCGACCGCGCAACGCGGCGGCGCTGGTGGAAGCGCTGGACAAGCTGACGCCGAAAGCCGTGCCCGTGGCCAAGCCGGTGCGTACACCCGTTGTGAACTTGACGCCCAAACCGGGTCGGGACGTGCCGAAACGGAAGTCCGAAACGGCGCGACGGATCGCCCCTCTCGAACCGGAATCGTCCGGCCGGCGAGTCCCGATCCTCGCCCTCGGCAGCCTGTTGCTGGTCGGCGTCGTTCTCCTCCTCGTCTTCGGACTTCGCAAGCCGCCACAGGGGTCGGTCTTCACGAACTCGTTCGGCAACACGATCAAACCTCCGGGTGCCATCGTCGATACGTCGGGGAACTATCCGGGCCAGGAGATGACGCTGCCCATCGGCACGAGCGGGGTGGACATGACCTTCTGCTGGTGCCCGCCGGGGATGTTCCAGCGTGGTGGCAACGAGTTCGACGACGAGAAGCCGGTGCGGGAGATCACCATCAGCAAGGGCTTCTGGATGGCGAAGACGGAGACGACGCAGGCGCAGTGGAAGGCGCTGGGCTTCAAGAATGAGAGCCACTTCAAGGGCGATACGTTGCCGGTGGAGAACGTGAGCCACACGCAGGCCGTGGCCTTCGCCGACAAGCTGAAAACGGTCAGCGGCAAGCCGGTACGACTGCCGACGGAAGCCGAGTGGGAATACGCTTGTCGCGCGGGAACGCCCGCCGGCCAGAAGTATTGGAGTGGCAACACCGAGGAAGACCTCGCGCGCGTCGGCTGGTGCGACAACAACAGCGAGAGAAAGACGCACCCCGTGGGGGAGAAGAAGGCGAACCCGTGGGGCCTGCACGACATGCACGGCAACGTGTGGGAGTGGTGCGCCGACTGGTACGATGCGGGGTACTACGCGAAGTCGCCGAAGGACGATCCGACGGGGCCGGAGAACGGCGAACAGCGAGTGTACCGTGGCGGGGCCTGGTACATCGACGCCGTGTTCTGCCGGTCGGCGGCCCGGCACAGCTTCACGCTGGACGACCGGAGCAACAGCTTGGGCTTTCGGCTCGCCGTAGTTCCGTCTGGTCAGTAGCCGGCCGGCGGCGGAGTTGCTCTTGGTTCTTGTGACCCGACCGGAGCAGGCGGGCTTGCGGGGCTGGGGGGTTTGTAGGACAATCCGACGACTCGCCCCCCGCGCCTGGATCGGACATGGATGTTCGCCGTCGGATGTCGTTCCTCGCCGGTGCCGCCTCCAACTGGCTGGCGTTCGCCGCCACGCTCGCCGTCAGCTTCTTCCTCACCCCGCACCTGATCGCCGACCTGGGCAAGCCCCGGTACGACGTGTGGTGCGTGGTCGAGTCGGTCCTCGCGTACTTCACCCTCCTCGACCTCGGCGTGGCCGTCTGCCTTGTGCGGTTCGTCGCACGGCACCGGGCGGCGGCCGACCAGGACGGGTTGAACCGCATCGCGTCGGCCAGTCTGGCCGTGTTCCTCGCGGCCGCGGCCGCGGCGGTGACCGTCGGCGTGCCGGTATTGCTGGCGCTCGCGCCGGCCCTGGACGACAAAGTGGAAGGCGACGGCGACGTACTGCCCTTCATGCTGCTCATGTTGGTGAACCTGGCCGCGAGCCTGCCGCTGGGCGTCTTCCCGACCATCCTCGACGGGCTGGAGAAGTTCACCACGAAGAGCCTGATCCGGCTGGCGTCGCTCGCCGTCCGGACGGCCGGCATCGTTTGGTGCCTGACCCACACGACCGGCCTGTTCCCACTGGCGGTCGTGTACACGGCGACGAACGCGGTGGAACACCTGGCGATGGCGGTGGCCTGCCACCGGGCGCTGCCGGGGTTGCGGTTCCGCCGGCGGTTCGTGGACCGCGCGACGCTGCACCAGGTGCGCGGCGGCAGCGTGGATGCGTTCCTGGCCATGCTCGCCGGCCGCATCACGGTGCAGACGGGGGCCATCGTCATCGGCCTGTTCCTGCCCGGCGGACAGGTGACGTTCTTCGCCACCGCCGCGCGGCTGGTGGAGTACGCGAAGTCGCTGCTGCGGACGGTGACGGGCACGCTCACGCCGGGCGTGTCGGCGATGGAATCGCGGGGCGACCACGCCGGCATCCGCCAGTTGTACCTGGCCGCGACGAAGTGGGTGCTGTACCTCGTGCTGCCGATCCACATCGGCCTGCTGTTCTTCGGCCGGCCGTTCCTCGCCCGCTGGGTCGGGGTGGAGTTCGTGGCCGGCAGCTACCCGGCGCTCGTGGTGCTGTCCACGACGCTGACGATCGGGGTGGTGCAATCGGTCGCGTCGCGGTTCCTGTACGGCCTCGGCCGGCTCCGACTGTACGCCCGACTCGCGCTGCTCGACGCGGCGGCGAACGTGCTGCTGACGGCGATCCTGATCGGGCCGTTCGGGGTGGTCGGGGTGGCGATCGCGGTGGCGGTGCCGAACGTGGCGTTCTGCGTCGTCGTGCTGATTCACGCGGCGAAGCAACTCGGCGTGACCGGCCGCGAGTACCTGACCGCGTGCGTGCGGCCGCTGGCCTTGAGCCTCGTGCCGCTGACGATCTGGCTGACGGCCGGGGAAGCGGCGGCCGACTGGGGGCCGATCTTCACCACGGGCGCGCTCGGCCTTCTGCCGTACTTGATCGCGGTGGCGGCGGTCGAGTGGTCACGTCAGGAACTGAATCACCGCCAGGACGACGGCCGCCGTGAACAGCGCGAGGCCCAGGAACAGCGCGGCGGCGGTGTAACTCGCCGGCGTCACCGATTCGGCCTGCGCCGCTGACTTGGGTCGCGCCCGATCCCGCACCGGCAGCGGACGGCTGTCGTACGTCGGCGCGGTGGTGAGGACGGCGGTCGGCAGCGCCGCCGCGCCGGCGTTCGCGCCGTACAGGGCGTCGCGGATGTCGGCCCCGCACCGCTGGCACCACGGCGGCAGGTGGTCCGAGGCCATGTCGATCATCACCGACTGGCCGCACTGCTGGCAAATCATGGCCGAAGCCCTCCGAGGGAATTCCGGCACAAGCGTAGCACGGGATTTCAGGCGTCGGCGGGCGGGAGCAACAGCGCGGTCAGTTTCGTAGTCAGCCACTCGATGGTGACGCCCCGGACGAGGAACGTCTTGTTGCGGTTCGACGGGGCCGACACCAGTTCGAGTTGCGACCGTTTGACGCCGAGCCAGTCTTTCAGCACTTCGAGGATCGCGGCGTTCGCTTTACCGTCCTCCGGTGGGGCGGTGACGGCCACCTTGACCGCGCCGGCGTGTGCGCCGACGACGGCGTTCTTGCGGGCGTTCGGCTGGCCGCGAACCGCAAACGTGGCCCCGTCGGGGTGCGGTGTGGCGGCGATCATGCGGCACCGGCATCGACGTTCACCGCATCGAACGCCGCCTTCAACTTCGCCCCGGCGTCCGGCCGGATCATACTGACGAACGCGATCATCCCTTGCAGCCAGGCGCGGAAGTGCGGCAGCTTCTCGCGGTTCTGCGCGTCCAGGCCTTCGGTTTTGGCCCGGTGCAGAATCGCCCGCAATCGGCGGAGTAGCTCGCGGTCCACGCTCGCCTTGTCGTTGACGATCACGCCCGTCACTTCCATCGTCCGCCCGCGCCGCATCACCCGCGTCTTCGTCTCGTTGACGGTGAAGCCTTCCTCCGCCGTGACGTGCCGCACCTTGGCGAGGATGTAGCCGATGCGTTCGGCCAGTTCGGCCGGGCCGGAGAACGTCAGGTCGTCGGCGTAGCGGGTGAAGTTCAGGCCGAGCTTGCGGGCGAAGCCGGACAGCCGCTTGTCGAGTTTCCGCGCGACGAGGTTCGACAGCGCGGGGCTGGTCGGCGCGCCCTGCGGCAAACCGAGCGGGCCGGTGGCGACCTCGAAGTGTTCGCCGTTGAACGTCACCGGCTGGCGCGGGCACTCGGTGCCGAGCAGCGCGAAGACGGTACTCACCGCCCCGCTGTACCCGACCCGCTTGAAGGCGTGCCGCACGCGGCGGTAGCCGATGCTGGGAAAGAAGTCCTTCAAATCCAGGTTGACGACGAAGCCCTGGCCGACGTGCGGGGTGGCGTTGCTCAGGATGCCGCGACCGGGGACGAACCCGTGGGCGTTCGGCTCCAGCGGAATCTTGTTCAGCACTTCGGCCAGAATCCACCGCTGGACCGCCTTCAGCTTCTTATGCGGCGACGACAGCACCCGCTCGCCGCCGCTGCGCTTCTTCACCGCGAAGCGGACGTAGTGCGACTTCTTCACCACCTCGGAGTGGAACGCCAGCCACTTCAACTGTGGGATCGACAGCCCGAGCGCCTTGGCCACGTCCGCCGGCGCGTGCAGGACCGGCAACCCCAACGATTCCAGTTTGGCAACGTCCGATTGCCGGTCCTGCATCAACCCGGAGACGCCGCGACCGAGGAAGATCACGTCCGTCGCCTTGCGTTGCGCAACGGCTTCGACCCGCGCTTTCTCCCGCGCGACGGCGGCGGCCTTCTTCTCGGCTTTGATGCGGGCGCGCTCGGCCTTGTCCGCCTCCACCGCCTCCTTGCCGGCCTTCGCCGCTTGCTGCGCGATCTGCTCGTACAGCGGCTTCTTGCGGTCGTACTCCGCGCCGGCGGAGTGCATCTCGGCGAGCTGGCCCGGAGTGATGAACCCCTGCGCCACCATCTGCCGATCAATCATCCGCGTGGCCGGGTCCGCGCCGTCGGGGATGCGGTCCCGCCGACCGACCCAGGCGTTGCGGAACGTCCACGAATTCTTGGCCGCGTCCAGCACGTCCTTCCGCGACACGGGGAGGAAGTCGCCGGCATCGAACTGTGGGGTGGGCGTGTCGGCCATGATGGTTCTCTTCAGTGCCCGTTCTTGCCGTTCGGCGAAGTCGTGCGTTTGGCGAGCAACTCCCGTAGCCGGGCATTTTCCTGTTCGAGAATCGCGGCACGCTGCCTGTCCCCATCCGCTTGAGCCGCCTGTCGGAACAGCTCGCCGTCGGTCGGCAGGAACGCGGCCGCGGTCGGATCCCACAACCGCAACACTTTCCCGACGCGCTCCAGGTGCAGGCCGAGTTGCCCGCTCGGCAGCCGGCCCGCTACCTCGCGGATGCCGACGTACTCGCCCGCCCGCAACCGGTAGCCTTGCATCGGCGGCTTCAGGTAGTCGCCGAACGGGTCGAACAGGAAGTATTCCTTCACCTTCAGCACGTCGCGGTACAGCGCCCTCTTCTTCTTGGTGTCTTCCGACTTCGTCGAACTCGACGTGATCTCGAACGCCACCGCCGGCGGCACCTCGTCCCACAGCAGGTAGTTGATCCGCTCGCGGTTCGGCACGCCGAAGGCGACGAAGCAGTCCGGCGACACGTGCTTCCGCTTGTTCTTCTCTTCGTAGAAGAGCAGCAGGTTGCCGGTGACGTACACGTCCGGGTCGGCCGCGTACCACCGCTGGAGGGCGTGGATCAACTCCGTCATCTGGTTGCGGTGGTGGTCGGTCTCGGCCATCGGTTTGCCGTCCGTGGTCGGATACCCGTTGCCGGTGGCGGAGCGCGGCGGTTCGAGCGTGCGAAGCATGGCGACCCTCCGAACGGTTTTGTTAGCCCGCCGCGCCAGCAAAGGGCCCAGATAAAAAACCCCCATGCT
>JAYUFU010000434.1:0-3722 GCA_043738505.1 Fimbriiglobus sp. | reverse complement strand
CGACGACAGCGGAGTCGTCGCCGCGACCGAAGGGAGCGTGAGGGTGAAGCTCCGCGACGGCACCACCCTCGCCTCCGACATCGTCATCCTGGCGGTGCCGTTCGACCGCGTCCTCGACCTGCTCCCGCCGCACCTCGCCGCCGACCCGTTCTTCGCGCGGGCGGCGCGGCTCGCGCCGTCGTCCATCACCTGCGTCCACCTGTGGTACGACCGGCGCGTGCAGGACCGCCCGCACGCGGTGCTGATCGACGGCCTCGGCCAGTGGGTGTTCCATCGCGGCGAGGTCGCGCCCGGCGAGTTCTACGTGCAAGTGGTGGTGAGCGCCGCGCGGCCGCTGAAGGGCCTGGGCCGCGAGGAAATCCGGCGGCGAGTCGCGGAGGAACTGGCCCGGTTGAACCCGCGGGTCGCCGCCGCGACGTTGCTGCGCGGGAAAGTGGTGACGGAACATTCGGCCACGTTCAGCGCGGTGCCGGGGGTGGACGACTTCCGCCCGCCGCAGCGCACGCCGGTGGACGGCCTGTTCCTCGCCGGCGACTGGACGGCGACCGGCTGGCCGGCGACGATGGAGGGGGCCGTCCGCAGCGGCTACCTCGCGGCCGAGGCGTTGTTGGCGAGCGTGGGGCGAAAGGAAAAGCTGTCGCGGCCGGAGTTGGGGTGAGCACGCCCCGCGACCACCGGGTCTTAAAATCCCAACGAGTGCCGGCCCGCGACAACCGTGATTGATCCGGCGGGCATCGGTCGGGTACGCTTGGTGGTGTGAAATCCGACGCCGCGCGCTTTTGCCGCGCTCCGTTTCGCGGCCCGCCGCATCTGGTTGAGTAGGGCCACCACCGAGGGCAGCCGTGACCGACACCGACCGACCGCTCGAACGGTACGCCGACTACCTGCGGCTGCTCACCCGATTGCAGGTGTCCGGGCCGGTGCGGGCGAAGCTGGACGCCTCCGACGTGGTGCAGACGGCCCTGCTCCAGGCGCACGCCCACCGCGACCAGTTCCGCGGCCGCACCGAGGGCGAGTGGCTGGCCTGGCTGCGGACGATCCTGGCCAACGCGCTGACGGCGGAACTTCGCAAGTTCGCCGCCGAGGCCCGCGACGTGAAGCGGGAGCAGTCCATCGAGGCCGCGCTGGACCAGTCGTCTGCCCGGCTGGAAGGGATGCTGGCGGCCGGCGAGTCGTCGCCGAGCGAGCGGGCCATGCGGGGCGAGGAGCTGCTGACGCTGGCGTGGGCGATGGCTCAACTGCGACCGGACGAGCAGCTCGCCGTCGAGTTGCACCACCTGAAGGGCCAGTCGGTGGGCGACGTGGCCGAGGCGCTGGGGAAGACCAAACCGGCCGTCGCGGGGCTGCTGTTCCGCGGCCTGAAGCGACTGCGGGAGCTGATGACCGAGGATGGAGAAGAACTAACCACAGAGACACAGAGACACAGAGAAGGCAAGAGAGAGTGATGATTTCATTCCCTCATCTTCTCTCCGCATTCTTCTCTGTGCTTCTGTGTCTCTGTGGTGAGTCTGCTTTTGATCTTCAATCGTTGCCACCGGAGGGGCGAATCGTGACCGACCGCAGTTCGCCCGCCGACGCCAAGCTGAACGACGTGATCGTCGCGTACCTGGAAGCGGCCGAGGCGGGGTGGGCACCGCCGGCCGAGCAGGTGCTGACCGCGTACCCGGACCTCCGCGCCGACCTGTCCGAGTTCTTCCGCAACCGCGACTCGGTCGAGCGGATCGCCGGGCCGCTGCGGGATGTCGCCCGCGCCGCCGCCGAGTTGCCCGCCGGCGAACCGCTCGGCCGGCTCGGCGACTACCAGCTGCTCCGCGAGGTCGGGCGGGGCGGCATGGGCGTGGTGTACGAGGCCGAGCAGATCAGCCTCCGCCGGCGGGTGGCGCTGAAGGTGCTGCCGTTCGCCGCCGCCGTCGATCCTCGCCAGCTCCAGCGGTTCCGGACGGAAGCGCTGGCCGCCGCGCACCTGCAACACGAGAACATCGTGCCGGTGTACGCCGTCGGCACCGAGCGCGGCGTCCACTACTACGCCATGCGGTTCATCGACGGGCAGAGTCTGGCGGCGGTGGTGACTGCGCGGCGCGGGCCGGGCGTGGCGGTCGGGATCGACGCGACCATGCCGTACCTGGCGAACGCGAACGTCGAGACGGTGCCGGACACCACCTCCCCCGCGCCGGCGTCGGGCACCGCCGGCCGCGAACTCACCGCCCGCCAGTACCCCCGCTGGGTGGCGGAGATCGGCCGGCAGGCGGCTGTCGCGCTCGAACACGCGCACCAGATGGGCATCGTCCACCGCGACATCAAGCCGGCGAACCTGCTGCTCGACTCCACCGGCAAACTGTGGGTGGCGGACTTCGGCCTCGCCCAGGTGAGTACCGACGCCGGCCTGACGCTGACCGGCGAAATCCTCGGCACCCTGCGGTACGCCAGCCCGGAGCAGGCGCTCGCCAAGCCGGGGCTGATCGACCACCGGTCGGACGTGTACTCGCTCGGCGCGACGCTGTACGAACTGCTGACGCTGCGGCCGATGTTCGACGCGGCCAACCGCCTGTCGCTGCTGCGGCAGATCGCCGACACCGAGCCGGTGCCGCCCCGCACGGTGGACCGCGCGATCCCGGCCGAACTGGAGACGATCGTCCTGAAGGCGGTGGCGAAGGAGCCGGCCGACCGCTACCCGACGGCCGCCGCCTTCGCCGACGACTTGCAGCGGTTCCTCGACCACCGGCCGATCCTGGCACGCCGCCCGACGGCGGTGGAGAAGGCCGTGAAGTGGCTCCGCCGGCACCCGGCGTACACGGCCGCCGGGCTGCTCGTCCTCGCGCTGACGGCCGTCGGGTTCGGCATCGCCACGGCCTTGATTTCCCGCGAGAAGGGCCGCACCGACGACGCCCTGGCCCGCGAGAAGCAGCGGGCGAACGAGGCCGAGCAGCGGTTCGACCTGGCCCGCAACGCGGCCGACGAAATGATCCGCTTCGCCGACGAGGAGCTGGGGTACAATCCCCCCCAACAGGCCGCCCGCCGCCGGCTGCTCGAAACCGCGCTGGCGTACTACCAGCAGTTCCTCGACCTGCGGAAGGACGACCCGAACGCCACCGCCGACCTGGAAGCGACCCGCGCGCGGGTGGCCGGCATCGTCGCCGATCTGGCCGTCATGCAGGGGTCGTACCGGCACCTGCTGCTCGGCCGGCCGGACGTCCACGACGACTTGAAGTTGCCCGAGGCGAAGCGGCAGCAGTGCCGCGAGCTGCTCGCCCGGTTCACCGACTTCCGGTTCGACCCCGGCGCGGCCTTGTTCCGCATGACCCCCGACGAGCGGTCGCGGAAGATGGTCGAGGAGATCAAGGCGCGCGAGGCGGAGGTGACCAAGCTGCTGTCGGCCGAGCAACTCAAGCGGCTGGGGCAGATCGGCCTCCGGCTGCGTGGGCCGACCGCCTTCCACGAGACGGAAGTGATCGCCGCGCTGAAGTTGACCGCCGACCAGCGGGAGAAGTTGCGAAAGCTCGACGACGGCCCGTTCGGCGGGCGGCCATTCCCGTTCGACTACGGCGGGCCGAAAGGCCCCGGCGGGCCGGGCGGACCCGGCGGCGGCGGGCGCGGTGGCGACGGCGGTCCTGGAGGTGGGGGTGGCGGGCCGGGCGGGAAGGGGCGCGGCGGCCCACCACCGGACGGCTTCTCGCCGGAGACGATGGCCAAGTGCCTGGCCGTGCTGACCGACGAGCAGAAGG
>JAYUFU010000433.1:0-3730 GCA_043738505.1 Fimbriiglobus sp. | reverse complement strand
CCTGGTCGTAGGCGAAAAAGGAATCCACCCCGGAGGGGTGGCGGAACGCGGCACCAGGGGTTTCACCCCTGGCTACAGTCCGCCACGCCTCCGGCGTGAAGATCGGGCGATCCACCGAAGGATTCCAAGCGCATTCTCATTGCCAACGTCTGGACGGCGTGAGTTGTCAGCCCCTTGCTCGCGTGACCGTCATTTCGCCTTCGGCTCCTGCTCGCCTTTGAAGTCCTTGCCGCTGACCGGGTTCGCCCGCACCGTCACCCCGCCGGGGAACCGCACCGCGTATTCGGACCACTCCTTGCGCGGTTCGGGGAAGTCGGTGCTGACGAACTGCGCCCCGCTGGCCAGCGCCTTGTCCCGCCGCGCGGTGTCGTTGGTGCGGGCCTGCTTCGTCGCTTCGTCCGCCCGCGTGCGGACCAGGAACCCGGCCGCCACAAGCTTCCGAATGCGGTCGAAGTCCTTCTCCGGGTCGTTCACCTTGAACCACGCGGCGGCCGGATGCGTCTCGTCCGTCGCCCCGACGAACAGCACGCGGCCCTTCAGGTTCGCGCGGCCCTTCAGGTACTCGTCCCGCATCCCGCCCTCGTTGTCCAGCGCGAAGAACACCTTGCCGCGCACGTCGTCCAGCTTCGGCCAGCCCCGCTCCCGGATCGCCGTCGGCAAGTCCTTCGCGTCGCCGCGCAGGTCGTCCGGGGTGAACAGGTGCTTGCGGTCGAACACCGCCAGGACCGCCGCGTCCACGGCGTCCAGCTGCTTGGCATCGAACTTCACCGGCTTCGTGGGCAGCAGCGGAATGGCTTCGTCCTTCAACTCCAGCATCACACAAATGGGGACGTGCTTCGGGTTCGCCCTGGACCAGTCGCGGATCGCCGTCAACCCGGCGTCCAGCGTCGGCACGGTGGACAGGTAATCTATGTCCTGGACGTGCAGCACCTTGAAGCCGGGCTTGTCCAGCCGCTTGTCGGCGTTCGGGTTCGGGCCGGGGTCTTTCTTGGCGTCGGCGATCGCGCCGAACGCCGACGGCTTGGCGAACAGCCCGCCCACCGGGTCGGCGAACACGTCGAGTTCGACCTGCCGGACGCCGAGGTCGCCGAACTGCTCGGCCAGCGGGCGGTGGGTGTAATCCACCTCGTCGGGCCACGACTTCTTCGCGGCCGCGAGCAGCTTCTTCACCTCCGCCGCCGGCGCGACGTGGTAGCTGTTGTGCGTGCCGATCACCTGAATCTGGTTCAGCCGCACGGCCGGCGGGTCGGCGGCGACGGCGAACGCGGGCAGGACAAGGAGGGCGAGGAGGCGACGCATTGGGGGATCACTCTGTGCGAGCCAAGAACGCGAAGGAGCGGAAGACAGGACACCATTCAAAAAGAGGAACACGGATGACGCGGATCAAAGCCGGGATGAAGAGGATCCATCACCAGGAGACAGCAGTCCGGGGACAGGAGTCAGAAGACCCTGGTTCTCGCTGCCTTCTGACTCTTGTCTCCCGACTCCTGACTTTCCGATCCTCTTCATCCTGCCTTCCATCCGTGTCATCCGTGTTCCTCTTTTTGAACGGCCCTTCTCTCGGTCGCACCGTCGCGGCTCGTCATTCACCGCCGCCGGTTCTCGCCGGGCCGCGGCGGCAGCCAGTCGCGGACATCGACGCCGGTCATCCCGGCGCGGCGGGCGGCCTCCAGGCCGATGTCGGTGTCCTCGAACACCACGCACCGGGTCGGGTCGGCGACGTTCAGCCGCCGCGCCGCCTCCAGGAACACGTCCGGTTCCGGCTTGTGGTTGGCCGTGTCCTCGGCGCACACCGTGGCGTGGAACCAGTCGCTCAGGGCGAGCGCGTCGAGCGTCCGCCGGATCACCGCCCGATACCCGCCAGTGGCCACCGCCATCGGCAGCCGGCCCCGGTGCGCGGCCGCGATAGTTACAACCGGCTCCAGCGGCGTGACGTGGTGCAGCAGCTCCAGGAAGGCGGCTTCCTTGGCGTGCGTCATCGCGTCCACGTCGCCCACCGGCACGCCGGTCTCGTCGCCGAGTAGCCGAATGATCTTGCCCGTCGGCATGCCTCCGAGCTGGTAGAACCTCTCCTCGCTGAACGGGATGCCGACCCCATCCAGCACGGCCACCCACGCGCGGTAGTGGAGGGGCATGGTGTCGGCGAGCGTCCCGTCGCAGTCGAAGATGAGGGCGGCGGTGCCGGCGGGGGCGGTCCAGGTCATGCGGCGACGGACTCCGGTACGAACGTTGGGAACCCTGTTGAGGGTACGGCGATGGCCGGCGCAGAGCAACCGCCGGCCGGCCCGCTCACCCGGCCCGCGTGACGCGGTAGACGTACCCCTTCGTCTGCGCGCCTTTCTCGCCGACCTTGGCTTTCTTCAGTCCCACCGAGAAGCCGTTCCGCGCGAGCAGCGAGTTGAACGGCCGCGCCGACAGGCGGTCCGGGTCGGCGATGAGGGCCACGCCGTCCGGCGCGAGGACCGCGTCCAGGAACGCCACCAGCGGCTCGGTCATCCGCACCTCGTACATCACGTCGGCCCCCAGGATCACCGGGAACGTCACCCCGGCGGGCGGCGAGCGGAGGTCGTACCCGGCCGTGTCGAAGTCGGTGAAGCCGTTCAGCGTCGCGTTCTCGGCGGCCATCCGCGCGGCCGCCTCGTCGATGTCCGAGAAGGTGACGTGCAGCCCCGCGCTGAGCGCGGCGATGCCGGACAGCCCCAGCCCGCAGCCGATCTCCAGCGCCCGCACCGGCCGTTCGCCGGGGTAGTCCTCCCACGGCTCCTTCAGCACCGCCTCGGCCAGCATCCGCGCCGCCGGCCACAGGTCGGCCCAGTACGGGATGTAGTCGTCGGAGGCGTAGGCGGCCCGCACCGCCGGGTGGTCGAACAGCTTGTCCAGGGCGGCCGGGCGGTCGAAGTGGAACGGGCGGCCGCCGACGGTGACGCACCCGCGGACCCGTTCCCCGATGGCGGCGTCCGGCGTGTCGTGCAGGCGGGGGTGGGACATGGCGGGTGCGGGTTCCGGGCCGGAAGCGGGCGCGACGGTCCGTCGCCTGCGCGCGCCGCCGTCAGGCAGGGATAGGGAGCCGCCGCCGGATGGCCGCAACAAACCGCCGACGTTTCCGCTTGCACCAGCCGAACTCGACGGCGATAATGCTGTGGAATATGCCGGTGAATCCGAGGTTTTGCCTCGCGGCCGTGATCGGAGGAGAGTGGATGGAGACGGACTGGTATGCGGCTTTGGCTGTCATCGTGGACTACCAGCCGATGGCGTATTGGCGGATGACCAACGGCGCGGCGTTCGTGTGGACACCATCCGGCCGTCACGAGTTGCTCGCCGACCGGTTCGACGAACAGCCGTTCCGTTACGCGGAGATCGAATCCCTCACGGTCTACCGCGAAGCTCGTGCCGGCCGCGAGGTGTGGGGCTGCGATTGGCTGAGGTTGTGCGAAGCGCTGGCCTGTGTTCGCGGCATTCGACTCTCCCCACTTGTCGAGGTACGGCCGTGGCCGTCCAGCCCTCCCACCGATGCCCTGGTGCTGGTAGCCGACCCCGAATGCAGCACTGCGGCAGACGACGAGGCATGACTCTTTTCCGGCATCGTTCACAAGGGGCTGTCGTTTATTCGCCGTTCTTCACTCCGATGGGGCAGTTCCCTTCACGCTATGGCCAGGGGACGGAATCATGACAACTCGCTGTCGGTGTTGTCTTGGCGAACCCGGCCCGCAAGGGCCGTGGGTGGTTGGTG
>JAYUFU010000432.1:0-3732 GCA_043738505.1 Fimbriiglobus sp. | reverse complement strand
CGCGTCGGGCTAACACGAACCGTCGTCACGCCGGGGGCGCGTCGGTCGGGGCCGGCGCGTCGGCGACTGGCGGCGGGTTGTCGGGCGCGGCCGGCGGGGCTTCGGCGGTCGGGGCCACGGCCGGCGTGTCGGCGGGCTTGGTTTCGCCCTCCGGCGGCTTGGCGGCCTTCGCCTCGGCCTCGGCTTTCGCCTTCAGCTTTTCCTCCCGCTTCTTCTTCTTCTTGTCCTCCGGCTCCTGCGGCGGCGGGGCGTCGGCGACCGGTCCGCCGAAGAACACGGCCAACTGGCCGAACGAGTTCAGCGCCGCCGCCCCGGCCTTCTGGTCGTCGCTCAGCTTCGGCATCGGCCGGGGCTTGCTCGGCTTCGGCGGCGGGGGCGGGACGTAGCCCGGCGGCGGGCCTTGGTCCTGGCGCGACGGGCCGCCCGGACGCGACCCTTGCCCACCCTGCGGGGGTCCGCCCCGGTAGCCGCCACCACCTTGCGGCGGGCCACCGCGGTACCCGCCTTGTTGCGGCGGTCGTTGACCCTGGCCCATCGGCGGGCCACCCGGACCCGGACGCGGGCCTTGCCCCTGACCCATCGGCGGGCCACCAGGACCGGGCCGCGGCGCGAACCCGCCGCGCTCGGCCGGCGGACGCGACGGCTGTTGCTGCGGCGGGCGGTCGTCCCGGCGCTGCTGCGGGGCCGGCGGCCGCTGGCCCATCGGCGCACGGTCGTCGCGGCGATCCATCGGTTGACGTTCGTCCCGCCGGTCCATGGGCTGGCGTTCATCCCCGCGCGGACGATCCCGACCCCGTTCCTGCCCCGGCGGGATCATCGTCAGCTTGATCTTCTTGTCGCCGGGGGCCACGTCCAGCACCCAGACCGGCACCACGTCGCCGACGCTGACCACGTCGTAGGGACTCTTGATGAACCGGTTCGCCATCTGGCTGATGTGGACGAGGCCGCTCTCCTTCAGGCCGATGTCGATGAACGCCCCGAACGGGACGACGTTCAGGATTTCGCCTTTCAGCTCCATGCCCGGCGTCAGGTCTTCCGGCTTCAGCACGCCCTTGCGGAAGATCGGCGTCGGCCGGTCCTCGCGGATGTCGCGGCCGGTGCGGGTGAGCGCCTCGAAGATGTCCCGCACCGTCGGCCCGCCCACCTTGAAGTGGTTGGCGATGGCCTCCGGGTTCTGCGTCCGCAGCTTCTCGGCGATGTCGGCCAGCTTGGCCCGGTCGCGGAGGTCGGCCGGCGGGTGGCCGATGAGGTCGAGGACGTACCGGGCGATGGGGTAGCTTTCCGGGTGGACCCAGGTGTTGTCGAGCGGGTCTTCGCCGTCGCGGATCTTCAGGAAGCCGGCCGCCTGGGTGAACCGCGCCGGCCCCATCTGCGGCACGCCGGTCAGCTGCTCGCGGCTGCGGAACGGGCCGTTCCGCTTGCGGAACTCGACGAGCTCCCGCGCGGCCAGTTGGTTCAGCCCGGAGACGTGTCGGAGGAGCGGCACGCTGGCCGTGTTCAGGTCCACGCCGACGGCGTTCACGCACGACTCGATGACGGTTTCGAGCGACTCCTTCAGGTACTTCGGCCGCATGTCGTGCTGGTACAGGCCGACGCCGACGTGCTGCGGGTCGATCTTCACCAGTTCGGCCAGCGGGTCTTGCAGGCGGCGGCCGATGCTGATGGTGCCCCGCCCGGTGGCGTCCAGGTTCGGGAATTCTTCCTTGGCGATGGGCGACGCCGAGTAGTCGCTCGCGCCGGCCTCGTTGACGATGACGTAGGCGATGTCGGTCGGCGCGTCGGGCAGGCCGGTCAGGTCGAGGACCGGTTCCGGCGGCGGCGGCGCGGCCGGCACCTTCGGCGCGGCGACGGCGGTGTGGCTCGACGCGGCGGCATCGGCGGCTCCGGCCTCCGTGGAGACCGTCGCGGCTTCGGTCCCGGTCGTCACCACCGACGACGACACGGTTTCGGCCGCGGGGATGACCGACGCCGGCATCTCGACGGTGTGGGTCGCCGCCACGTCCGGCACCGCGACGGTGACGGTCGGCGTCTCGGCCACCGCCTGCGGGATGGGCGAGGCGGCCGGCCGGGGGTTCAGCCGGCGGTTCTCCAGGTCGGCGATCAGTTCGGCGACGAGCTGCTCCGTCTCCCGGCAGCCGGTCCCGTTGCCGATGGCGATGACGGCCGTCTGGTGCTTGCGGATGAGTTGCTCCAGCTTCCGCTTGGCCTCGGCCGGCTTCTTCTGCGGCGGGTGCGGGAAGATGACCGCGTCCTCCAGCGGCACGCCCGTCTCGTCCAGCACGGCCACCTTGCAGCCGGTCCGCATGCCGGGGTCGATGGCCAGCACC
The DNA here is from genome assembly GCA_043738505.1 of Fimbriiglobus sp. Classification (GTDB taxonomy): domain Bacteria; phylum Planctomycetota; class Planctomycetia; order Gemmatales; family Gemmataceae; genus JALHQU01. Next base: position 1,405 of record JAYUFU010000432.1, on the reverse strand, counting down.
CGCTTGCCGCCCAGCGGCGCGCGGAGGAGCAGGCTTTGCAGGTTGCGGGCGAAGATGTCCACCGCGTTGTCCTGGGCGAACTCCGTCATCTCCTTGCGGATTTCGCGTTCCAGGCTGGGCAGGATGAGCCGGTCGATGGCGTCCGACACGACCTCGCGGACGAGGGCTAGGTGCGGGTGGTCCATCACCGGCAGGTTGTCCTCGGCGATGAACTTGGCGCGGTCCGTGTCGCACTCCAGCTTCACCCGGATGAACTTCTCGTGCTCGCCCCGGTTGACCGCCAGGATGCGGTGCGGCGGCATCATCCGCACCGGCTCCTTGAACTGGAAGTAGTCGCGGTACTCGGCCCCCTGGCCGTCCGGCACGCCGTCGATCTTGTTCGTCCCCATGACGGCGGTGTCGCGGAGGAACAGTCGCAGCGACCCGCGCACGTCGGCGCTGTCGGAAATGAGTTCGGCCAGGATGTGCTTCACGCCCGCCAGGACGGCGTCCGGGGTGGTCAGCCCCTTGTCCGGGTTCACCAGGCCGGCCACCGTCTCGGCCAGCGGTTCGACGGCCGCGTCGCGGTGCCAGATCGCCAGGGCCAGCGGCTCCAGCCCCTGTTCCTTGGCGTCGCTGGACAGGCTGCGGCGCTTCGGCTTGAACGGCTGGTACAGGTCTTCGAGGCGCTTCGGGTGATCGGCGTCGAGGACGGCGGCGGCGATCCCGTCCGTCAGCCGGCCCTGCCCGGCGATGCTCTTCAGGATCGTCTGCTTCCGCTCGGCCAGCGCGCGGAGGGCGTCGATGCGGGTCTGGATCCGCCGGATGACTTCCTCGTCCAGCCCGCCCGTCCGCTCCTTGCGGTAGCGGGTGATGAACGGCACCGTGTTCCCCTCGTCCAGCAGCTGCACCAGCGCCTCGACCTGCACCTTGCGGATTTGCAAGTCCTGGGCGATCCGCGACAGGTCCGACGGCTGCGGCGACGGCGGCACGGCCGGCACCGGCTGCGGCGGCAGGGCGGGCGCGGCCGGGGCCAGCGGCGGCTCCGGCTCGGTTGCCGGGGCGACGGTCACCACCTCGGCGACCGACGCGGGCGCGTCCGCCACCGCGGCCGGGGCGACCGGCTCGACGGCGGCCGCGGGCGGGTCGGCCGGCGGCGCGGCCTCCGCCGCGGGCGGCTGGTGTTCGGTGGCCGGCACGTCGGTGGCGGGGGTGACCGGGGCGGGTTGGGACGGATCGTTGGTGTTCATAATGAACATCCGGTGGGGACTGCTCGGGCGCGTCGGGAACTTCCGCGAACGCAACGAGGGCGGGAGGCCGTGCGAGGTTCGGCTCCGGGACGAAAGAACGACAGACGGTTTTTACTATCGGTGCGGCCGAAACGGGCAAGGCGAGAAGGGACATGGCTGTTCGCGCTCGCTCCGCT
>JAYUFU010000431.1:0-3740 GCA_043738505.1 Fimbriiglobus sp. | reverse complement strand
GCGTCGGCCCGCTGGCCACCCCGGCCCCGAGCGGGATGCCGCCGGCCCCGATGGCGACGGGCGGCGGAGCCGGCCCCGGCGGGTACGGCCCCGACCCGGTGCCGGTCGGTCCCGGCGGCGGGGCCGGCGGGTACGACGGCTCGGCCCCGCCGCTGCCGCCCTACGCCTGGCCGACCTACGCGCCGCACAACAACGTGTCGCGGGTGGCGTACCCGGAAGCATACCCGTACAACGCCTTCCCGTTCATCGGGCCGTTCTACCCGTTCCCGAAGGTGCCGCTCGGCTGGCGGAAGGTGACGCTGGAGTGGGAGGACGGCCACTGGTGGCTCGGCCGCAAGCAGGCCCCCATCGACTACTGGCGGGTGCGGTTCGGGAACTGACCCTGCGGAGTTCCAAGTTCCAGGTTCCAAGTTGAAGACGGGAAATACCTGCCTTCAACTTGGAACCTGGAACTTTGCCGACGCCCGGAGGCCAACCCTCCGGGCGTCGGCTCGTTGACTGTGCCGCTTGCGCCGCCCGGCGCGGGCCGCATCCGGCCGGCGTTTCGGCTACCGGCTTGACGGATCGCCGCGCGGCCGTCAGGCTAGAATGGAAACACCGCCCGCGTTCCGAGGACTCGCCATGCTCCGCGCCGCCACCTTCGTGCTGTTCGCCGTCGCGGCGGTGTCCGCGCAAGACGCCCCCACCAAAGCGCCCGCCGCGACGAAGGGCGGGGACGTGCCGTCGGCGTTCCGCGCCTTCCTGGTGTGGGACAAGCGGTTCGACGCCAAGGACGTGCGGAACCGCACCGACAAGCCGCACTGCCTGGTGTGCGCGAACGGGCTGAATCCGATGGTGGCGGTGTTCGCGCCGAAGATCCCGACCGACCCGGCCGACCCGCTGGTTGCGCTCTTGAAGGACCTGGACCAGGCGGCCCTGGACCGCAAGGAGGCCAGCTTCGCGGCGACGGTGTCGTTCCTGGTGCTGCCGGACGAGTTGCAGTTCGACAAGGCCCGCGACAAGCTCGTGGACGAGGCGAAGGCGATGGCCGATCAATCCAAGCTGCGGGTGGTGCCGGTCGGGCTGGCCGAGAAGAAGTCGAAGGCGACGGCGGCGTGGAAGCTGGACGACGGCAAGGCGGAGAGCGTGACGGTGGTGTTCTACCACCGCCTGCGGGTGGTCGAGCGGTGGACGTTCGAGGACGGCAAGCCGAGCGACGCCGACCGCAAGGCGATCCTGGACGCCATCGAGAAGGAAGTCCCGGCGAAGAAGTGAGCGGGGCGGCGTGTCCTGCTGGCGAACGGCGCGACGTGAGGCCGCCGGTTCTGGGCGGCGGGTGAGGGGCCGCGCCGGTCAGCCGTCCATCCAGTTCTCGAACCGCAAACCGGGCACGAGCGAGAAATCGCGGCGGTTAGCCGTCAGTAGCAACGATCCGGTGACGATGCCAGTCGCGGCGATCTTCTTATCCCTCGACCCGATCCGGATGCTTCCCCACCCGTCCACCAGGTCCGCGGCCGCGTCGGTGAACGGCAGGATGGTGAAGTGGGCGAAGAAGGCCCAGAGTTCCGTGAACTCCCGGTACGCGACGACCTGACGCTTCGGCTTCCGTTCCTTGGCGATGGCCGCGAGCCAGCCGCGCATCTGCTCTTCGACCGTGACGCAGCTCACCGCCACGACCTCATCCCCGGCCGCATCGAGACGGGCGACGAGGCGTCGGCATCGGTCGCTCTCGGGGAACCCGAGAACGCTGACGTGGTCGGTGTCGAGGACGATCATTCGTCATCCCCGCGGCGGCCGGCTTCGCGGTCGGCCTCCCGGATGGCTTCGGCCTCGGCGATCACTTTCGCATGGAATTCGGGATCGGTGAAGGTGCCGACGGCGGTGCGCCACGACTTCCCCGCCGCCGGGGGGATGAGGCCGACCACCGCCTCCACGGCCGTCAGCCGCGAGGCCAGTTCCTGAAGGGTCGGCTCGCTCATGGGGGTAACTCCGGTGAGGACGTGAACGATCCCAGTATACCGCTTACCGGCGAACGGCGCGGCGTGAGTCCGCCAGTGCCTTTCGCGGTCTCACCAAATCCTGACGACGCCGTAGGGGTCGAGCGCGACATCGATGCTGATGATGGGAATCGCCTCGAACAGCGATTGGGCGACGAGGAGCCGGTCGAACGGGTCGCCGTGGTGGTCCGGCAACTGCGACTGGCGTTCCGCGTGGTCGAGCGTGATCGGGAGCAACGTCAGGCACAGGTCGGCGATGGCCCGGTCCATCCACGCCCGGTACGGGAGCGACAGCGGCAGGCGGCCTTTCCCGACCTTGATGGAGATTTCCCAGATCGTTGCCGCACTCAGCAGGCGGTCGTTCGCCGGGTCTTCGATCACCGCGCGGGCCGAGTCGCTCAACTTGGCGGGGTCGTCGGCGGCCCAGATCAGCGTGTGGGAGTCGAGCAGCACGCGCATCACCGGTACTCCCCGAATTCCTCCAGCGGCTCGTCGAACCGGTCCATCGACAGCACCGTCCCCTTCAGGGTGCCGAGTTTGGGCACCGGGCGATCCGTCGCGGACACGGCCTTCAGCGTGGCGACGGGGCGGTCGTCGCGGGTGATGACCACGGCGTCACCGGCGGCCAGGTTGGCGAGCAGTTCGGGCAGGTGCGATTGCACCTCTTGCATCGTGGCGGTGGACATGGCGGGGTTCTCCTGGTCCCTTCAAGATAACCGAACGGTCGGGGCGGGCGAGGGGGTCGTATCGGCGTGCGTCGGCGGGGCGGCAATCGACATGGCGAACACCTCCGGGGGGGTGTTGGTAGTGTAACCCGCGACGTGACGGTGCGGTAGGCCGCGCATCAGGCGAACGGCGCGACGTGAGTCCGCCGGTTCTGGACCGGCTCCGCCGCCGGCCGGCTAGAGACCAGATGGACCTACGGCGAGTCGAAAGCCGAGGTAGCTGTACCGGCGGCCCGGCGAGAACATGTACCGCTTCGCCGAGCGGCACATAAAGGCGAGGTCGAACCAACTCCCGCCCCGGTACACTCGATCCGAGCCACTCCCTTTTGCCATGGGATCCACGACTAGCGCTTCTGGATACGGACCGTACAAGTCCGCGCACCACTCCCGCACGTTCCCGATCACATCCGTCAGGCCCCACGGGTGCGGGTATTTCGCAGCGTGGCTGCCCACTGGTGTCGTCTTCTGAAGGTTTGGACCTTTCGTCGTCATGCCGTAAGGGAGGAGGTTGCCCTGGCAGTTCGCCTGCGTGCCGTTCATTTGATCGCCCCAGTAGAACGGCGTGGTCGTGCCGCCCCGCGCGGCGTACTCCCACTCGGCCTCGGTGGGGAGCCGAAGTTCCACCCCAGTCTTCTGCTTCAACGTCGTGCAGAACGCCAGCGCGTCGTCCCAACTGACCTGCTCCACCGGCAGCGTGTCACCCTGGAATTTGCTCGGGTTCGTCCCCATCACCGCCTTGTACTGCGCCTGCGTCACCGGGTGAATCCCCATCCAGAACCCTTTCGTCAGGCGCACCTCGTGCTGCTGCTCGTCCGAACTCCGCTCTCTCTCCGACGACGGGCTGCCCATCAAAAACGCCCCCGACGGACACCACGCGAACGTCATCGGCACCCCGCCGGGCAGCAGGATCTCGTGCCGATCCCCGGCCTTGCGAAGCGGCGGGACCGGCGGAGGCGGAGATACGGGCACCGGCGGGACGACGGGGTTGGTCTTGGCGAGCGGGGGGCGTAAGCCCCCTGTTTCTTGCACATCAACAGGG
>JAYUFU010000430.1:0-29771 GCA_043738505.1 Fimbriiglobus sp. | reverse complement strand
GTAGGCGAGGTGCTTGGGCGTGATCCTCAACCTGGCGCGGTCGTCCTGGGCCTGGACGGGGGCGGGACGGAAGACGGTCCGCTGCTCGTGCAGATCGCCCAAGATCCGGTCGGCGACCTTGGCGATCTCCTCGCGGCCGAAGACGCCCACGACCTGATCGACGTCGGGGACTTCCTCCAGCAACATGTCCTTCTGGCGCTCGGCGAGGCAGCCGGCGACGATCACCCCCTTGATCGCCCCCGCCTTCTTGCGGTCGAGCATCTCACGGATCACCCCCAAAGACTCTTGCCGAGCCGCGTCGATGAACCCGCAAGTGTTGATAATCACGATGTCCGACCGCTCCGCCTCGGGGACGAGGACGTAACCGTCCTGCGCCAGGAGGCCGAGCATCCGCTCGGAATCGACGAGGTTCTTCGGGCAACCGAGGCTGATGAAGGCGTAACTGCCTTTCGCCAGGGGCGCGGAGGTGGCGGACGAAAGTGGGAGGGACTTCGGCTTGCGTTTGGTGGCCATCGGTGCCGTGCGGGTGCGGTGCGGGTCAAAAGGGGATTATAGCGGACGCGGGGGCGGTGCAATGCGGAAGTGGCCGGTGCGGCTCCTGAAGTCGCCGCGAAGACGGTGGTTCGCTACTTTGACAAGTAAGTTCATGAGGTTCTCCCGTGAGTCCCCGACTCGTCTCGCTGCTGATCCTCGTCGTCATCCTGGCCGGCGTCGGGCTGTCGCTCGGCCTCGGCGGGGGCGGGTCCGCGCCGGAACTGGTGTGGGGGGCGAAGGGCGTGCAGCCGGGGCTGGTCGCCCGGCCGCGAGCGATCGCCATCGATCCGAAGGGCCACTTGTTCCTCGTCGATTTCACCGCCCGCATCCAGACCTACGACCTCGACGGCAACCACCTCGGCCACACCTGGACGACGCCGGACTTCCGCAGCGGCCGGCCGAGCGGGTTGGGCGTGGACCGCGACGGCAACCTGCTCGTGTCCGATTCGCACTACCACTGCGTGCGGGTGTACAGTTTCGACGGCAAGGAACTGAAGGTGTTGGGCGGTCAGGCGGGAACCGCTCCCGGCCAGTTCGGGTATGTGTCCGATTGCGTTCAGGATGACGACGGGTTCTACTACATCGCCGAGTTCGGCGAGAACTCCCGCATCACGAAGCTCGACCTCGACGGCAAGTTCGTGGCGTGCTGGGGGAGCATTGGACAGGGGCCGTTGCAGTTCAACCGGGTGCGGGCGCTGGCCATCGGGCCGGACGGGTTGCTGTACGCGGCGGACGCCTGCAATCACCGCATCCAGGTGATGACGCGGGGCGGCGAGTTCGTCCGCGAGTTCGGCGGCGCGGGCCGCGCGCCGGGGCAGTTCAACCTGCCGTACGATCTGGCGTTCGGGCCGTCGGGCCATCTGTATGTTGTGGAGCGAGGCAACAACCGCGTGCAGAAGCTGCTGGCCGACGGCACGCCGGTGGCGACGTGGGGCGAACCCGGTCGCGGACCCGGACAACTGGCCGACCCGTGGGCGGTGGCGGTGGACAAGTCCGGCCGCGTGCATGTGGTGGACACCGAGAACCACCGGGTGCAGCGGGTGAAGTTTTGAACCGACGTGGCGAGCCGCGACCGCAAGGGAGCGGTTTCTTGGCGAACGGCGCGGCGTCAGCCCGCCGGTTCTGAAATCGCCACCGGCGGGCTGACGCCGCGCCGTTCGCCCGGAAAGAATTCCGCTCCCTTGCGGTTGCGCTCGTCAGCACCGAGGAATCCCATGAACCGCCTCCTGCCGCTGCTGCAACCCCACTGGCTGACCATCGCGCTGCTCGTCGCGGCGGCGGTGCTGGCGGTGCGCGCGGCCGTGCGCGGGCGCGGCGGCGCGTCCGCGTGGCTGGCGTTCGCCCTCGCCCTGTTCGCCGGCGGGATGATCGGGCTGCACGGGTGGAAGTATCAACTCGTCGAGGACGGCGACACACGCACAATCGCCGTGGCGGTGGTCGCGCTCGCGGCGGCGGTGTTCGCCCTCGCGTTGCTTCTGCTGCTGCTCGCCCGCGTCTGGTCGTTCACGTTCGGTCTGATTCTCGGCTCACTTCTCGTGGCCGGCTTCGGCGGGTGGGTCGGGCGGGACATCTCGTCGGGCGTCGCTTATGCCGGGCGGTCGGTGCTGTACCTGGATTTCATCCGCCCGTGGTGGCTGGTGCTGCTGGTGTTCGTGCCGGTCGTCGTGCTGATGAGCCGGGGCAGTCTGTCCGGGCTGGGGCCGTGGCGGAAGTGGATGGCGGTCGGCGGTCGCGCCGGTGTGGTGGCCGCGATTGCCCTCGCGCTTGCCGAGCCGCGGTTGCTGCGGCCGAGCGAGAACGTGACGGTGCTGTTCCTCGTGGACCGCTCGTTCAGCGTCCCCCAGGAGCCGGGGACCGACGCGAAGGGGAACCCACTGGACCTGCGGTGGGAGCGGACGAGAGCGCTGATCGAGCAGTCGGTGAACCTGCAATTCGGCCGCAGCCGGGACGACAAGTTCGGGGTGATGCTGTTCGGCAAGCGGCCGAAGCTGCTCCTCCCGCCCGCACCGGTGTTCACGACGCCTCTCGACCCGAACGCCGCCGGGCCGGTGGACGGTGAGTACACGGACATCGCGGCGGCGTTCAAGCTGGCGCTGGCGTCCTTTCCGGAAGGCACCGGCAAGCGGATCGTCCTGGTGTCCGACGGCAACCCGAACCGGGGGCTGCTGGCCGAGCAGCTTGATTTGGCTGTGAAGAACAAGGTGGAGGTGGACACCGTCGCGCTGGCCCCCGGCGTCCGCAACGAGAACGAGGTCCGAGTCGAGTCGGTGGACGCGCCGGCGCTGACCGCCGAGGGCGAGCGGCGGACGTTGCGGGTGGTGGTGCGGAACGAACACCCGACGCGGATCGTGGACGGCACGCTGGAGTTGCTCCGCATCGGCGCGGCAGTGGGCGACCAGCCGGCGGAGAAGCGCGACCCGGTGCGGATCGTCGAGACCGATCAGGTGCTGGACGCGAGCAAGCGGCCGCCCATCGTCCGGCTGATGCCGAGCAAGGTGCGGCAGAACGTGTTCGAGTTCGTGGACACGCCGGGCAAGGGGCGGTCGTCGTACACCTACACCGCCACGTTCACCCCGATCCGGTCGAAGGAGCCGGACGCGGCCGACTGGACACCGGGCCTCGCCGGGGACCGTCCGGCGAACAACGCCGCGAGTACGGTGGTGGTGGCCAAGGGCAAGCAGAAGATGCTGTTCCTGGACCCGAAGAACTTCAAGGAAACCGACTCCCCGCACCGGCACCTCGTGTCCACTCTGCGGAAGGCCAACTTCCAGCTCGATTACCTGTCGATCACGCAACTGCCGAAAAAGAAGGATCAGCTTGCGGTGTTCCTGCTGGATTACGACTGCGTGGTGCTGGCGAACGTGCCGGCCGACGACTTCGAGCCGGACCACATGGAGGTGATCCGCCAGCAGGTCCACGACCAGGGGTGCGGGCTGGTCATGGTCGGCGGGCCGGACAGCTTCGGCCCCGGCGGATACCAGGGGACGCCGGTCGAGGCGGCGCTGCCGGTGGACTGCGAGGTGAAGGCGAAGAAGGCGGCCGGGAAGGGCGGACTGATCCTCATCATGCACGCCTCCGAGATGGCCGACGGCAACAAATGGCAGAAGGACATCGCCAAGCTGGCCGTCCAGCGGTTGGGGGCCGGGGACATGATCGGCGTGCTGGACTACGGGTTCGGCGTCGGCGGCGGCGTCAACTGGCCGATCAAGTTCCAGGAGGTCGGCGACGACAAGGGGCGGCACTACAAGGAAATCGACCGCATGACCCCCGGCGACATGCCCGACTTCGACCCGTTCCTGAAGGCCGCCGCCGACACGCTGTCGGACCCGCAGTACAACCTGGCCGTCAAGCACGTCATCCTCATCTCCGACGGCGACCCGCAGTTTTCGCCGCTGGGCGCGGCGGCGGTGCAGTTGATGGCCGACAACAACATCACCTGCACCACCATCGGCGTCGCCACGCACGGGGTGAACGAAGACACGAAGATGCAGAAGATCGCCAGCGGCACCAAGGACGGCAACGGCAAGCCGGGCAACTTCCACAAGGTGACGAACCCGAACCAACTGCCGGCGATCTACATCCGCGAGACCCGCAAGATCAGCCAGTCGTTCATCTACGACAAGGAGTTCGACCCGCAGCTCCTGCTCCGCGACGGGCCGACGGTCACGCTCAACCCGCCGCTCCCGAAGCTGAGGGGGATGGTCCGCACGACCAAGAAGGAGAACGTGCTGGCCGACATGCTCGTCGAGGGGCCGGCCGACCCGCAGTCCGGCCAGCGGTTCCCCGTGCTGGCCAAGTGGCGGTACGGGCTGGGCAAGTCGGTGGCGTTCACGTCCGACGCGCGGAGCCAGCCGTCGGGCGTGTCCGGGTGGGACCGCGAGTGGGTGTCGTCCGACATCTATCAAAAGTTCTGGACCGACACCATCCGCTGGGCCATGCGGGACGAGGAGAAGGGGCAGTTGATGGTCGCCACCGAGACCCGCAACGGACGGGTGCAGGTGACGGTCACGGCGCAGAAGACGGACCCCCGCGACAACAAGAAGAAGCCGGTGTCGGGCCTCAGCTTGCAAGGCATGGTGTCGCTGCCGAACCCCGCGCTGCCGGGCCAGCCGCCGCCGAAGTTGGACTTCAAGCCGAAGGCCGGCAGCCCCGGCCAGTACGTCGCCGAGTTCTCCGCCGACGACGCCGGGTCGTACTTCGTGACGGTGAACGCCAGCGAGCCGAAGATCGGCTCGAACGGCAAGCAGGAGCGGGACGCCAAAGGCCCCGTCTACCAGGCGTTCGACTCGGCCCGCACCGGCACCACCGTGCCGTACTCGCCGGAGTACGCCGACCTGGAGACCGACACCGGCCGGATGAAGCAGATCGCGGAAGCCTGCGGTGGCAAGTACCACGAAGAGCCGGCGACCCTGGCGGATGCCCTGACGCTGGCCACCGCCGCCGACTTCTTCCGCCGGCCGAAGCAGGGCAGCGAAAGTCAACTGCCGTTCTGGTACTGGCTGGTGTTCGCCGCCGGCGTGCTGCTGCTGTTCGACGTGGGCGTGCGGCGCATCTCCTTCGAGTGGGCCGAGACCCGCCAGGCGCTGGCCACCCAGTGGCAGCGGCTCCGCGCGGCGGACTACGTCGAGGAGCCGGAAGAAGGCAGCATGATCGGCGCGCTCGGTCGCGTGAAGAAACGGACCAGCGACACGGAAGCGAAGAAGCGAGCCACCCGGCGGTTCGAACCGGGCGATGCGGATGTCGTCGCGCCGGCTGGGGCGGACGACTTCGGCACCGGTGGGGCCGGCAAGTCTCCGCCTCCTCCACCGTCGGGCAAACCGGCTCCGAAGGCCGACGAGGACGGCGACGACTTCATGACGCGCATGAAGAAGGCCCGCGACCGAGGGCGTCGCGGGCCGGAGGACAAGTAGAATTCAGAAGAGCTAACCACAGAGACACAGGGACACAGAGAAGAACGCAGAGAGAGTGTTTGCAAGAACTGCTTTTTCTCTCTTTTCTGTGCCCCTGTGTCTCTGTGGTTAGCGCTGCTTCCCGTTGGTCAGTTCATCGTCGGGGCGAACTGGCCGGTGACGATGCGGGCCAGCTCGCCGGCCGGCGTCTCGTTGGTGGCGTACCCGGCGGCCCCGGCGAACAGCGCGAACCGCTCGTTCTCCTCGCTCTCCTCGCCGACCAGCACGACCCGCGTCTTCCGCAGGCCGAGGACCAACTTGGCGCACGCCAAGAAGCCGCTCTCGGCGAACGAGTCCACCGGCAGGATGACGGCGTACGCGCGGCACGCGGCCGCGTGGCGACGGGCTTCGTCGCTGTCGGCGGCGTGCTTCATCCGCCAGCCCAGTTTGGCGAAGTGGGCGGCCAAGGCGGACGCCAGCGGCTCGCCGACCGCGCCGATGATCACCTTCGGCATCCGCTTGGTGTCCGGTTCCGTGCCGATGCGGTTCGAAGACAAACCGTGTCCTCCGGTCGTGTGCGGGAAGTGAGTTTTCATGGTGTCCTTTTTCCAATTGAGGTAGGGCCATCGACACGCGGGATATACCCGGAGTTCGCGTCCTGGGGCCGAAACTTGCGCCGAGGCCGGAAAATAATTGCCGCCGGCGGGGCCGGGGCCGTCGCAACGGCCGTGCGGGGGGCGGTCCCAAGTGCTGGTAAGAACAGGTGTTCCGGCAAGGGACTCGCCGCACCGCGCGGGCGAATGGGTAAACATACCTGACCGTTGCCGCCCCGTCAAAGTACGTTGAACCCGGTGGGGTTCTGGAGATACCCGCCCCGCCCGCTCGTCTGTCACCCCTCGCAGGACTTCTCCCGATGAAAGCGAAAATCTCGATCGGCACCTGGGCGTACCTGTTCAACCAGACCGAACCGACCAACGACTTCCACGTCATCCTGCACAAGCTGCAAGATCTGGGGTACGACGGCGTGGAACTGGGCAGCTTCGGCCCGCACCCGTCGCCGGCCACGCACCCGACCAAGAAGAGCCGCGAGAAGCTGAAGAAGGAGATCGCCGACCACGGGCTGGCGCTGTCCGGCATCGCCGTGGACCTGTGGGCGTTCAAGACGCCGGGCGTCAGCATCCTGGACGACATCCCGGCGGCGTACACCACCGCGTTCCTCGGCTGGTGCAACTTCGCGTCGGACCTGGACGCCAAGACGATCCGCGTCGATACCGTGCTGGCCCCGGACTACTTCGCCACCGAGGAAGGCAAGAAGATCGGGGCGAAGGCCGGCATGGAGCGGTTCGTGAAGGTGTGGGACACCTGTAGCAAGATCGCGGCGGACTTCGGGCTGAACGTCTGCTGGGAGTTCGAGCCGGGGTTCGTGTTCAACAAGCCGAGCGAAATCCTGGAGCTGGTCGGTGCGGTGCGGGCGAAGGGGAACCCGAACTTCGGCGTGCTGTACGACACCTGCCACGCGCACATGTGCGCGGCGGTGGGGGCGAATCACCAGGGCGGCACCGAACTGCTCGCCGGCGGCGCGCTGGAACTGCTGGCGAAGCTGAAAGGCAGCATCACCCACGTCCACGTCATCGACAGCGACGGCACCCTGAACGAGCACAACACCAGCACGCACAACCCGTTCGGCACCGGGAAGTTGAACTTCGACGAGCTGATCCCGGCGATCCAAGCGGCGGCCGTGCCGGGCGGCTGGTGGAGCGTGGACTTGTGCTTCTGGCCGGACGCCTGGGCCGTCACCGCCGACAGCAAGAAGTTCCTCGACAAGCTGCGGGACAAGTACGCCGCGGCGTAATGATTGACGAGCCGCGACCGCCAGGGAGCGTCTTTTCTCTCCCGGAATCCGACGCCCCCTGACGGTCGCGGCTCGCCGGAAAACCCGAGAACGGAATGGCCCTGTACCATCGCGGCGGGAAGTTCATTCGAATTGACTTTGTGGGCAGACGGACGTATAAATTTACCTAGCGAGATAAATTTACCCGTGGTGATTGCCATGTCGAAGAAGCTCACGAACCCGTTCCGACCGGGGGCTGGCCATCCGCCGCCGTACCTCGCCGGTCGGGAAGAGGAGAAGAAGGAGTTCGCCGGGCTGCTCGACCAGCAGGTGATCACGGACAACCCGATCCTCACGGGCCTTCGCGGCGTTGGCAAGACCGTGCTCCTGGAGGAGTTGAAACACCTCGCTTTCAAGGAAGACTGGTACTGGGTCGGGACGGACATGTCGGAGACGGCGAGCCTGACCGAGGACAACATGGCCACCCGGTTGCTCGCGGACCTGGCGGTGGTGACATCCCAGTGGGTGATCGCGAAGGGAGACGCCGGCGGCGGGTGGTTTCACTCGGTCGCGCCGTCCGAGGACGCGACCCTGGGGTACGAACTGCTCGTCGAACTGTACCGGCAGACGCCGGGCCTGGTTGCGGACAAGTTGAAAGCCGTGGTGGAAGCGGTGGCGGGAGTCCTCAAGAAGTCGGATCGGGGGTTGATCTTCGCCTACGACGAGGCGCAGAACCTGTCCGACCACGCGGCCGACCGGCAGTTCCCACTGTCGGTCATGCTGGACGTGTTCCAGTCGATCCAGCGGAAAGGGTTCCGGATGATGCTGGTGCTGGTCGGTCTGCCCACCCTCTTCCCGAAGTTGGTCGCGGCGCGAACGTCGGCGGAGCGGATGTTCCGCGTCATCACGCTGGACCGGCTGAACGACGCGGACTCGCGGGACGCCATCATCAAGCCGATCCGGAAGCCGAGTTCGCCTTTCCCGCTGGCACCCGAACTCGTGAACCGCATCGTCGCGGCGTCCGGCGGCTACCCGTATTTCATCCAGTTCATCTGCCGCGAGGTGTACGACATCGCCATGCAGAAGCACGACACGGGCGAGCCGCTCGTCGTCTCCATCCCGGACATCACCCGGAAGTTGGACGCGGATTTCTTCGCCGGCCGGTGGGCGCGGGTGACGGATCGCCAGCGGGAGTTGCTCCGCGTTATCGCCGCGTTGGACAACTACGGGACGGACTTCTCGGTTCAGGAAGTTGTTTCCAAGGCGGCGGAGATGCACGCGGCGAAGGCGCTCGAATCGACTTTCAAGGCGTCGAACGTGAACCAGATGCTGACCAAACTGGCCGCCGCCGGGTTCGTGTACAAGACGCAGCACGGCCGCTACAGTTTCGCGGTTCCGCTCCTCGGCCAGTTCATCCGTCGGCAGCAATGATGGACACTTTCCTCCGAGGATCGCAGTTGTGGTGAGGGACAACCCGCCTCACAAAGCCGACACCGGTGAGCACGTCGCTAATGCGACTCCGCAGTGATCGCCGTCAGCGTCCGATTCCATTCGAGGTACTCGAACCCTCTGGGCAGCGCATCCGCGAGGGTCCATTGCACGTCGAGCAGCGAGATGCTCTCATCCAAGACCGCCTCCAAATCCAAGAAGCTCACTTCAAAGAGCGCGTCGCATTTTGCCAACTCTTCGGCGTGATTGCCGACATTCCGCAGAAGTGCCACCTCTTGCGCGACCAGATCGCCTCTGGCGTGGCGGATGAACAACACCGGGCCTTTCTTCCATCGCACGGCCAACACCTCGCCACGTCTGGCTCGCTTCAGCCTTTTACCCCGACCAGTCGCAAGAGCCTGCTCTGCCTCATCGATTCCGAAACCCGATTGGCGATGGAACACGAGGAAGCGAGAAGCCGACTCGAACTCCGGCTGCGAACACATCGTGAAAGTCCCATCGACGTGTTTCACCCCAACCACGCATTGGCCGTTGGCGACTTCGACCTGAACCGCCACTCCGACCCTGCGCGTCCTACCCTGCTTGTGGAAGCCGAGACGGGGCATTCCCATCCTCACCGCCGAACCGACCAGTTGCCCCGTCCCGTCGCGAATGACGAACGCCGCGCGGCCGGCGGCGATGTCGTCCTCCGTCGCCGGTTGGTGCAGGATTTCGGCGGCTGACGGGAACGGCGGCCATTTGATGTCGGCGCTATTTGCCACGGCATGTTCTCCACTTTCGGCGTGACTTTTGCCCCGCCGGATGCCATCATACTGGTACCTCCCACGCCGATGCGGGCTTGCCCGCGCCGTCTCGCTTGCCCGCCCGCCGATTGCCCGACTTCCGCCACACTCCTGGGTTCATCCGCCCATGACGCCGTTCCTCCGAACGTCCGCCCTTCTGCTGCTGTTCGCGCCCGCCGTGCGGGGTGCCGACGCCGACCACTTCGAGGCCAAAATCCGCCCCGTGCTGGTGGAGCAGTGCTACAGCTGCCACAGCGAGGCGGCGGAGAAGGCCAAAAAGCTCAAGGGCGGGCTGAAGCTCGACACCCGCGACGCCACCCGCAAAGGCGGCGACACCGGCCCGGCCGTGGTGCCCGGCAAGCCGAAGGAAGGATCGCTGCTGGACGCCATCCGGTACGCCGGCGACAGCCAGATGCCGCCGAAGGGGAAACTGCCCGACGCCGTCATCGCCGACTTCGAGAAGTGGATTCTGGATGGGGCCGCCGACCCGCGCGACGGCAACGAGACCGCCAAGACCCTCGACATCGCCAAGGGCCGCGAGTTCTGGGCGTTCCAGCCGCCGAAGGCCGTCACCCCGCCGAAGGCGGGCGGCGCGACGACCGACGTGGACCGGTTCGTCTTCGCCAAGCTGACGGAGAAAGGGTTGAAGCCGGGGCCGGTCGCCGACAAGCGGACGCTGCTGCGGCGGGCGTACCTCGACCTCACCGGCCTGCCGCCGACGCCGGCCGACCTCGCCGCGTTCGAGACGGACACGTCGCCGGAAGCGTTCGCCAAAGTGGTCGATGGGCTGCTCGCCTCGCCCCGGTATGGCGAGCGCTGGGGCCGGTACTGGCTGGATGTCGCCCGCTACGCCGAGGACCAGGCGCACACCTTCGCCGTCAAGAAGCGGGACCAGGCGTACCGCTACCGCGACTGGGTGATCGGGGCGTTCAACGCCGACATGCCGTTCGACCAGTTCGTGAAACTGCAACTGGCCGGCGACCTGCTGCCGGAGTCGGTCGGCGACCCCACGACGCGACTGGCGGGCCTCGGCTTCCTCGGCCTGGGTGCGGAATACTACAAGAACACGGCCGCCGAGCAGGCCATCGCCGACGAGCTGGACGACCGCGTGGACACCGTGACGCGCGGCTTCCTGGGTTTGACCGTGAGCTGCGCCCGCTGCCACGACCACAAGTTCGACCCCATCCCGACCAAGGATTACTACGCCATCGCCGGCATCTTCAACGGCAGCAAGTTCGCCGACGTGCCGCTCGTGAGCGCCGACACGGCGAAGGCGTTCGACGGCGCGACGAAAGCGATGAACGACCAGACCGCCGCGATCACGAAGTCGCAGACGGAGATCGCCAAGAAGATCGGCACCGAGGCCGCGAAGGACACCGCCAAGTACCTTGACGCCGCCGTCCGCATGAGCAAGGACAAGGCGCTGAAGGCCGACGCCGTGGCGAAGGCGGACAGCCTCGACCCGGCGTTCCTGGCCCGCTGGGTGAAGGCGGTGGCCAGCTCCGCCAAGCCGCTGGAGCCGATCAAGACCGCGCTGGCGACCGACGCCGCCCGCGCCGCGTTCCTGGAGAAGATGACCAAGAAGGACGGCGCGGTGATGACGGCGGTGTTCACCGACAAGGACGCGCCGTTCTTCATCCCGCCGGCCGAGGTGGAGAAGCGGCCGCTGGCCGACGACGACAAGAAGAAGCTGGCCGACCTGAAGGCCGAACTGGACAAGCGGAAGAAGGCGATGCCGCCGACCCCGCCGATGGCGCATGTGCTGACCGGCGGCGGCAACGCCATGCCGGTGTACGTCCGGGGCAACCCGGCGAACAAGGGGCCGGCCGCCCCGAAGGGGTTCCTGCAAGTGATCGCCGACAAGCCGGCCGCGAAGGACTTCACCCGGCTCGACCTCGCCAACGCCATCGCGGACAAGGCCAACCCGCTGACCGCCCGCGTCATCGTCAACCGCGTCTGGGCGTGGCACTTCGGCCGCGGGCTGGCGAACACGCCGAGCAACTTCGGGCTACTCGGCGACCGCCCGACGCACCCCGAACTGCTCGACACCCTGGCCGTCCAGTTCGTGGAAAACGGCTGGTCGATGAAGTGGTTGCACCGGCAGATCGTGCTGAGTGCGACGTACCAAGCGTCCAGCAACACCGACGCCGAGAACGCCAAGACCGACCCGGCGAACGTCTACCTGTGGCGGGGCAACCGGCACCGGCTGGACGTGGAGGCGTGGCGGGATTCGCTGCTGGCCGTGGCCGGGACCATCGACCTGACCACCGGCGGGCCGACGTTCGACCTCAAGAACGCGACCGTCCGCCGCCGCACCGTTTACGCCAAGATCAGCCGGCACGAACTGGACGGCCTGCTGCGACTGTTCGACTTCCCGGACGCGAACGTGACCGCCGACAAGCGGGGCAGCACCACCGTCCCGCAGCAGCAGTTGTTCGCGCTGAACAGCGAGTTCATGATCGGTCAGGCGAAGGCGTTCGCCGAGCGGGTCGAGAAGGCCGAGAAGGTATCCGAGGCGCGGATCAAGCTGGCGTACCGGTTGGCCTTCACCCGCGAGCCGACGACGGAGGAGCTGGCCCTGGGGGCGAAGTTCGTGGCGCTGCCCTCGCCGGCCGCCGACAAGCTCACCCGCTGGCAGCAGTACGCCCAAATCCTGCTTGCCAGCAACGAGCTGCTGTTCGCGGAGTAAACTGGGTGCGGCCGGACTTCGCGCCGGCGTAGGGCCAAACATCCGAGGACTCCGATGACGCCGACACCCGACGTGCCGCCCGCCGCTCCAGCCCCGTCGGGTTGGCGTCCCCCGTGGACCGTCCTCATCATCCTCGGACTGACCGCCGGGGCGGTACTGCTCGCCCAACTGACGATGCCGGACGAACCCGAGCCGACTCCCGCACCGCTGCCGCCGACGGCCTTCGTCGCCCCGCTCGCGGACACGTGGCCCGTCCTCGATGCGACGCCGGTGATCGGCGTGTCGGTGGGGACGAGGCACCGGGCGTACCTGCTGGCGAACCTGTGGTCGCCGCAGAACCACGTCCTGAACGACACGCTCGGGACAACGCCGCTGACCGTCACGTTCTGCAATCTGAACAACTGCACGTGCGCCTTCACCGGGGAGGACGGAGCCGGTCCCCTGCGGGTCACGAACGGCGGCCGGCACCCGACGCTGCCCCGGCAGATGGTGCTGTTGCACGGCGGCCGGCGATTCGACCAGGAGACGCTGGAACCGCTGGACAAGGACAAGGAAAAGCCGTTCCCGTACAAACCGGCCGAGGCCATGCGGACCACCTGGGCGGAGTGGCACGCGAAGCACCCCGACACCGAACTCTACGCCAACGGCCGCGTCTACACGCCCGTCGAGAAGTAGACTGGCTCTCCACGCGCGTGCTTTTCGGCGGGCGCGGTATGATTTTCCACACGGCTCTGGCCGTCCCTCCCGCCCCACCGACCCGTCCCGTTCCCGCACTGGATTCGTCATGCTGCCGCTCGCCTTCTCCCGCCGCGAGATGCTCGCCCGCACCGGCACCGGCCTCGGGCTGCTCGGCCTCGCCGGCGTTCTCGCCCCGGAGCTGCGGGCCGCCGACGCCAGCGCCAGTCCGCTCGCGCCGAAGAAGCCGCACTACCCGGCCAAGGCCAAGCACATCATCCACCTGTTCATGAACGGCGGGCCGTCGCAGGTGGACACCTTCGACCCGAAGCCGGAACTGACCAAGCAGAACGGCAAGAAGGTGACGACCGCCAAGGCGACGGAGCGGAAGACCGGCAACGCCTTCGCGTCGCCGTTCAAGTTCAAGCCGTGCGGCCAGTCGGGCATCGAAGTCAGCGAGATCTACCCCGAAGTCGGCAAGATGATCGACGACATCTGCGTCGTCCGCAGCATGCACACGAACGTGCCCAACCACGAGCCGTCGCTGCTCATGATGACCAGCGGCAACACGCAGCCGATCCGTCCCAGCATGGGGTCGTGGCTGTGCTACGGCCTGGGCAGCGACAACCAGAACCTGCCCGGCTTCGTGGTGCTGTGCGCCGGCAAGCCGGTGGTCGGCCCGCAGCTGTGGGGCAACAGCTTCCTGCCCGGCGTCTACCAGGGCTGCCACATCAACAGCCTGGACCCGAAGCGGGTGATCGAGAACATCGAGAACCGGTACATCGGCAAGGACACCCAGCGGCAGCAACTGGATTTGCTCAACCAACTGAACCGGATGCACCAGCAGGCCCGCGCCGACGACCAGCTCGAGGCCCGCATCCAGTCGCTGGAGATGGCCTTCCGGATGCAGACCGAGGCGACGACGGTGTTCGACCTGAGCAAGGAGCCGAAGGCGACCCGCGACCTGTACGGCCCCGGCAAGTACGCCGACGCCATGATCACTGCCCGTCGGCTGGTGGAGAACGGCGTCCGCACGGTGCAGGTGTTCTTCGGCGACGGCCAGCCGTGGGACGATCACGGCGACCTGGAGAAGGGCCACCGCACCAAGGCCGCCGCCAGCGACAAGGCCATCGCCGCGCTACTCATCGACCTGAAGGCGAAGGGGCTACTGGACGAGACATTGGTGCTGTGGGGCGGCGAGTTCGGCCGCACCCCGACCAGCGAAGGCGCGAACGGCCGCGACCACAACAACCACGGGTTCACGGTGTGGATGGCCGGCGGCGGGGTGAAGGGCGGCATGGCCTACGGCGCGACCGACGAGTTCGGCTTCGCGGCGGTGGACAAGAAAGTCCACGTCCACGACCTGCACGCCACCATCCTGCACCTGATGGGCCTGGACCACGAGAAGTTGACGTACCGCTACAGCGGCCGCGACTTCCGCCTGACCGACGTTCACGGCGTGGTGGTGAAAGACATCCTGGCGTGAGCGCGGGAGCGAAGAGGATTGAACCGCCAAGACGCCAAGATTGCCGAGAAAGACAAGAGAAAGGCGGAACGTGTTCCCAGGGTGCGCTGCGCGACCCTGGGCTTCGGAGTACAACGCCTTCGGCGTAGCAAACCCTTCTCGAACCCCGAAGGGGTTCCACTCCACAGCCCAGGGTCGCGCAGCGCACCCTGGGTTCCGAACGTTTTGCCACACCCTTCCGCCCCTCTCTTTCTTCTTGGCTCCTTGGCGTCTTGGCGGTTCAATATTCTTCCTTCACCTCTTCCCACCGAGTTTCCCATGCGATCCTCTCTCCTCGTCGCGTTCGCTCTCGCCTCTCCATCCTTCGCCGCCGATGACATCCTCGTCGCCGACTTCGAGGGCAAGGACTACGGCGACTGGAAGACCACCGGCGAGGCGTTCGGCCCCGGCCCGGCGCGCGGCACACTTCCCGGTCAGATGCACGTGGACGGCTTCAAGGGCAAGGGCCTCGTCAACACCTTCTTCAACGGCGACAAGACGACCGGCACGCTGACCTCGCCGGAGTTCAAGGTCGAGCGGAAGTACATCGGCTTCCTCATCGGCGGAGGGAAAGACCCGGAGAAGCTCACCCTGAACCTGCTCGTCGGCGGCAAGGCGGTTCGCACCGCCACCGGGCCGAATGGCCAGGCCGGCGGCACCGAAGCCCTCGCGCCGGACTCGTGGGACGTGTCCGAGTTCGCGGGGAAAATGGCCGTCATCCAGATCGTGGACAACGCGACCGGCGGGTGGGGGCACCTCAACGTCGATCACATCGTCCAGACCGACAAGAAGCCGCCGGGGTTGCTGACCGACGCGAAACGCGAGTTCCAGATCGAGAAGCGCTACCTGAACATCCCGATCAAGAACGGGGCGAAGTCGCGCGTCGTCACGCTGCTGGTGGACGGCAAGCCGGTCGTCCGCAACGACATCGAGCTGGCCGACGACAAGCCCGACTGGTGGGCACCGATGGACGTGGGCGAGTGGAAGGGAAAGACCGTCACGCTGGTGGTGGACAAGCTGGCCGAGGACTCCGCCGCGCTGAAGTCCATCGAGCCGAGCGACGCGATCAAGGGTGCGGAGAAGCTGTACGCGGAGCCGCTGCGCGGGCAGTTCCACTTCTCGCCCAAGCGGGGCTGGAACAACGACCCCAACGGCATGGTCTTCTTCAACGGCGAGTACCACCTGTTCTTCCAGCACAACCCCTACGGCTGGGGCTGGGGGAACATGCACTGGGGCCACGCCGTCAGCACGGACATGGTCCACTGGCAAGACCTCGGCGACAAGCTCGCGCCGGACCCGATGGGGCCGATGTTCAGCGGCAGCGCGGTGGTGGACGCCGACAACACCAGCGGCTTCGGCAAGGACGGCAAGCCGCCGCTGGTGCTGATCTACACCGCCTCCGGCAACCCGACGACGCAGTGCATCGCCTACAGTCTGGATGGCCGCACGTTCACCAAGTACGAGAAGAACCCCGTCGTCAAGCAGGTGACGGGCGGCAACCGCGACCCCAAAGTGATGTGGCACGCGGCCACCAAGAAGTGGGTGATGGTGCTGTACGTCGAACTGAATAAGCGGCACACCGTCCACTTCTACACGTCGTCGGACCTGAAGGACTGGAAGCTGGCCAGCGTGTTCGACGGCGGCACGGCCGGCAAGGACGGCTACCTGTTCGAGTGCCCGGACTTCTTCGAGTTGCCCGTGGACGGCGACGCCAAGAAGGCCAAGTGGGTGCTGCTGGGGGCGAACACCGAGTACGCCGTCGGCACCTTCGACGGCACCACCTTCCAGGCGGAACACGCCCGACTGCCGGGGCAGCGCGGCAAGGGGTTTTACGCCCCGCAGACGTTCGCCGACATCCCGGCGAAGGACGGCCGCCGCATCCAGATCGGCTGGTTCCAGACGGCGACGCCGGGCATGGCGTTCAACCAGTCGATGACGATCCCGCTCGAACTGAAGCTGACCGCCACCGCCGACGGCCCGCGAATGACGTGGACGCCGGTGAAGGAACTCGAAGCCCTGCGGGTCAAGTCGCACAAGCTGGAACCGATGGTGCTGAAGGCCGACACCGTGAACCCGCTCGCGGACATCAAGGCGGAGTTGGTGGAGCTGCGGGCCGAGTTCGAGCCGGCCGCCGACGGCGAAGTGACGTTCACCGTCCGCGGCGCGACGATTGCCTACGACGCGAAGAAGCAGGAACTGGTAGTGAACGGCCACCGCGCGCCGGCCCCGCTGCCGAAGGACGGCAAGCAGCGGCTGACGATCTTCTGCGACCGCACCGGGCTGGAGGTGTTCGCCAGCGACGGCCTGACCTATGTGCCGATGCCGTTCACCCCGAAGGCCGACAACCTCGGTATCGGAGTGAGTGCGAAGGGCGGGAACGTGAAGGTCACGGCGCTGACGGTTCACGAACTCCGGTCGGTTTGGAAGGCGAAGTGACGAGACGAATCGCTCACGCCCCGGTCGCCGCGCGGAACAGTTCCTCCGCGCGGCGTTCGATCAACTCCCGCATGGCCAGCTTCGCCCGCCACTCCGCCGGGATGCCGTCTTCGCCGTAGAACGCCCCGGCGATCTGCCCGTACACCGCTCCGGTCGTGTCGGCGTCGTCGCCCAAGTTGACCGCCAAGAGCGCCCCATCGCGGAAGGTGTCGCTCCGGTCGAACGCCCACAGTGCCGCTTCCAGCGACGGCACGACGTACCCGGCCCCGACGATGTCCGGCGGTTCTTTCGCCTTGAACGATCCCTCGGCGATGGCGGCGATCCGTGGCGCGAACGGGGCCTTCTGCCACAGCCCCGGTACCGGCGAGAACCGGAACGACAGCAGTTCCTCCTTCGGCCGCCCCTCCAGCGCGCCGACGATGATGCCACCCATGTACCGACAGGCGTCCACGCACTCGCGCGAACCGTGGGTGGTCCGCGACGACTCCCCTGCCAGCCGAATCGCCTCGGCGGGGTCGCCCGCGTACCGCATCGGTGCCGGGGCCAACCGCATGATGCTGCCGTTGCCGGACGAGCTACCGTCGGGGGCGGGAGTGTACTCCCGGAATTGGGCATAGCGTGCCAGCGACCCACGGGTCTGCGTACCGATGTCGAAGCAGTGGCCTTTCACGCTCAAGTGCCCGTTCATCCACCACTGGCAGTAGGTGTCGAGTTGGTGAACGGGATCGAACTCACCCTTCTCGACAAGGCTTTCGGCGAGGCACAGGGCCATCGACGTGTCGTCGGTCCACTCGCCCGGCTTCAAACGAAATACGCCACCACCGACGATGTCAGTCATCGGCGGGAACAGGCCGGGACTCATGAACTCGACGGTGGTGCCGAGCGCGTCCCCGGCCGCCAGGCCGAGCAGACACCCGCGATACCGGGACAGCGTGAGCATGGGGAATCCTCCAGTTGCGATCCACGGCATCCTAACGGGACGGTCAACCTTCGCCACCTCTCCTGCTACAATGCCCGAATCCTCTCGAACCGAGTTCACCGCGCCGGGGTGCGTCATGGCGGAGCTGCCGTACAAGATCGTCGTCGGGCTGGAAGTCCACGTCCAGTTGCTGACCAAGACCAAGATGTTCTGCGGGTGTATGAACAAGTTCGGGCAAGCGCCGAACACCGCCACCTGCCCGGTCTGCCTGGGCCTGCCGGGTGCCCTGCCGGTGATGAACAAGCAGGCGTTCCACCTCGCGCTGAAGGCCGCCCTCGCGCTGAACCTCCGGATCGCCACGCACCCCGGCAACCCGGTCGGGTTCACCAAATGGGACCGCAAGAACTACTACTACCCGGACCTGCCGAAGAACTTCCAGATTTCGCAATACGACCTGCCGTACAGCCACGACGGGCATCTGGATATCGCGTGGCCGGTCGATGCGAAGAAGCCGAACGCCGGCCAGCACACCAAGCGCATCGGCATCATCCGCGCGCACCTGGAAGAGGACGCCGGCAAGAACATCCACGACGAATCCGGCCGCGGCGGCGACACCCGCGTGGACCTGAACCGCACCGGCACGCCACTGCTGGAGATCGTCAGCCACCCGGACATGAACGGCCCGGAGGAGGCCATCGCGTACCTCGAAGAGGTGCGGTTGATGCTGCGCGAACTCGGCATCTCGGACTGCGAGATGCAGGAGGGGAGTTTGCGGTGCGACGCCAACGTCAACCTCCACATCCCGATGCCGGGCGAGCCGAAAGGGTATGCCGCCACGCCGCTGGTGGATATCAAGAACCTGAACAGCTTCCGCTCCGTCGGCCGCGCGATCCTGTACGAGGCGCAACGGCAATACGAAGCCTTCCAACTCGACCCGGCCGGCTACCGCTTCGGCAAGTTCTTCAAGACCACCGCCGGGTGGGACGACGCCCGCGGCAAGACCGAAGTGCAGCGGCACAAGGAGAACGAGGCCGACTACCGCTACTTCCCGGAGCCGGACCTCGTGCCCGTGATCATCTCCGCCGAGCAGATCGCCACGGTGAAGGCCGAGATGGGCGAACTGCCGGCCGCGCAGCGGAAACGCCTGGAAACGCAGTACGGATTGCCGCCCTACGACGCGCAGGTGCTGACCGCGAAGGGTCGGCCGACGGTGGCGTACTTCGAGGTCGTGGCGGCCGGCCTCGGCGGCGACGGCAAGACCGCCGCCAACCGCGTCAGCGACCTCGTGTACCCGGCGCTGACCGAGCGGAGCGAGGACATCGGGCAGTTCCCGGTGTCGGCGGCGCAATACGTCGAGTTCATCAAGAAAACCTCACCGCTGAACAAACAAGATCGCGTGGACCTGTTCAAGGTGATGCTGGAAGACGACATCGGCATAGATGCGGCGATGGACAAGACGGGTATCAAGCCCGCGACCTTCGACGAAGGCACATTGCGCGCCGCTGTGGTCGCCGCCATTGCCGCCAACCCCCGCGCCGTGGCCGACTTCAAGGCCGGCAAGGACGCGGCCAAGATGAGCCTCGTCGGCGGCGTCATGAAGGCGAACAAGGGTGCGCCGAACGACGTCGTCCGCCGGCTGGTGGACGAGGAGTTGGCGAGGGTGTGATACCGAACCTCCACGAGGGTTTCGCCGTGATCAAGAAGTTCGACCCGCACGCCATCCCGGCTCGGAACGTTGCCGAGTTGTTGTCCCAACTCGGTGATGTCTCTCCGGAGAGGGTCTTCATCATACCTCCAGCTGGTACCGCCACGCCGGAAGATGTCGTCCGGGTCATGCGCCACCCGAAGAGGAAAGTTCTGGCGGAACTGGTGGACGGTACCCTTGTGGAGAAACCGATGGGCTGGCTCGAATCGATTCTGGCCATCGCTCTCGGCCAGCGGTTGCGGAACTTCCTCGAACCGCTCAACTTGGGGGTCGTGTCTGGCGAGAGCGGCGCGTTCAAAATGCACTCGGGCGGAGTCCGAATGCCCGATGTGGCGTTCGTACCGTGGGAGTTGATCCCTGAAGACATGACCGACCACAAGAAGATCGCCGACCTGCCGCCCGTGCTGGCCGTCGAGATACTGAGCGAGTCGAACACGAAGAAGGAGATCGCCATGAAGCTGGCCGAGTACTTCGATCGCGGGTGCAAGCTGGCGTGGATCATCGACCCGGCGACCGAGACGGCCACCGCGTACACCTCCGCCAAGCGGTCGAAGGCGATCCCGGCCGACGGCGAACTGACCGGCGGGAAGGTGCTGCCGGGCTTCGTGCTGAAGCTGTCCGACCTGTTCGCCGCCACCAAGCGCCCGCCCATGAAATAGGAGGCATTCGCCATGACGACCGAGGAATTGACCGCCGAAGTGCTGGAATTGAAGAAAGGGCTGGCGGACCTTCAGCACCGTGTCGGCGTCACCGGACCCGTGCCGAAACGGGGCTGGCTGCCGGCTGTGTTGGGGCGTTTCAAGGACGACCCGGACTTCGACAAGGCCGTTGAAGCGGGGCGGTTGTTCCGCGAAACGGGTTGCGTCGCCCCCGCACCGGCCGAGGATGGTGAGGAATGACGCACCTCCTCGACCACAAGGTCCACCGCCT
This sequence comes from Fimbriiglobus sp., assembly GCA_043738505.1. GTDB lineage: Bacteria > Planctomycetota > Planctomycetia > Gemmatales > Gemmataceae > JALHQU01. The sequence continues at coordinate 9,428 of JAYUFU010000430.1, read as the reverse complement.
CTTCGTACTCACGACTCTAACAAGTCAGGTTTGAAGGCCTTGAGTGCTTCAGCCATCACTTTGCTCGGGACGCAACGTATCAGCCGCGAGCTTGACGACCAGTGCGTTTGAATGCCGACCAACTTGATGTGACGGTGTGGGATGAACAGGCCGTTCGTCGGAATGTTCGTCGCCCAGACACCGCCGCCGCTGTAGCCTTTGGGTGTGGGAGTCGTACTCCCGACTTCGCAAGTCATGCCATCGTGTGGCAGCTGATAGGCGGTCTCGGGATAGTAGAGCGACATTTCGTCGGGAGCGTAGTCGAGGATTTGCGTGGCAAAGGTGGTCTGGTACAGGGTCGTTCGGCTTTCGTTCGGCCTGGCGAGTTCGGCAGGGTATCCCACCACCCACACGAACGCACTGTTTGTTGAAGGCGGAGGCGTGCTACCCTCGGGCAACTTCTCGACACTGCCTGTGTACAGTTGGGCCACGTCGCCCGCCGCGACTGAAGTGTTGGATTCGAGTTCGAGGATGGCCAAGTCGAACTTGGATGTAGCTGGCCCTGGGTCGTACTGTGGGTGGGTGAAGCTGTCGAGGATATTGAACCGCGTCCGCTCGGCGTTCGGACTCAGCCGGATATGGATCGTAGTATCGGCCGCGATGTTGTGTGCCGCCGTGAAGGCGAACAACCGCTCACCACGACGTAGCAGAACGGCAGTACCGAGTTGGGGGTTTTGGGTATTGAAGATGATTGGGCAGGTGTACGACCTGACCACCCGCATTAACTCGTTGATCTCGTGGCGTTCGGCCAGCGGCGGTGGAGGCAGCGGAACTGCACCCTCGGGGAGACGGTCGATGCTCACGATGAAGTCTCTGGTTGTAAGAGAACCTGATTGCTATTTTGAGCAGCAGGCGCAAGGGTGCAAGGTCAGTTGCCGAAGGTAGTACAAGATTCACTGGCCGAAATTAACCGCACATCCGCTGGAAACCCCGCCCATGCCGCTCGCCGGAATCATCCCGCCGCTCGTCACGCCGATGCTCGCCGACGAGTCCCTCGACCTGCCCGGCCTGCGGCGGCACATCGACTTCCTCCTCGGTCACAAGGTCCACGGCATCTTCGTGCTGGGCACCACCGGCGAGTTCTACGCCCTCGACGACGGCGAGAAGCAGGCCGTCATCGCCGAGGCGGTGAGCCACACCGCCGGCCGCGCGCCGGTGTACGCCGGCACCGGCGCGGAGACCACCCGCGAGGTCGTCCGCCTGACGCAGATGGCCGAGCGGGAGGGCGTCGCCGGCGTGTCGGTCATCACCCCGTACTTCCTGAAGCCGACGCAGGAAGAGATGATTTCGCACTTCCGCGCGGTCGCCGAGAGCGTCAGCATCCCGGTCATCCTTTACAACAACCCGGCGACGTGCGCGGGGGTGAACCTCGAACCCGACACCGTGGCGAAGCTGGCCGAGGTGCCGAACATCGTCGGCATCAAGGACTCGTCCGGCGACATGCAACAGATGCTGGAACTGTTCAAGGTGACGAACCCGACGACGTTCGCGGTGCTGAACGGCCGGGACACGCTCATCCGCGCGGCGCTGACGTTTGGCGCGGCCGGGGCCATCCCCGCGTGCAGCAACATCGCCCCGGACCTCTGCGTCGGGCTGTACGACGCGGTGCAGAGTGGCGACGCGGCCGCCGCCGAGAAGTTCCAGGCCCGCATCGCGCTGTTGCGGATGGCGTTCCCGCTGGCCACCGGCAACGGCGCGGCGAAGGAAGCGATGGCGCTACTCGGCCGACCCGCCGGCCCGTGCCGCGCGCCCATCGGCCCGATGTCCGCCGCCAACCGCGAGAAACTGAAGGGCGTGCTGACCGCCGCCGGGCTGCTCTGAACTATTTGGTATAATTCCGTCCATTTCATTTGACAAAACCGAAAACGGAACGCATACTCACTTCTGGACAGAACAGTGTGCGGCTGTGGCCGCGTCATCGAGTCGGACTGGACGCCCCAATTCCCCGTTCCGGTGCCCTCCCATGCTCAAACTCGGCATCCTCGACTTCGACACGTCGCACGCGGTCGAGTTCACGAAGCGCCTGTCGCACCAGGACATCGACAAGGAACAGTGGGTGGACGGCGCGGCGGTGGTGATCGGCTGCCCCGGCACGTCGAAGGTGTCGCCGGAGCGGATCGCCGGGTTCGCCGAGGCGATGAAGAAGCTGGGCGTGAAACTGGTGGACGACCCGGCCGAGATGATCGGCAAGGTGGACGGAATCCTCATCGAGGCGGTGGACGGGTCGGTCCACTGGGAGCGGGCGAAGCCGTTCCTGGACGCCGGCATCCCGTGCTTCGTGGACAAGCCGTTCGCCTGCTCGCTGGCCGACGCCAAGAAGATCGCGGAGTTGGCCGAGAAGAAGAAGCTGCCGCTGTTCAGTTCGTCCGCGCTGCGGTACGCGCCGGACGTGGTGGCGTACACGAAGGCCGACAAGCCGGGGAAGCTGCTCGGCGCGCTGACCTACGGCCCGGCGTCCGAACACGACCACAATCCCGGCCTCTTCCACTACGGCATCCACGCGGTCGAGATGCTGTACGCGCTGATGGGGCCGGGGTGCAAGCGAGTGACGAACACCAAGGAGAAGGGCACGGACGTGGTGACGGGCACTTGGACCGACGGCCGCATCGGCACCGTCCGCGGCATCCGCGCCGGCAAGGCCGACTTCGGGTTCGTGGCGTTCGCGGAGAAGGCGGTGACGGCCGTGACCGTCGGCACCAAGGACATCTACCGCGAACTGCTGAAGAAGGTGGTGGCGCTGTTCGCCACCGGGAAAAGCCCGCTCGACATCCGCGAGACGCTGGAAATCGTCGCTTTCATCGAGGCGGCGAACAAGAGCGGCGCGAACCACGGGGCCGGCCAGACCGTGGCGGTGTGAGGGGAGGAAAACGAAGAATTTGAACCGCCAAGACGCCAAGTCCGCCAAGAAAATGCGAAGAGGGAAAAGAGGGTGGAGAGGAAGATTGTTCCCGACCGTTCACTCTTTCTTGCCTCCTATCTTCCGCAGGGCTGCTCGGAGATTGACAAGAGGAAGGAACCACCAAGAACACAAAGATCACGAAGGGGAAAATGGCCGGGATTTCTTGCCTCCTCTTCGCGTTCTTGGTGCCCTTTGTGGTCAAAAATCTTCCCCAGCTTCGATCGCTGCACAGCCCTGCCATCTCCCGCTTCTCTCTGTTTCTTCTTGGCGGACTTGGCGTCTTGGCGGTTCAAATTCTTCAATCCAGCCATTCACAGCATCTTCCACACCAGTTCCCAGCCGATGACGGAGCCGCTGGCGACGACGACCGCCGTCAGCGCCGCCGCCAGCCCGACCCGCACGCGGAAGGCGAACCGGTCGTGGCGGTCGGCCAGCGGCGGCCGCTCGGCCACGCGGTGCAGGAACTCGACCCGCCCCGTCGCCGGCCCGTGCTGCCACGCCTTCACCCACTCGCCCAGCCGCCGCCACCGGCCGCGGTCCTCGCCCTCGCCGGCGGTGAGGACGACCCGCTCCAGGGCGCGGGCCATCGTCCGCGCGCCGGTGCCGCACACCGGCCCCCGACCCACTGACAGCGGCGTGTCAGCGGAATGCCAGGCGCACGTCGGGTCGCCGCACGACACCGCCCGCGCGCCGGCCAGGTCGGCCTGCCGCTCGCACGTCCGCGACAGGAACCCGAACACGACGAACAGGTAGCCGGCCAGCAGGCCGAGGAGCGCGAACGGCCCCCACCCGCCGGGCAAGTCCCAGTCCGACCCGAACGCCAGCGTGGTCGCGGCCGTCAGCGCCAGGGCGATGGCCGTGACGCTGAGCAGCAGGAACCCGGCGTAGTACGGCAGGTGCAGGTGACGGGCGTGGCCGACCTCGTGGCCGAACACGGCGTCCAATTCGTCCGGCCGCAGCGTGTCCAGCAGCTTGTCGGTGAACGCCACGAACCGGGCCGGCGGCACCATGCCCAGGATGACCGCGTTCGCCACCGCGTTGCGGGTCGGCCAGAAGAGCAACGGGGAACGGAAGCCGAGGCGGGCGGCGGTGGCGGCCAAGCGGTCGCGGGTCGGGCCGGGCGGCATTCGCCGAAGCCCCAGCACCGGTCGCGCCAGCAGCGGCAGGAACACGAACAGCAGCAGCAGCGCGCCGAACGACGCCAGTTGGAACCACCACGCGCGGGCCGCTTCGGGGGCGAACTGCTCCCCCGCTCGCCGTCCGGTCATCAGCAGCAGCGGCAACAGGAAGATGAGCGCGAACTGGCGGGCGTTGAAGAACACGAACGCCGGCAGCGACCAGAACCGCTCGCCCCTTTCGCCCGCCGACGCCCGGTGCAGCGCCCGCTCGGCGAAGTAGTAGACGAACCAGTTGGCCATCACGATGAGCAGGTACGGCCCTGGGATGAGCAGTTCGGCGAACGGAGCGAGGGCCAGGTTCGGCCGGGGCGACACCGCGAACTCGGACTGGACCGTCCACCCCCAACCGACGGCGATGCACGCGGCCGTGCCGAACACGTTGACGAAGAACAGCCGCCGCCGCCACCGCGAGTAGACGCCCGCGGCGAACGACCGGCCGGCGTTCCGGCTGACCCACGCGCTCAGGGTCGTGGACGCCAGCAGCGCGGCGGCGACGAACCCCACGGTGAGTTCCGCCACCGCGCCGAGCAGCGGTTCGGGCCACTCCACCGGCAGACACGTGGCGGTCAGGAACAGGATGACGAGGATCGGCATGGGGCTTCTTGGCTACCGACGTTGGAACGAGGCGTAGTCGCTCGGCATGTACGGCTCGCAGATGGATCGGCATGGGGCTTCTTGGCTACCGACGTTGGAACCCGTTCACGAGGCAACCGTCATGATACGCTGCCTCACGCCGGCTGCGCGGCGGCCCACGCCTGCACGTCGGCGAGGGCCTCACACAGGACGACCGGATCGACGGTCCCCAGCGGGTGGAACGGTTCGGGCGGGGCGTTGCGGACGAGCACGGTGTTGGTCTTGAACGACACGCCGAGCAGCTCCATCGGGTGGTTCCCCTGCATCCGGGCGACGGCCTTCACCCCCTGGCCGACGAACGCCCGCGTCAGCGTCTGATGCTCCCAGGTCCAGCGTGCGAAGGCCCGCACACCGTCCAACGCCCACCGATTCAGGGTCTTGAAGTTGAACCGGGTGAACTCGGTCCCCGCCCGCTCGGCGTCGGTGAGTACCACCACCGGGCGGGTCAGTTGCGGGAACGGCGGGACGATCTCGTAGTCGGCCAGCCGTTCGGCCCACGCCGCGCGGTCGGCCGGGTCGAGGAGCGCGGGGTGAACGAGTCCGACGGGCAAACCGCTGCCGGGCAGCGGGCGGTCGTCGGCGTCCACGTACTCGCCCTCGTCCGAGACGCGGAACGTCTCGGCCAGCCGGCGGGTGGCCTGGTCGAAGCGGCCCCACAGCAGACGGCGGGCGACGGCCCCGGAGATCGGGTGGCGGACGAGGTGCGCGTCGAACTCGTCGGCCGCCCACCGCCGCTGCGTCACCAGCGCCAGCTCCATCCGCTTGCACACCCCGGCCATCACCAGGTCGAACTGCTTCTTGGCCAGCTTCCAGGCGGCGCGGGCCTCGCCCACCTTCACCGCGTCGTCCGACTTGCGGGGCGTCGGCAGCACCAGGAACGCCTTGCCCCGGTCGTCGCGGGCCAGCAGCCGCAGGTCCGGGGCGACGGCGGCGCGGAACTGCCGCGGGCCGTAGTCGAGGGTGGCCTCGGCGGACGACGGGTCGTCCAGCCCCAGCGTCGGGATGGTGCGGTCCTCCAGTTGCTCGATGCCCAACCGCCGCTCGGCCGCCGCCTCCGTCAGTTCGTGGTTGGCGTGGAACCGGAGGCGGTTGTTCCCGACGGCCGACGCCAGGGACGCCAGTTGCGCCAGCGCGTAGGGCGTGCCGATCCGCCGGATCGCCTTCAGCCCTTCCTTGATCCGCTTGGGCAACCCCCCGCCCGGCCACCGCTTCAACTTCGGCACCACCGCCGCCACCGTCGCGTCCCCGCCCAGCCAGGCGACGGCGGTCAGCACCCAGCCGTCCGCGGTTTGGTTCTTCTCGGCGATCCACCGGTCGAAGAGGGCGGCGGCGAACCGGTCGCACGTCCCGACATCCGCCCCGGCTGCCAGGGTCGATGCCAGGTGCGGGGTGGCGTCGGCCGCCGTCCCCTTGATGTCCCGGAGCAGCACCGCCACCTTCTCGTCCGCCACGCGACGGCCGTCCACGAGGATCGGCGGCAGCGTGGAGGGGTTCAGCCACTCCGGCAGCGGCGAGCGGGAGTCCGTCACGGCGCGGAAGGCGGCGGTGAACCACGTCGGCTCGGCCTCGGCGGTCAGCGGTTCGCTTCGGCGTTCGGGCTTGTCCAGCACCGCCCGCCGCAGCCGCGCGGCGACTTCGGGGGTCGCCGAGGGCAGTTCGCGGTCGATCACCCAGGCGAAGCCGGTCTTCGTCAGGTCGCGGAGATATTCGACGGCGGCGTCGGCGGTGCGGCCGCGACCGGCGGCGGTCGTCAACAGCCCGGCGACGGCGGAGCCGACGTTCCGCGTCAGCCACTGGCGGGCGACCGCCGGGTACTGGCCGTTCAACTTCAGTGCCAGGACGTGCGGGGCGGCGGCCGGGTCCGTCACCCCGCAGAGTTCGGCCGCCAGCGTGCCGTTCCAAGCGGAATCCTTCTGCTGAATCTTCGCGGCGGCGAAGTCCAGCCCGCTGACGCCGGTCGTCGCCAGCCAGCCGCGCAGCTCGAACGGGTTCTGAAACTGCAGGACGTGGCTTTGCAGGCCGAGGTTCCGCGCGACGGACTCGATGCGGGTCGGCGACAACAGCCCGTACAGCACGAGAAGGGGGTTGTTGCCCGTGACGTGGTAGGGGTTGGGATCCTTCGGCCCGAGGACCGGCCACGTCCGCACGAGGTCTTCGAGTTCGCCGCTCATGCCGAGGAGGGCGGCGACGAAGAAGTGCCGAGGCGTGCCGTCGTAGTGGTTCTTCGGCCACGTCTCCGGGCCGAGTTTCGGCCGCACCGCCTCGCGGACGGGGTCCAACTCGGCCGGGTCGAGGTACGGCAGGACGTGTTCCCAGAAGCCGCGATACAGCGGGATGTCGTGCTTCAGATACCACGAGTGCGTGCCGGCCGTCGGCAAGAACAGCCCGTCGATGAGCAGTTCGAGCAGCCGCGCGGAGCCGAGGAGGGTGGCGAGCGGGACGGCCAGCTCCGCCGGCAATTCCCGCTGCCGCTCGGCGAACTGCGCCCGCACCCAGTTCAAATCGGCCACGTCCGGCGAGGGCACTTTTCGCACGGCGGAAACGGTCTGCGCGTTGGTCTCGTGCGATTTGCCGCAGCACCGCCCGCCGGCAGCGACCCAGAACCGGGCCTCGTCCGCCGACATGCCCCAGCGGAGTTGCGCCGGCGACCAGTCGGCGGCGGAGTATTCCACCCGTCGCGCTTTGCCCAGGCGCTCGCAGCAGTTTTCGAGGTCGAACGCGGGCACCGCTGGTACGGGCAGCGGCGGCAACTTCCGCCAGTGGGCGAGGCGGAGGACTTCGGGGGACAGGTTCAAACCCGTCACCACGTCCGTAACGGGGGTGATCGGGGGCGTGGGCGGGGTGTCCGCGTCCGTTCGGGCCATCGCAGTTCCTCGCGGGGGTAGGTGGGTTCTACCCGACACCCGTCTCCCGCACGATGTTCGTAGCCGGCGATTTCCGATTTTCCAAACCCGGCGTCGAGGGGCGCTGGGGACGGCGAATTGTACCCTGCGGGGCAAGGCAGAATGACGGAGACGTGGGATTGGATCGCGGTTCGACTTCCGACGCCGAGCCGACGCGCGGTAAACTCGGAAAATCGAACCGCCCGCTCCGGGCACTTCACTTCCAGTCACGGACGGCCCGCGCCACCCAGGAGGGGGAATGCCCGTTCTCCGAATCCCGCCCGGCTTCGCCGACCTCGCGTCGGGATCGCTGCCCGACGCCGACCTGCTCGCCCGGTTCGTCGAGGCCGGCGACGACGGCGCGTTCGCCGTGCTGGTGCGGCGGTACGCGCCGGCCGTTCGCGCCGCCTGCCGGGTCCACCGGCTGTCCGAGGCCGACGCCGACGACGTGTTCCAGACCACGTTCCTGGAGCTGGTGCGGAAGGCCGAACGCATCCGCGTTCGGGCGGCACTGGGCGGGTGGGTGTACCGCGTGGCCGAGCGCGCGGCGAACCGCCTCCGCCGTCGGCGACCCGCCGCGCCGCTGCCGGACGAGTGGCCCGGCGTACCCCGCGTGGCGTTCGACGATGCCGATGTGGTGATGGAGGAAGTCGCCCGACTGCCGGAGAAGTACCGCCAGGCCGTCGCCTTCTGCTACCTCGGCGGGAAGACGACGGCGGACGCGGCGGCCGAACTCGGCTGGGCCAAGGGCACCGTCCTCACCCGGCTGGCGTGGGCGCGGAAGCGGCTGCACGACCGCCTCACCCGGCGGGGCGTGGCGCTCGGCTCCGTTGCGATTTCTGTGGTCTCGGCGCGGGGGGTGGCCGCGACCGTGTCGGCCGCGCGGCGGATGCTGGATGCCCCGCCGGCGGGTCTGTTCCCGTTCTTCAACAACTGGAAGGAAGCCATGTTCATTCCGAAGCTGATCGCGGCGGTGGGCGTGCTGGTGGCGTTGGTCGCGGGCGTGTGGCCGAGCGGCCACGCCGGGGCCGAACCGCCGGCGGCGAAGGCCGAGGTGCCGAAGGTGAAGCCGGCGGAGGCCAAGTGGGTGGGGACGTGGGTGCGACATGACGAGATCCGAGACGATCTAGGGATTCTGTGGGACACCAGAACCTGCATCGCCGTCGGCGAGACCGCGTTCAACTACACCGCCGATTGGATCCACAAGCGAGGGAAACTTCAGTACCGGTTCGACGGAGAATACTCGACGGGCACGGACGGCAGGGTCTTCGGCTTCTTGGCCAAGGCCGGTAGCAGTCCCGATCAAGTTGAGAACTCGAAGTACGACACATTCCTGAAGCAACTCGTCGGCGCGCCGTTCACGCTTGCTGCGGCCGTCGAGGGGCAGACGTTGACCTTGGATTCACCTCGCGGGCTACCGAGTTTCGACGACCACAAGATCGATCCTGCCAACACCCGCAGTCTTCTCGTTGGAAAATACACCCGCGTAGACCCGGCGAAGCCGCTCCCCGAGTTGAAGCCGGCCGAACCGCCGACCGACGCGGAGGTGCTTCGGGCGCTGCCGAAGGCGAAGGGCGTCGAGGTGGTCCGCGACGACATCACGATCACGAAGACCCGCGTCGGGCTTCGCGGCGAGGACGGCAAGGTGAGCTGGGAGTGCGCGGTCTATTTCACGGAGGTGGCACCGACGGCGGATGGGGTCGTGCGCAAGCCCCGCGTCCAGGTCGTGACGATTCGGCAGTGACGGCTCGATGGGGATACCAAGCGGTCGTCGCCGGGAGCGTGCGACCGGCCTCA
>JAYUFU010000429.1:0-11251 GCA_043738505.1 Fimbriiglobus sp. | reverse complement strand
GCGCCCCGCCCCGCCCCTAGAATACCCGTTGGTACTTTTCCACACTTTTTGCGCGTCCCGATTGCACCGTATGGCCACCAAACTCAAAACGAAATCCTTGCCGCTGACGCACGCCGTCGCGGAGCCGGCCGCGCCGACATCGCCGAAGGGCAGCTACGCCTTCATCAGCCTCGGGTGCCCGAAGAACCTCGTCGATTCCGAGCGGATGCTCGGCAAGCTGGCCCAGGACGGCTACGCTCTTCAAGCCGACGCCGACGGCGCGGACGTGGTGGTGGTGAACACCTGTGGGTTCATCGAACCGGCCCGCCAGGAGTCCCTCGGCGTCATCCGCGAGATGCTGGCGCTGAAGAAAGCCGGCCGCGTGGGGAGTGTGGTGGTGGCCGGGTGCATGGCCGAGCGGCAGCGCGACCTGCTATTGGAGACCGTGCCGGAGGTGGACCAGATCGTCGGCGTGTTCGGCCGCGAGGAGATCGTGTCGGTGGTGGACCGGGCGGTCGCGCACATCACCGAACAGCGGAGCGTGTTCCGCCCCGCGCCGGTGCGGGCGCTGGAAGACACGGCCCGCCTGCGGATCACGCCCCGGCACTACGCCTACCTGAAGATCAGCGAGGGTTGCGACCGGCTCTGTACGTATTGCGCCATCCCCAAGATGCGCGGCAAGCACGTCACCAAGCCCGTCGAGGAGGTGTTGAAGGAGGCGCGCGAGTTGGTCGCCGACGGCGTCCGCGAACTCATCATTGTCGCCCAGGACACGACGTACTACGGCATGGACTTGTACGGCGAGGTGCGGCTGGCGGAACTCCTGCGAGAACTCGACAAGGTGGAGGGGTTGCAGTGGATTCGCATCCTGTACGTCTACCCGGAACACGTTTCGGATGAATTGCTCGATACGTTGGCCGGGGCGAAGAAGATCATCCCGTATCTGGACATGCCGCTGCAACACATCAACGACCGCGTGCTGCGCCGCATGGTCCGCCGGGTGGACCGCGACGCCACCGAGAAGCTCATCGCCCGAATGCGACGCGCCCTGCCGACGCTGGCGATGCGGACCACGTTCATCGTCGGCTTCCCCGGCGAGACCGAGGCCGAGTACGAGGAACTCAAGCAGTTCGTCCGCGACCAGAAGTTCGAGCGGGCCGGCGTCTTCCCGTACTCGCTGGAACCGGACACGCCGGCGGAGAAGCTGGGCGACCAAATCCCCGAAGAGGTCAAGCAGGCCCGCGTCGCGGGGATCATGGAAATCCAGCAGCAGATCGCCTTCGATTGGGCCGCCGCCCGCATCGGCGACGAACTCGACGTGGTCATCGACGGCCCCGACCCGGAGTTCGCCAGCCACTTCCGCGGCCGCACCTACGCCGACAGCCCGGACATCGACTGCGAAGTCCGGGTGAAGGGCAAGAACCTGCGGCCCGGCGACTTCGTGACGGTCAAGATCACCGCCGCTGACGAGTACGACCTCGCCGGCCGCGCCGTCGGGGCCGCGTGGTGATTCCCCCCTCCCGGAGTCCGCACATGCTTCGCGCCGTTGCCCTGCTCCTCGCCGTGGCCGCCGTGGCCCGCGCCGACGACTTCCCCAAGCACGTCCTCAAGTCCGACCAACTGGCGGTGACGGTGTACCTGCCGGACGCGAAGGCCGGGTTCTATCGCGGCACGCGCTTCGACTGGGCCGGGGTGTGCGGCGTCGAGTTCGGCGGGCACAAGGTGTTCGGCGCGTGGAAATCCAAGCACGACCCGAAGAACAACGACGACATCGTCGGCCCAGTGGAGGAGTTCGGCTCGTCGGTCCCGCCGCTGAACTACGAGGACGCGAAGGTCGGCGAGACGTTCGTGAAGATCGGCGTCGGCGAGTTGACCAAACCGAAGGAGGACAAGTACCGCTTCTTCCACAACTACGCCATCGCCAAGGCCGGCGAGTGGACGGTGGAGAAGTCGGAGGCGAAGATCACCTTCACGCAAACGCTGACGACCACATCCGGCTACGGGTACAAGTACACGAAAATCCTGACCGCCATCGGCACGGAGTTGCGGCTGACGCACGTGCTGGAAAACACCGGCACCAAGGCGATCAAGACGGACGTGTACAACCACAACTTCTTCAACGTGGACGGCGACGGCGTGGGCAAGAACTACGAGCTGGAGTTCCCGTTCGCCCCGACCGCCCCGACGCCGCAGAACCGGTTCGCCGAGGTGGTGAAACTGGACGGCAAGAAGCTGACCTTCGCGGGCGAACTGGACAAGGGCCAAATCTTTGCTGACCTCGGCGGGTTCAACGCGAAACCGGACAACAAAGATGCGAAGGTGACGATGCGGCACAAGCCGAGCGGCGTGAGCGTGACGGCCACCGCCGACAAGCCGCTGCACGCGGTGCGGGTGTGGGGCATCAAGGAGACCATCTGCCCGGAGCCGTTCCTGCTGTTCGACATCGCGCCCGGCAAGAAGGTGACGTGGACCTGGAAGTACGAGTTCACGAAAGCGAAGTGACGACTTCCGCCAGCCCCGCGCAGCAGTTCGCCCAGGTGAACGCTTTCGCCCTCTGCGCGGCCCTTGTTCCCAACATCTCCGCTTCTGCTCGATCTGTATACACACGCCGCATCGCAGCAATGATGTCGTCGTCACACGGCCGATGCCAGTTTCCCCGGTAGATGTCGTTCCGCACCGGCACCGGCGTACTTCCGACCGCGTAGCCGCAACTCGGGTCGAAGAATTCGGTCAGCCCCGTGACGTTCGGCGTGATGAGCGGCTTCCCACAGGCCATCGCTTCGATGAGGTGCAGGCCGAAGCCCTCGCCGAAGGAGCCGTTGACGTAGGCCGTGAGGGAGCGATACCAGTTGGCCAGTTCGCGGTGCGGCAGGCTGGCGCGGAGTACGTCGATGCGCGGATCGCCGTAGCTCTCGATCACGGGCGAAGTCGGACTCAGTTTCACGCGCAGTCGCACGTCGGTTTCGGTGGCAAACGCCCGGCGGAACAGGTCGATGAGGTGCTGGGCGTTCTTCCGCATCCCGCCGGCCGCCAGCGCCCCCGCCGTGCCGAAGATTGTCGGGAAGTGTTCTGCTCGCTCCGCGAGCGGTCTTTGCTCTTCCGATGAAGACCGCTCGCGGTGCGAGCAGAACACGTCCGGATCGTAACCCAGCGGGACCACCGAAATCGGCACCGTCACGCCGCACGCGCGGAAGCACTCCGCGCCCCACTGGCTCGGCACCACCACCCGCGCGGCGCGGTTCAGCGTCCGCACCCACTTCGGCAGCAGTTCGTCCGTCTCCCACATGGTGTAGACCACCGTGCGGCGGTCGATGGGGAACTTGTCCAGCGCGAACGGCGGGAACACGACCAGTTGCCAATCGGTTGACGAACGCGGGCGGACGACCGGTCGCAAGTGCGGCGGCAGCAGGTCGTCGCGGACCTTCACCGTCGGCGGGCGGAGCAGGCGAAAGTCGAGTTCCGGAAGCCCCTTCAGCAGTGCAAAAACGACGGCGTCGTAGCCGTTGATGCCGTTCAGTTCGGCAGTGAGGTGGAGGTCGCGGGTGGCGGAGACGGTGCGGCTGGGCAACGGGAAGGCGAGGGGTTTCGTATCGCTCGGGCGAACGGCGCGACGTGAGAAAACCACCGGCGGGCTTACGCCGCGCCGTTCGCCCAGAAGTCGGTACAGCGCGTCCTCCGCCAACTCCATTGTCGGCGGCAGCACCAGCACCCGCTCACTTCGGCACAGCGACCGTACTTTCGCCAAGGCGAATTCCCCGTCGCTGACGCTTCCGGCTCCGACCATACTCAACCGCGTCACGCGCTCGTCGGCCGCGGCCCACTCGCCCAGTTCCACCGGTTCGCCACTCGACACCACGAACAATTCCCAGTGCGGGTACAACTGCCGCCGCACCGACTCCGCCGCCAGTCGCGCGTACTCCCCTTCCCCGTCGGCCACCGCGATCATCACGGCCATCGGTTCCGGGTTCGGCATCGCCTCGCACGCGGCGCGGATCGGCGCGGCGGCCTCGGCCGGGAGCGTATGCGTTCGCCACCACGCGGCGTCGGCCTCGTTCGCCCGGTACGCTTCGGGCCGCATCACCTTGCCGTCGGCCAAGCCCTTGAACAGCTTCGCCCCCAGAGCGCGGAACTGCCCTCGCGCAAGCATCCCGGCCCCGCGCCACAGCACCGGCCGCAGGCACTGGTACGCCGACACCAGCCGCAGCTTTTCCCGCACTGCTGTCATCGCCACCACCGCCTTCGGCACCCGCTTCACGGTCAACCGCTCGACGCGGACGGTGCCGGTGCATTGCACCAGTTTGAGGTGCAACTCACCGGCTGGTTCCTTGAGGAGGATCATCAGGGTGGCGGCAAATCGCTCGTTCCAGCTTCGGATTTCGACCTCGGCGGACGTGTCGAACTTCAGTTCCAACCGCTTGCGAATGGCCGGCGTGTCGGGCGTGTGGAGGCGAATTCGGACGCGATACCACCCGGCCGCGAACGGGCCGGGTGCGCGGAGCGTGACGACGGGTTGCCGCACCCGCCAAGTGGAATCGGAGGCGGTCACGTCGTCGGTGGCGGAAAAGAGGATCATGGGCGACAGGGTGACGGGAATCGCAGGAGTTGGCAACGCGAGTTTCGAGACCGTGCCCCTGGCCTCACCAGCAGGCGGAAAGTATTTCCCGAATTCCGCGCGGAATTATTTGACAAACCCAAAAACGGAACGCATATACACTCATATACAAAATACCCACCGCGACGGAGTGCGCCACGGTTGCCCGCTCGCAAGCTCGCGGCGACGACGCCTGCGGCTTGCCCCACTTGATTTCCCCGCATCCCATCCCGACGATACCCGTTCCCGCTCACACTGCCCGGTTTCGTCCGAAACCGAGGGCGGGGCTTCCGGAGTGTGTCCCATGCGATTCGCGTTCGTTCTACTCCTGGGGGTCGCCGCGTCGGCGGTCGCCCAGCCGCCCAAGCCCGCCGAGGTGAAACTGCCCGCCGGCTTCCGCAAGGTCGTCACCGTCGAGGGCGTCACCGAGTACAAGCTGAAGAACGGCCTGCGGGTGATCCTGCTGCCCGACGCCAGCCAGCCGAAGGTGACGGTCAACGCCACCATTTTCGTCGGCAGCCGGCACGAGGGGTACGGCGAGACGGGCATGGCCCACCTGCTCGAACACATGGTGTTCAAGGGCTGCCCGAAGTTCCCGAACGTGCCCAAGGCACTTTCCGAACACGCCGCCGACTTCAACGGTACTACGGCCCTCGACCGCACCAACTACTTCGAGACGATGGCCGCCACCGACGACAACTTGGAGTTCGGCATCGAACTGGAAGCCGACCGGATGGTGAACAGCTTCGTCCGGAAGGAAGACCTGGAGAAGGAGTTCACGGTGGTGCGGAACGAGTTCGAGCGGGGCGAGAACAGCCCGGTCGCCATCCTGTACCAGCGGATGCAGACGGCCGCGTTCGCGTGGCACAACTACGGCAAGTCCACCATCGGTAACAAGACCGACATCGAGCGGGTGCCGATCGACAACCTGAAAGCCTTCTACAAGAAGTACTACCGCCCCGATAACGCGCTGCTGACCATCGCCGGCAAGTTCGACGAGGCGAAGGCGCTGGAGCTGGTCGGCAAGCACTTCGGGCCGCTCGTCCCGCCGGCCGAGCCGGTCCCGGCCACGTACACCGAGGAGCCGGCGCAGGACGGCGAGCGGATCGTCACCCTGCGGCGGGTCGGCAGCACCGGCGCGGCCGGGGCCGTCTACCACATCCCCGCCGCATCGCACCCGGATTACGCCGCGTGCGAGGTGCTGGCCCGCGTGCTGACCACCGAGCCGACCGGCCGGCTGTACAAGGCGCTCGTCGAGTCGAAGAAGGCCGTCGCCGCGCAGGCGTTCGCCCGCAACTGCTTCGACCCCGGTACGCTGACGGTGTTCGCCGTCACCAAGCCGGAGGACACCGAAGCGGCCCGCGACACGCTCATCCAGGTGATGGAGAGCATCGGCAAAGACCCTCTGACGAAGGACGAGATCGAGCGGGCCAAGCGGGAAATCCTCCAGCAACGGGAACGGACGCTGGCCAACAGCCAACTGTTCGCCATCGGCATCTCGGACTGGGCCGGGTGCGGTGACTGGCGGCTGTTCTTCGTTCACCGCGACCGGCTGGAGAAAGTGACCGAAGAGGACGTGAACAAGGCGGCGGCCAAGTACCTGATCCGGTCCAACCGCACCGTCGGCGTGTTCATCCCCACGAAGCAGGCGGAGCGCGCCCAGGTGCCGCAAGCCCCGGACCTGGCGAAGCTGCTGGCCGGGTACACCGGCCGTGAGGCGGTGGCGGCCGGCGAGGTGTTCGACCCGACCCCGGAGAACGTCGAGAAGCGGGTGGTCCGCGGCGACCTCGGCGGGGTGCAGACGGCGTTCCTGACGAAGAAGACCCGCGGCGAGACGGTGAACCTGAGCCTGCAACTGCACTTCGGGTCGCTGGAATCCCTGAAGGGCAAGGGCGACGCCGCCGAACTGATCGGCGGCATGCTGCTGAAGGGGACGAAATCGAAGACCCGCGAGCAGATCAAGGAGGCGTTCGACAAGCTGGCCGCGACGGTGAACATCTCGACCGTCCCCGGCACGCTGCGGGTGGGCATCCAGACCAAGCGGGCGAACCTGCCGGCGGTGCTGGCCGTCCTGAAGGAAGTCCTCCGCGAGCCGACCTTCCCGGAAAAGGAGTTCGAGATCGTCAAGCGGGAGGCGCTGGAGAACCTGAACCAGGCCAAGACCGACCCGCAGTCGCTGGCGACCAACGCGCTCGAGCGCAAGCTGGCCCCTTACGCGGCCGACGACGTGCGGTACACGACCACCTTCGAGGAAGGGATCGAGCGGTTGAAGGGCATCACCGTCGCGCAGGTGAAGGAGACTTACGAGGAGCAACTCGGCGGCAAGCACGGGCAGCTCGCCATCGTCGGCGACTTTGACGCGGACGCCGCCAAGAAGGGGTTCGCCGACCTCCTCGCCGGGTGGGAGACGAAGACGCCGTACCAGCGGATCGACGGCAAGGCGTTCACCGTGACGGGCGGCGTCGAGAAGATCAACACGCCGGACAAGGCGAACGCCGTGTACGCGGCCGGCATCCCGGTGGCGGTGAAGGACACCGACCCGGACTACGCCGCGCTCCAGGTGGGCAACTACATCCTCGGCGTCGCGCCGCTGGCCTCGCGGCTGAGCGTGAAGGTGCGGGGCGAGGAGGGGCTGAGTTACGGCGTCTCGTCGCGGTTCGCCGCCGGCTACCTGGACGACGCCGGGCGGTTCAGCATCACCGCCATCACCAACCCGGCGAACATGGGCAAGGTGGACACCCTCATCGCCGCCGAGGTGTCGAAGTTCGTCAAGGACGGCGTCAGCGGGTCCGAGTTGGAGCAGGCCAAGAAGACCATCGTGCAGACCCGCAAGCAGGGGCTGACCAACGACGGCGCACTGGCCGGGCAGCTCAACCGCGCGGCCTTCGCCGGCCGGACCATGCTGTACGACACCGAGTTGGAAAAGAAGATCGAGGCGCTGCAACCCGGCGACATCCAGAAGGCGTTCGAGAAGCACGTGAAGCCGAACGGGCTGGTCGTCATCCAGGCCGGGGATTTCGAGAAGAAGAAGTAGCCAACCAATGGTTTCGCCCCGGAGGGGCCGTCGGCCGTAGCCCAGGGCGGAAGCCCCTGGTCGTCTTATCCTGGATTCCCCATGACCGACCGACCCGTCGATAACTGCCCGTACCTGACGCACGTCCACGGCGGCCTCACCATCGAGGGGTGGAGCCGCGCGGCCGTGCAGAGCTACTGGCGGATCCCGGAACTGAAGGTCGGGTTCGACCTCGGCGCGCAGCCGTGGGACTTCATGGGCACGCCGAACTGGTTCATCTCGCACGCCCACCTGGACCACATCGCCGCCCTGCCGGTGTACGTCGCCCGCCGGCGGATGATGAAGATGGAGCCGCCGAACGTGTACGTCCCGGTGGAGAACGTCGAGGACGTGAAGCGGTTGCTCCTGGTGTTCCAGCGGCTCGACCGCGGCCGGCAGCCGTGCAACCTGATCGGCGTCGAGGCCGGGCAGGAGATCGAGCT
Organism: Fimbriiglobus sp.; assembly: GCA_043738505.1. Taxonomy (GTDB): domain Bacteria; phylum Planctomycetota; class Planctomycetia; order Gemmatales; family Gemmataceae; genus JALHQU01. Next base: position 3,186 of record JAYUFU010000429.1, on the reverse strand, counting down.
TTCCCGCGAACACGTCGTCACCGTCTGGGACACGGCACACACGGTGCCCAGCCGGGGGTTCGTGGTGTGGGAGCGGCGGCACAAGTTGAAGGAGGAGTACGTCGGGCTGCCGGGCGAGAAGATCAAGGAGTTGAAGTTCAGCGGCGTGGAGATCACCCGGAGCGTGCGGCTGCCGCTGGTGGCGTACACCGGGGACACCTCGCCGGCCGGCCTCGACGCCTGCCCGGCCGCGTTCGACGCGAAGATTCTCATCACCGAACTCAGCTTCATCCGCGCCGCCCACCGGCGGGACAAGATTCACAAGTTCGGCCACATGCACCTGGACGACTTCGTCGAGCGCCAGGACCAGTTCAAGAACGAACTGGTGATCGCCGGCCACTTCAGCACCCGCTACCACCCGACGGAGGTGCTGCGGGTGCTGGAGAAGAAGATGCCGGAGAAGCTGCGAGCGCTCGTCAAGTTGTGGCTGTGAGTGCGGCGGGTTAGAATGAGTCGGAAGCACCCCGAGGAGGATCGCCCGTGAACACCGTGACCGTCGATGCGAAAACGTGGGAGCAGCTGAAGGCCGGCGGCGGCGGCACCATTCAGGTCAAGGTCGTCGGCGACCACCTCGTCGGCCGGCTGCCCGTCGATGACCTCGCCGAGCGATACCGCGCCGCCACCGGCGAGGAGATGCCGACCGACGAGGAGTTGGACCGCATCGAACGGGACGAGCCGAGTTACTCCGTCGAGCAGGTGATGGAGCGACTGCGGAGGCTCACCAAATGTTCGTGAGATGGAAACAGCGGGCCCTCGACCATCTGGCCGACATTTACGTCGCACTTCCGCTCGCGGAGCAGCGCCTGCTGGCGGCAGACGTCGAGATGGTGAACCGCGAGTTGCTGGCTCGCGGCGGGGAGTTGGGGGAATCGCGTGGCGGCACTCGCCGCATGTGGTTCACCGAGTGGCTGGTCGTGTCCTTCAACATTCTCCCGAACGGCGGGGTCGATGTGTCGTTCGTTTCGGACAACCGCCGTTGACTGTCACCCCGCGAACGGCACCCGGCACGTCTCCAGTTTCTCGCCATCCCCCAGCGGCGCGGTGGCCTTCATCGCCGGCGGGTTCGCCGAGATCGACCCGTACACCGCCGCCCCGCCGACCGCGACCGCCACTAGCAAGGGCAGCGGTTTCAGACACTCACTCGGCGATTCCACGAACAGCCCGTAAAGGATTGGCAGCAGCACCAGCACGAACGCCGCGAGGGCCTGGTGCGGGGCCGTGCCGATGCCGCCGATCCCGGCGGGGCATTCGAGTTTGCCGACCGTGACGAGGTAGACGTGGAACGCGGCCACCCCCAGCCCGCCGAGTGCGAGGGGCAGCGCGAGCAGGTTCAACTTCCCTTCCATCCCCATCGACAGCCCGACGGCCAGCACCGCCACCAGCGCGAACGCGAACGTCCGCTGGTAGAAGCAGAGCGGGCACGCCTTCAGCCCCAGGCCGAGGCTGAGGTACAGGCTGCCGGCACAGGCGACGGCGGCGAACAGCAGCGCGAGCGGCGGGGCGATCATGGCAGGGTGTTGCTCAGGATGGCGGGGTCGATGCCGAGTTCGCGCAACTTCGCGGCCATCCGTGCGGCGACGGCCACGGCATCATCGGCCCGCGTCTTCTCCATTTCGGCCCGCTGCTTCTCGGACTCCGCCCGCGACCGTTCCGCGTCCGCCCGCGTCTTCTCCGACTCGGCCCGCTGCTTCTCGGACTCCGCCCGCGACCGTTCCGCGTCGGCCCGCATCCGCTCGGCGTCAGCCCGGATGCGCGATTGCGTGGCCTCCCGCTCGCTCTCGATGCGGGCCAAGTCCAATTCGTCGAACGTGAGGAACGGCGTGCCGTCGGGCCGGAAGAGTTGCAACTCCGATCCGGAGGTGTCGAACCGCACGCCCAGTCGGGGACTGACCCACCCGTCCAGCGCCGGGATGTCGGTGAACGAGTTGCCGGTGCGGGTGCAGCCGGTCGTGGTGTCGGTGTCCGGGTCGTAAACGTAATACTCCTCCGCCCCGTAGACGCGGTAGAAGGTCCGCTTCCGCTCCATCTCGCCGGCGCGGTTGCCCGGCGACAGCACCTCGAACACCACCTGCGGGAAGACGCCGCCCTCTTTCCACACCTGGAAGCTGCCGCGGTCGCCCTTCGGCCGGCCGAACGCCACGTACACGTCCGGTGCGGCGCGGATGTCGTTCCGCCCCTTCACGGGGTAAATCAGGTTGTCGCCGGCGACGAACACGTCCGGCCGGTCGCGGAACACCGCGTCCAGGTTCCCCTTGATACGGACAATCCACTCGTACTGGACGGTGTTCTCGGCCATCGGTTGCCCGTCCGAGTCGGGGTAGACGATCAGGTCTTCCAGCGGCGGTGCGGTGACGCTCATTCGACGGCCCTCCACCGGCTAGGATACGGGACCGTTCCGGCTTGTCGAACGCGATCCGGACAGCCCCGAGTCCGATCCGCAGGCGCAAAAAGAACCCCGACGGCGCGTGCCGCGGGGGTTCGTTGGGTGGGGTGGTCAGACCACGGCGAACGTCAACTCCGGTGCGTACCGGCGGTGGACGAAGGTCGCCACTTCGGAGCGGATGCGGCCGGCGGCTTTGGAGAGTGCGGCCAGAACGTCGATGACGGCGGGGCGGTCGGTGGCGTCTGCCGGCGCGGGTCCGGCGACTGTCACCAGCAGTCGGCCCGTGTGCGGGGCCGGTGCGACCGTCATCACCGTCAAGTTCTGAAGCACCTCGTCGGCCATCCCGGCCAGAATCGTCCGCAGGGCGTCGGCCACCTGCTCGCAGAGCTGCTGGGCCTTGCGGCCCCCTTTCTTGCGTTCGTCCCAGGTGCGGCGGTCGTGGTCCCGCTTCGGGTCGTGTCCGTCTTCGTCGCCGAGGGTGTCGGCGGCGGCCATCGTCTCCAGCGGGCGAGATCGCGTTCGGCTCATGTGGGAGTAATACCGTTGGGGAAGGGAATCTTGCGCGCGACGCCGAGAAAGGCGGGAAGAAATGCACGCATGGGGTGGCCCTCCGTCGCGGAATGGGAAGCCGGGCAAGCTGCGAAGGCGTTCGCGCGGGTGTTCTTGTTAGCCCGCCGCGCCAGCAAGGGCCGTTGGCCGATGCGGTGCCACCGTTTGCGGTTGTCCGCCACGGCGGTTTGGCCCTTGCTGGCGCGGCGGGCTAA